>JAJZTN010000004.1:0-27400 GCA_021848885.1 Actinomycetes bacterium
AGCGGCGCCTCGGGTGGGCCTGACTCCGAACCGTCCCAGGCCCGGACCCGCACCGGCAGGGTGTCTCCCAGCACGTCGGTGAGGACACGCACGAGGCGACCCGCGACTGGCATGGCTCCCTCCCAGGCAAGAGTGATCGACTCAGTTCTACTCCCGACGCGCGCGGTCGGGCAGCCCTTGCGGGATCAGCGGGCGCAGCCGGGCTCAGCTGGTCAAGCCGGCCGCTTCCGCGGCACGCACGATCGCGGAGTCGAGCATGGCCTCGGTGAGCCGACCGGTGAAGGTGTTCTGCTGGCTGGGGTGGAAGCAGCCGACCAGCGTCACCCCGCCGACCTGACACACCGACTCGTGGCCGAAGTCGGGGCGTGGCCGGGGCAGCCTCGCCCCGGCCCGTGCCAGCACCGCAAGCCCGGCCCGCCAGGCGAACCCGCCGAGGGCCAGCACCGCGCGAAGTGTCGGTCGCAGCAGCTCGACCTCGCGGTCCAGCCAGGCAGCACAGGTGTCCCGCTCCTCGGGGCTCGGGGTGTTGCCGGGCGGGGCGCAGCGCACCGCGGCGCTGACCCGGACCCCGGCGAGCGTCAGCCCGTCGTCCCGGCTCACGCTGCTCGGCTGGTTGGCAAGCCCCGCTCGGTGCAGCCCCGCGAAGAGCCAGTCGCCGCTGCGGTCACCGGTGAAGACCCGTCCGGTCCGGTTGCCACCGTGGGCGGCCGGGGCAAGTCCCAGGACGAGCAGGCGGGCCGCGGGGTCACCGAACCCCGGGACCGGGCGCCCCCAGTAGGTCTGCCCGGCGAAGGAACGCCGCCCTCGGGCGGCCACCTGCTCCCGCCACGCGACCAGGCGTGGGCAGGCCCGGCAGCCGGTCATCCGGGCGTCGAGCATGGCGAGGTCGACCGCGCCGGCCGCGATCGAGGCCACGTCGTACGGGTCGCCGGCACGGCCGGGCGGGCTCACCCCAGCCGGTCGCGGAAGAAGTCGATCGTGCGTTCCCAGGCCAGCGCGGAGGCCGTGGCGGCGTACACCTCCGGCCGCTCGTCGTTGAAGAAGGCGTGCTCGGTGCCCGGATAGTCATACGCCGTCACCGTGCCCCCGGCGCCCCGGATCGCCGAGACGGCCGCCTGGATGCCCGGTGCCTGAGAGGTTCCGTCACCCTCCGAGCAGTGGATGAGGGCGGCCTTGCCCTGATAGCTGCTCCAGGTCGGGCTCATCCGCTCCCACGGCACCGCCGGATAGAAGCCGACCGCGGCGACCACCCGCGGGGACAGCGTGGCCGACCACAGCGCCAGCGAGCCGCCCATGCAGAATCCGACCGTGCCGATCCGCCCGCTCACCTCGGCCCGCCCGGCCAGGTGCTCGGCCGCCCCGGCGATGTCCCTGGCCGCGCGGTCCATCGCCAGCCCCATCATCAGCTTGCCGGCCTCGTCGGGCTCGCGCGTGCTGACCCCGTGGTAGAGGTCGGGGGCCAGGGCCACGAAACCCTGCTCGGCGAAGCGGTCGGCCACCGCGGTGATGTGCCCGACCAGACCCCACCACTCCTGGATGACGATGACACCGGGCCCGGTGCCCGACGCCGGTGTCGCCAGGTAGCCCTGACAGGTTTCGCCGTCGCTGGCAAAGCTGACCATCTGGCCCACGAGTCACGTCCCTTCACGATCGGTTGTCGTCCTGCTCGGAAGGCTGCCACACCCCACGCCAGGGTGACGCACCGGATGCGGCACGGATCCCGGAAGCCACCCGGCGGCCTGACCGGTGGACCGTCGGCGGGTGGTGCGCGCGTCAGGCAGGTCAGGCCAGTGACCAGGCGATCCCGTCGAGGATGTCGTGCTCGCTGACCACGAGCTCGCTGGCTGCGCTGGCCTGCAGCACCCGGTCCAGGATCAGCCCGCCGGCCCCGATCACGTCGACCCGACCAGGGTGCATGAAGGGCAGCTGCGCGCGACGGGCCCGGTCAGAGGTCAGCAGCCAGTGGATGGTCCGGCGCACCGCCTCGGCGGGCAGCCGGGCCAGGTGGATGACCGATGGGTCATAGCGCGGCAGTCCCATCGCGGCGGCCGCCACCGTCGTCACGGTCCCGGCCAGCCCGATCAGGCGCCCAGCCCGCAGCGGGACCCGCTCGGCAGCGGTGGCGAGCATGGCGTCGATCGCGCTGGTCGCGGCGGAGATCTCCTGGCTCGTCGGCGGGTCCGAGCGCAGGATCCGCTCGCTCATCCGGACACACCCCACGTCGATCGAGCAGGCAGCCTCGGGCTTGTCCGTCCCCAGCACGATCTCGGTCGAGCCGCCACCGATGTCGACGACAAGGTAGGGGCCGGTCAACCCCGCCGCGGGCAGCTCCCGGGTGGCCCCTGTGAAGGACAGCGCGGCCTCCTCGTCCCCGCTGGCCACCTCGGCAGCCACACCGAGGCGGGCGAGCACCCCTTCGAGGAACTCCTCCCGGTTGCTGGCGTCGCGCGTAGCGCTGGTGGCCACGAAACGCACCCGGGTGGCGCCGAGATCGGCCAGCAGCGCCGCGAAGCGCTCGCACGCCGCGAAGGTGCGGGCCAGCGCCGCATCGGAGAGGCGCCCGGTCTCATCGACACCGGCACCGAGCCGGACGATCTCCATCCGGCGGTCGACGTCGACGAGGGTGCCGGCCTGCGGGTCCACGTCGGCGACCAGCAGCCGGATGGAGTTGGTGCCGCAGTCGATAGCGGCGACCCGGGTCATCGCCGAGCCCCCGCGGTGACGCAGGGGCCGCAGACCCACCAGTCCGGCAGGGCCGCGCGGGCCAGGTCACCGACAGGGTTCACCCCGGGCCCCGCGGCAAGCGCATGGGCCAGCAGCGCGTGCAGGCACTTGACCCGCTCGGGCATGCCCCCGGCACTGGTCCCGGCGATCTCGGCCACCACCTCGACGCTGTCGCGACGGGCCAGGTAGTCGGTGTGCGCCTCCCGGTAGCCCTCGGCCAGGTCGGGGTCGCTGGCAAGCCGATCGGTGAGCCCGCGCATGAGTCCGGTCGACTCCAGGGTGGACACGGCCGCGGCGGCCCGGGGGCAGGTCAGGTAGAACAGCGTGGGAAACGGCGTGCCATCCGGAAGCCGCGGAGCGGTCTCGACCACGTCGGGGGCACCGCACGGGCAGCGGTGCGCCACTCGACGCACCCCACGTGCTGGCCGACCGAGCTGCTCGGCCAGCACCATCAGGTCACCGGGGCTGACCTGCTCGAACGCACCGCAGGAGGCCACACCAGCCGGGCCGGGTGCCTGGCTCACCGCACCGTGGCACCGGTCGAGGGTCGGGCAGCCGGCTGCTCGGACACCGGCAGACCGGCGACCTGCACCGAGTGCCACAGCCGGTCGAACCAGGCGTCCCCACCCGCGGGGGTGGGGGTCGCGACCTTCGCCCCGCCCGCACCGCTGGCCGCGCCAGGTTTCGCGCCGACGGCCGGGCCGAGCACCAGGAACTGGGTCTGCCCCGGCATGACGAAGTGCAACCGCTCACGGGCCTGCGCCTCGACATAGGCGGGATCGCTCCAGCGCGCGGCCGCGGCACCGAGGGCGTCGACCCGGCGCTGCTGGGCATCCACCTGGGCGTGCAGCGCGGCGATCTGGACTCGTTGAGCCAGCAGCTCGCGGGCCGGGTAGGCCAGGGTCACCAGCACCCCGCAAAGCACCACGGCCAGGATCGCGGCCCGCCCGGTCACCGTCGTACGACGCCCCGGGGCCGGCCGGGAGCTCACCGCCGCCGCGTCCTCGCCACCGCGGCGCCCCCGGGCCGCGCGTGGGCGGGTCGCCGCGCCCGCCCGGCCGGGGCTGGCGGAGCCGGGCGAGGGGCCCGTGCCGGCCCGCCCGCCCGGCGCGCTGCGCCGACCGGTCGCGGGTGTGCGGCGGGGTGCGCTCACCTACCCGTCACGACCCGGGGGTGGCGTAGCTGCGCGGGAAGGCCGCCCGGCCGGCGTAGCGGGCCGCGTCCTCCAGCTCCTCCTCGATGCGCAGCAGCTGGTTGTACTTGGCCACCCGCTCGGAGCGGGCCGGGGCACCGGACTTGATCTGCCCAGCGTCGAGGGCGACGACCAGGTCGGCGATCGTGGTGTCCTCGGTCTCCCCCGAACGGTGGCTGAGCATGCAGCGGAAGCCGCTACGGTGCGCCAGGGCGACCGCGTCGAGGGTCTCGGTGAGGCTGCCGATCTGGTTGACCTTGACCAGCAGGGCGTTGGCGGAACGCTCCGCGATGCCGCGGGCCAGTCGCTCCGGGTTGGTGACGAACAGGTCGTCGCCCACGATCTGGATCTGTTCCCCCAGGCGGGCAGTAAGCGTGGCCCAGCCGGCCCAGTCGTCCTCGGCCAACGGGTCCTCGAGCGAGACCACCGGGTAGGCCGCAACGATCTCGGCGTAGTAGTCGACCATCGCCTCGATCGAGCGAGTGGCCCCCTCGAACTGGTAGGCCCCCTCGGAGAAGAACTCGGTGGCGGCGGCGTCGATGGCCAAGGCGATGTCCGCCCCGGGGGTGAAGCCGGCCTTCTGGATAGCCGAGGTGATCAGGTCGAGGGCCTCACGGTTGGAGCCGAGGCTGGGTGCGAAGCCTCCCTCGTCACCGAGACCTGTGGCCAAGCCTGCGGACTTCAGCACGCTCTTGAGGGCGTGGTAGGTCTCCGCACCCCAGCGCAGTGCCTCGGCGAAGGTCGGCGCGCCCACCGGGGCGATCATGAACTCCTGGATGTCGACATTGCTGTCGGCATGGGCACCACCGTTGAGGATGTTCATCATCGGCACTGGCAGCAGGTGCGCCGCCGGACCACCGAGGTAGCGGAACAGCGGAAGCTCGGCCGAGTCTGCCGCAGCCTTGGCCACCGCGAGGGAGACCCCCAAGATCGCGTTGGCGCCCAGCCGGGACTTCGTCGGCGTACCGTCCAGGTCGATCATCACCTGGTCGATGGCGCGCTGCTCGCTGGCCTCGTAGCCGACCAGCTCCGGTCCGATCTCGTCGAGCACCGCCAGCACGGCCTGCTCGACACCCTTGCCGCCGTAGCGCGCGGAGTCGCCGTCGCGGCGCTCGACGGCCTCGAACGCCCCGGTGGAGGCCCCGCTGGGCACCGCCGCGCGTGCCAGGGTCCCGTCGTCGAGAGCCACCTCCACCTCGACGGTGGGGTTGCCGCGGGAGTCGAGGATCTCGCGCGCGCCGATGGCGTCGATGCTGGCCACGAACAGCTCCTTCGGGTCGGGACCGGCGCGAGGGCAGGACCCGCGCCGGACGTCGGGTTCAGGCTACCGGCGGCCCGGACGGGCACCGGCGTCGGCTCGCCCGGACGGGCACCGGCGTCTGCTCGCCCGGGTCGCCGGTCAGGACCGACCGGTCAGGAGCCGCCGGTCAGGTTCAGCACCGGACGGTCGGCGTAGGCGGCGGAGTTGTCCAGCGCGGGGTGGGCTCGCCCGACCGGCCCGGCCGCGAAGGCGGTGAGCAGGTTGTCGGTGACCGTTGTGACGAAGCGGGTAGCCGCGGGGGTGACGCCGTACTGCCGGCAGCTTCCGGCAAGCGCGCACACCCAGCGCATCGTGCCGACCGCGAGAACCCCGGCGCCCGAGGGGGTGGTGTAGTACGCCGAGTCCTGCCAGGTCCCCACCCCGCGGCAGGTCAGCGGGGAGTCCGCGACGAGCTCGATGGGGTGCGGTGTGCCCGGCAGCGGGTAGTAGCGGTCGATCTCCGGCCCGGCCAGCCCGGCGAAGCTCGTGCCCTGGCTGACGCCCGTGCCGGCGAACAGCCAGAACGTCGGGTCAAGGACCCGGTAGGCGCCCTCGGCGGGGAAGCACTCATAGCGCAGCCCGACCAGGGTGTTCTCCGGCTGCGGGTTCGGTGGGTCGCGGAACCGGGTGGTCGCCAGCTGCGGGTCGGTGCGCACGATCGGGTCGACGGCATACTTGTAGCCGACGACGAGGCGGTCCGGCCCGAGAGCGGAGCCCGCCAGCCGGACCCGCCAGTACTCGGTGTTGGCCCCGAGGAAGGCCAGGTTGGTCCCGGTGTCGCGAGCGTTCAGCGTCGCCTCGCGCAGCGGCTGCGTCCAGTACTCCGCATGCCCGTCGAAGACCACCGCGCGCGCCCCGGCCAGCAGCCCGGGCACGGTGGAGATGTCCACGTCGGTCTCGTAGGCCAGCGACAGGCCGAGCCGCTCGGCCTGGGCCAGCACCGGCTGGAGGTAGTCGAAGAACAGCCCGGCCCCGTAGCTCTGCGCGTAGGGCCGGTCGAAGGAGACCGCCAGGGAACGGGTGGAGAAGCCGTGATGGGCGCCGGGCCCGCGGTAGAGGTCGAAGCCGCCCCAGGGGTTGTAGGCCTGCCACGTCATCGTGGCGGCCACCAGCACGAGCCTGCCGGCGGTGCTGGCCGAGCGGACCAACAGCGGCACGTAGGACTGCGCCCCGGTGCTGGAGGTCAGCCGGATCAGGTACTGTCCAGCGGGCCAGCCGGCCGTCGGCACCAGCAACGAGCGGGTCCATGGTGCCCACACCGTGCGGGTGCTGGGATCGAACGCGGCCGCCGGCTGGACCCGACCAGGCTGGGGCCCGACCGACCAGACCCGCCGGGCCCCGCGTCCGGCGTACCAGCCCATCCGGTAGGCGATGGCCGACCAGCTGGATGCGCTCGTGGAGACATACAGGCCCACCGGTGTCCCGGGCAGCACCGAGACCCGGTCGGTGTAGCCGGAAACCGCACCCACCCGTCGCTCACCGCTGGCCGCACTGATCCGCCAGTCCCGCGCCCCGGGCCGGGAGTTCTCCACGACGGTGGGCTGCACCGGCGGGACCCGGTCGGCCGGGGTGTGCTGGCGCACGGCCATCCGCTGCGCCGGAGCGGGTGGGGCCTGGCGGGGAGGGGCGGGGGTGGCGCATCCGCTCACCGCCACCAGGGCTGCCAGGCCCAGCGCGAGCAACCCGCCGGCACGGGCGCGGCGGGCACTCACCCGCCCTCGACCGCCCGGATCCGCTCAGCCAGGCCGCGCGAGCTCGCACGCAGGGCCCGCTCGGCGTCCAGCCCGGCCGCTGCAGCCCGCACCACGACCCCGAGCAGCGCCGCCCCCAGCGCGGGCTCGTCACGGTAGGCGGCCTGACCCAGGCCCGGGTCCTCCGAAAGGTCCAGGCCAGTCAGGTCCACCCCGGTCAGGTCCACCCCGGCCCGCCGGGCCCGGTCCAGCAGCTGGGCGGCCAGCGACAAGGCCGGCTGGGCAAGCGGCACCCCGTCCACGGCCGAGACCCGGCCCTTCTCGGCGGACTTCAGCCGCTGCCAGTTCGCCTCGACATGGGCGGCCGTGGGGGCGTCGACGTCTCCGAAGACATGGGGGTGGCGCCGGATCAGCTTCGCGACGATCTCGGCGGCGACGTCGTCGATGGTCCATGCCCCCGCCGTGCGCTCCTGGCCGATGCGGGCGTGGAAGACCACCTGCAGCAGCAGGTCGCCGAGCTCCTCGCGCAGCTGCGTGTCGTCACCGGCCTCGATGGCTTCGACGGTCTCGTAGGCCTCCTCGACCAGGTAGCGCACCAGCGAGGCATGGGTCTGCTCGGCGTCCCACGGGCAGCCGCCGGGCGAGCGCAGCCGGTCCATGACCGCGACAAGGTCGAGCAACCGAGCCCCCGGGGAGTCCCACGAGCCGGGCACGCTCTCGACGGTGACATCGGCCCCGCCGTCGGCCAGCGCGACAGCCAGCGCGCTGGCCAGCCCCGGGTCACCGTCATCGGAGCCGAGGTAGACCGCGGTGCCGTGCAGCCGGGCCGCCCGCAGCAGTGCCCGGGCCCGCCGGTCCGGTCCGAGCGCGAGCACCGGCGCCGTAGGTGCCGAGGTGTCCTCGACCTGGCGTGCCGCGGTGTCCTCGACCTGGCGTGCCGGGCCGATGCCGGCCTCGGCCAGGTACGGCGCCAGCGGGTGCTCGAGGTCGCGGGCCACGATGACGTCGGCCTCGCGCAGTACGGCCCAGGCCTGCCAGGTCAGCAGCCCGGCGGGGACCCGGGGGGTGGTGGTCAGCAGCACCAGCCGGGCGTGGCCGGCGGGTGCGACCGGGTCGCTCACGGTGGAGTCACTTCATCTGCTGGTAGGTCTGCGCGTCCACGGCCAGGCCCCCTGACTGCAGCGGCGCGACGGTGGCCGAGGCGGGGTCGAACTGCCCGTAGCGGGGGCTGACGTCGACGTCCACCTTGCCGGCCTCGGCGATGACGAGCTTGTCGATGGCGGCCTGCCGGGCGTTGGCGAGCGCCGTCGGGTCCGCGCTCGCGCTGCCCGGGACCAGCTGCACCCCGAGCCGCTGAAGCTGCACGACGAGGCGGACCAGCTCGTCTGCGTCGGCGAAGGGCGCACCGGAGGCGATGACCGCCTGGCGGTAGCCGGCCTCCCCGCCCTGGGCCTTCACCTGGGCGGCCTTGGCGGCGATGTCGCCCGCGGTCACCGTGACGCCGCGGGCGCGGGCGACCCGGTCGATGAGCTGCTCGTAGACCCAGCGGTCGACGGTGTTGCGCAACAGCTGGTCGGTGGGCTGCCCTCCACCCCCGCCCTCGGCGAGGAGCTGACGGACGCTGGTCTGCAGGCTCGTGGTGGTCAGCCGCTGCTTGCCGACCACCGCTGCGGCACCGGCCGACACCGGGGCGCAGGCTGCCACGGCGATCAGGGTGAGGGCGGCCAGGGGCAGCAGCTTCAGCCCGGGTCTGGTGCGCGGCGGCAGGCTCACGGTGGTCCTTCCTGGGTCCCGGCCTGCGCCGGGAGGTCGTTGGTCACGGCCGCTGTCCGACCGCGGGGGCCGGCCCCGTCGAGGATGACGGCGTCCAGCAGCCCGGTGGCCCAGTCCAGCAGCGCCACATCGCGCAGCGGCTGCCCACCCACCGCGGCCGTGGTCGGTCTCGGCACCAGGATGGTATTGACCGCCGTCTTGACGATCGAGCGAGGGTAGAGCCGCGCCAACCGCAGCTGCCGGCTCTCGGCCAGCACGACCGGGCTGAGCCGCACATGGTTGCCCGCCAGGGTGACCTCGGACAGCCCGGCCCGACGTGCCGCCAGCCGGAAGCGGGCCACCGCCAGCAGGTTCGCCACCGCGACGGGTAGGTCGCCGTACCTGTCGACCAGCTCGGCCCGCACCTCGGCGATGTCCTCCTCGGACGCCACCGCGGCGATCTTGGCATAGGCCTCCAACCGCAACCGTTCGCCGGGGATGTAGTCGTGGGGCAGGTGCGCGTTGATCGGAAGGTCGACCTTGACGTCGAGCTGGTCGGGTACGGTCTCGCCCTTGAACTCCGCGACGGCTTCCCCGACCAGGCGCATGTACAGGTCGAACCCGACGTCGGCGATATGCCCGGACTGCTCCCCGCCGAGCAGGTTGCCGGCTCCGCGGATCTCCAGGTCCTTCAGGGCCACGGCCATCCCCGAGCCCAGGTCCGTGTGCGCCGCGATGGTGCGCAGCCGGTCATAGGCCGTCTCGGTCATCGGCCGCTCGGGCGGGTAGAGGAAGTATGCGTAGGCCCGCTCCCGGCCACGCCCGACCCGGCCGCGCAACTGGTGCAGCTGGGACAGCCCGAAGGTGTCGGCGCGCTCGACGATGAGGGTGTTGGCGTTGGCGATGTCGATGCCGCTCTCCACGATCGTGGTGCAGACCAGGACGTCGAACTCCTTCTCCCAGAAGCCCACGATGATCCGCTCGAGCTGGTGCTCGTTCATCTGGCCGTGCGCCACCTCGACGCGCGCCTCGGGCACCTGGGCGCGGATCCGGGCGGCCGCCTTCTCGATCGACTCGACCCGGTTGTGGATGTAGAAGACCTGACCCTCGCGCAGCAGCTCGCGCCGGATCGCCGCGCCGACCTGCTTGTCCTCGAAGGGACCGACGTAGGTCAGCACCGGGTGGCGCTCCTCCGGCGGGGTCTGGATGGTCGACATTTCCCGGATGCCGGTGATCGACATCTCCAGGGTGCGCGGGATCGGGGTCGCCGACAGGGTGAGCACGTCCACGGCGGCCCGCAGGTGCTTGAGGTACTCCTTGTGCTCGACCCCGAAGCGTTGCTCCTCGTCGACGATGACCAGGCCGAGATCCTTGAAGCGCACCTGCGGGGACAGCAGCCGGTGCGTTCCGATGACGATGTCGACCGAGCCGGCCGCGATGCCGGACCGGACCTTGTCCGCCTCTCCGTCGGACTGGAACCGCGACAGCGCCGCGACGTTGATCGGGAAGCCGGCGTAGCGCTCGGCGAAGGTGGACATGTGCTGCTGGACCAGCAGCGTGGTGGGCACGAGTACGGCGACCTGCTTGCCGTCCTGCACGGCCTTGAAGGCGGCGCGAACCGCCACCTCGGTCTTGCCGTAGCCCACGTCGCCGCAGACGATCCGGTCCATGGGGACCGGACGCTCCATATCAGCCTTGACCTCCTCAATGACCGCGAGCTGGTCGGGGGTCTCGACGTAGCCGAACGCGTCCTCCAGCTCGCGCTGCCACGGGGAGTCCGGGGCGAAGGCGTGCCCGGGTGCAGCCATCCGGGCCGAGTAGAGCCGGATCAGCTCCCCGGCGATCTCCTTGACCGCCTTGCGGGCCCGGCCCTTGCGCTTGGCCCAGTCACCCCCGCCCATCCGGTCCAGGCTGGGCGACTCCCCGCCCACGTAGCGGGTGACCTGGTCGAGGGAGTCGGTGGGCACGTAGAGCCGGTCGCCGGGGTGGCCGCGCCGGCTGGCGGCGTACTCGATGACCAGGTACTCCCTCGTGGCGCCGGCCACCGTGCGCTGGGTCATCTCGACGTACCGGCCGACGCCGTGCTGCTCGTGCACGACGAAGTCGCCGGGGCGCAGCGAGAGCGGGTCCACGCCACCGCGACGCCGGGAGGGCAGCCGGCGCATGTCCCTGGTGGATGAGCGTTGACCCGCCAGGTCGGTCTCGGTGAGCACCACGAGCGGGCCGCCGGGCAGTGCCGGGGCGAGGAAGCCGTGCTCGACACGGGCGCAGCTGGCGGTGACGACGTGCTGGTCCGGGGCGGTGAGCAGGTCCTCGACGAAGCGGGCCGGCAGCCCCTCCCCGCCGAGCAGCTCAACCAGCCGCTGCGCCGGCCCGTGCCCCTCCGTGACGAGCACGACCCGCCAGCCCTGCCCCAGCCAGCCCTTGAGGTCGGCCAGCGCACGGGCGGTGTCACCGCGGTAGCCCTCGACGTCGCGAGCCGCCACCTGCAGCACGGCGGGCGTCGACGTTCGGGCGGGCGGCGCGACCGGCCCGGGCTCGACCGGCCCGGCCGGCACGGCCAGCTCGGGATCGACCGGCCCGGGCTCGACCGGCCCGGCCGGCACGGCCAGCTCGGGATCGACCCGGAACGGGCTGAGCGTCCACCACGGGATGCCCGCGCCCAGGGCGTGTCCTCGGACCTCGCCGAGGGTGCGGTAGGCCGCCGTGCTGACGTCGAGGGGGACCCGGTTGCCGGCGGCCGCGTTGACCCACGAGGCGGCAAGGAACTCCTGGCTGGTGGCGACCAGGTCCACGGCCCGGGCCCGGACCCGCTCGGGGTCGCAGACCAGCACGAGGCTGCCGGCCGGCAGCTCGTCGAGCAGGAGCACCATGCGGTCGACCAGGACCGGGGCGAGGGCCTCCATGCCCTCCACCGCGATGCCCTGAGCGAGCTGGCCCAACACGTCGGCCAGCTGCGGCGCCTCGATGGCCAGCGCGTCGGCCCGGGCGCGCACCTCGTCGGTGAGCAGCAGCTCACGGCACGGCGGGGCCCACAGCCCATGCTCGGAGATCTCCCGCGAGCGCTGGTCGGCGACAGCGAACCAGCGGACCTCCTCGACGGTGTCGCCGAAGAAGTCGACCCGCAGCGGGTGCTCCTCGGTCGGTGGGAACACGTCGATCAGCCCGCCCCGCACCGCGAACTCGCCGCGGCGCTCCACCATGTCGACCCGGGTGTAGGCCGCCGCGGCCAGCTTGGCGACGAGATCGTCGAGATCGGCGGACTGGCCCATCCTCAGGTGCACCGGCTCCAGCTCACCGAGCCCGGCCACGATCGGTTGCAGTGCGGCGCGCACCGGGGCGACGACGACCTTGAGCGGACCGACGGTCGGGTCGGTCGGGTCGGGGTGGGCCAGTCGGCGCAGCACCGCGAGCCGGCGCCCGACGGTGTCGCTACGCGGGGACAGCCGCTCGTGCGGCAGGGTCTCCCAGGCCGGGAAGTCAGCCACCGCGTCGGGACCGAGCAGGCTGCCCAGTGCCGCGACGAGGTCCTCGGCCTCACGGCCGGTGGCAGTGACGGCCAGCAGCGGGCGCCCGGCCTGAGCGACCAACGCGGCGACGAGGAAGGGCCGCAGACCGCCCGGAGCGGTCAGGTCGAGGGTGCCGGCGGCTCCGGCGCGGGCCAGGCCGATCGCCTCGCCCAGCGCGGGGTCCGAGCCGAGAAGGTCGAGCAGACCGGACAGGGCCACGCGATTCTCCTCGCCGGATGGCGGCACAGCACAACGGCCCGGGTCCGCAGCCGGCCCGGGGTGCCTCCAGGCTACGCGACGTACCCGCGGGGCCTCCCGGGGCCCGCGGACCCGGGTGTGCGGCATCGCGGCATCCCGCCGACCCGGGTGTGCGGCATCGCGGCATCCCGCCAATGCCGCGGTGTGACATCGCGGCATCCCTATCGGCACGGTGTGACGTCGCGGCATTCCCGGGACGCCCCGGCACTTGCGGGAGGTCCCGGCGTGGACCCGGGCCGGCATCTCGGCACGCGAACGACGCCCAGCCCCCCGAGAGGATGTCCGTAGCCTGGGTGCGTGACCGAGATCCTCGGGCCCGACGTGCTGGCCGACGACACCCGACACGCCGCGCTGCGCGCCGACATCCGCCGGATCGGCATTCTGCTCGGCGAGACGCTGGTACGCCAGGAGGGGCAGGACCTGCTCGGACTGGTCGAGCAGGTCCGCGCGCTGACCCGGGCCGAGGGCCGGGACTCCCGCGGCGGGGACGCCCGCGGCCGGGACTCCAGCGGCGGGGACGCCCGCGGCGGGGACAGCCCCGCCAGCCGGCTGCTCGCCGGGCTCGACGTACCCACCGCGACCCGTCTCGTGCGGGCCTTCGCGGCGTACTTCCACCTGGCCAACGTCACCGAGCAGGTGCACCGCGCCCGTGAGCTCTCCGACCTGCGCCGGGAGCGCGGCGGCTGGCTGGCCGCCGCCACCGACAAGATCATCGCAGCCGGCCTCGACCCGGCCGAGCTGGCCGAGCTGGTGGCCAGCCTCTCGGTCCGCCCGGTCTTCACCGCCCACCCCACGGAGGCTGCACGGCGTACGACGTTGACCAAGCTGCACGAGGTCGCCGACCTGCTAGACGCCGACCCCGAGGACCCGCGCACGCAGCGGCGACTGGCGGAGGTCATCGACCTGCTCTGGCAGACCGACGAGCTGCGGGTGGTCCGTCCGGAGCCGCTGGACGAGGCCCGCAATGCGGTCTACTACCTCGACGAGATCGCCAGCCGCACCGCCCCGCAGCTGTTGGAGGACCTGTGCGAGGAGCTGGCCCGGGCCGGGGTCGAGCTGCCCCCGACCGCACGACCGCTCAGCTTCGGCACATGGATCGGCGGGGACCGCGACGGCAACCCGTTCGTCACCGCGGCGGTCACCGACGCGGTGCTGCGGCTGCAGCACGAGCACGGCATCCGGGTCCTGGCCGAGCTGGTCGACGGGCTGCGGCACGACCTGTCCGAGTCGACGCGGTTGGTCCCGGTCAGCCCCGATTTGCAGGCCAGCCTGGCCGCCGATCTCGCCGCGCTGCCCGAGATCGAGGCGCGCTACCTGCGGCTCAATGCCGAGGAGCCCTACCGGCTCAAGCTCACCGCGGTGCGGGCCAAGCTCGACAACACCCGTGACCGGCTGGCCCGCGGCCGCCCGCACGAGCCGGGGCGGGACTACCTCGGCACCGAGGACCTTCTCGCCGACCTGGCCCTGGTGCGCGACTCGCTGCTGGACAACCGCGGGGTGCTGGTGGCCCACGGACGGGTCGAGCGGGTCATCCGGGTCGTCGCCGCGTTCGGCATGCACCTGGCCACGCTGGACATCCGGGAGCACGCCGACGCCCACCACCACGCGATCGGCCAGCTTTTCGACCGGCTCGGCGAGCTGTCCTGGCGCTACGCGGACCTGCCCCGGGCGCACCGGCTCACCGTGCTGGGCAAGGAGCTGGCAGGACACCGACCGCTGGCACCGGTGACCACCCCGCTGGACGATGCGGGAGACAAGACCTTCACGGTGTTCACCACGCTGCGCCAGGCACTGGACCGCTACGGCCCACAGGTCTGCGAGAGCTATATCGTCTCGATGACGCGAGGCGCGGACGACGTGCTGGCAGCGGTGCTGCTGGCCCGCGAGGCGGGTCTGGTCGACCTGGCCGCCGGGGTGGCCCGCATCGGCTTCGTGCCGCTGCTGGAGACGGTTGAGGAGCTGCGCGCGGCCCCGGTGGTGCTGCAGGACCTGCTCGGGGACCCGTCCTATCGACGCATCGTCGCGCTACGCAGGGACGTGCAGGAGGTCATGCTCGGCTACTCCGACTCCACCAAGGAGGCCGGCATCACGACCTCGCAGTGGGAGATCCACCGCGCTCAGCGCGGGCTGCGCGACGTCGCGGGTTCCCACGGGGTTCGGCTGCGCTTCTTCCACGGACGCGGCGGCACGGTCGGGCGTGGCGGCGGCCCGACCCACGAGGCGATCCTGTCCCAGCCCTGGGGCACTCTTCAGGGTGAGATCAAGCTCACCGAGCAGGGTGAGGTCATCTCCGACAAGTTCTCCCTGCCGGTGCTGGCCCGGGAGAACCTCGAGCTCACCGTGGCGGCCGCGATGGAGGCCACGGTGCTGCACCGGGTTCCGCGGTCGCAGGAGGCCGACCTGGCCCGCTGGGACCCGGTGATGACCCAGGTGTCCGAGGCGGCCTTCACCGCCTACCGGGCGCTGGTGGAGGACCCGAGGCTGCCGGCGTACTTCATGGCGTGCACCCCGGTCGACCAGCTCGGCGAGCTCAACATCGGCTCGCGCCCGGCCCGCCGGCCGGACTCCGGGGCCGGGCTGGGAGGGCTGCGGGCCATCCCGTGGGTCTTCGGCTGGACGCAGTCCCGCCAGATCGTGCCGGGCTGGTTCGGGGTCGGCTCCGGGCTGGCCGCGGCGCGGGCAGCCGGGCACGGCGACCTGCTGCGCGAGATGTACGAGCGCTGGCTCTTCTTCGACAACTTCCTGTCCAACGTCTCGATGACCCTGGCCAAGACCGACCTGCGCATCGCCCGGCATTACGTCGAGATGCTCGTCCCGGCGCAGCTGCGCGGGGTCTTCGACGTCATCGTCGCCGAGCACGAACGGACCGTCGCCGAGGTGCTCGCCGTCACCGGGGAGAGCGAGATCCTCGGCTCCAACCCGCTGCTGGCCCGCACGCTGCGGGTGCGCGACGCCTATCTGCACCCGATCAACTACCTTCAGGTCGCGCTGCTGCGCAGGATCCGGCAGGCCGAGCCCGGCGGCCGCGGCGAGGGCGAGGGTCCCAGCGCGGGCCGCGGCGAGGGCGAGGGTCCCAGCGCGGGCCGCGGCGAGGGCAAGGGTCCGGAGGAGGATGCGCTGCGTCGGGCCCTGCTGCTGAGCATCAACGGGGTTGCCGCGGGGTTGCGCAACACCGGCTGAGCCCCGCCGTCGGCCCACCCGGTGCAATCAGCCCCGCCGTCGGCCCACCCGGTGCAATCAGCCGGCGGAGTGCCAGCGCAGCTGGGCCTGCTGCAGGCCCTCGGCGACGAGTGTCTCCACCGCGTCGGCGGCGTCGGCGACCAGCAGCGGCAGCGCCCGCCGCTCGGCGGGGGAGAAGTCCGACAGGACGAAGTCGGCGGGGTCCTGCCGGCCCGGCGGGCGACCGATGCCGATCCTGACCCGGACGTAGTCCTTGCTGCCCAAGGCCCTGCTCACCGAGCGCAACCCGTTGTGCCCGCCCTCGCCACCGCCGAGCTTGAGCCGGACCGCGGCGAAGGGGATGTCCAGCTCGTCGTGGATGACCACCAGGTGAGCCAGGTCGACCTTGAAGAAGCGCACCAGCGCGCCCACGGGCCCGCCGGACTCGTTCATGTACGTGGCGGGCTTGGCCAGCACGACCGACGGTCCGGGCGCTCCGCCGGTTGGTGCTCCCAGCCTGCCCTGGCACACCGCGGCCCGGGCCTTGTGGCTGGTGAACCGGGCACGCAGCCTGCCGGCCATCTCGTCAGCGACAAGCTGACCCACGTTGTGCCGGTTTCCGGCGTACGTCGGACCGGGGTTGCCCAGGCCGACGACCAGCCACGTGCCCTCGGTAGCGGGGTCAGTCATCCCGCCCACCTCGCCCGCAGCTGCCCGGAGCGCCACCGCGCGACCCCGGGGTGAGAACCCGGACCGCGACGCAGATCACTCCTCGTCGGCTGCCCCGCCAGCAGCGGGCTCCTCGGCCACCTCGGCGGCCGAGGCGGCCTCGCCCTCGACCTGCGCCGCGCTCGGCGCGGCGGTCACGTGTACGACGTAGGCGTCCGAGTCGGTGAGCAGGCTGACACCCGCAGGCAGGGGGATGTCCCTGGCGTGCACGCTGTCGCCGGCGTCCAGCCCGTCGATGGAGACCTCGAAACCGGTCGGGATGTTGGTCGCCTCGGCCTCGACCGACAGTGTGGTCAGGTCGTGGTTGACCAGGTTGCCGGAGACGGGCTCGCCCACCAGGTGCACCGGGATCTCCACGTGCACCTTCTCGCCCTTGCGAACAACGACGAGGTCGACGTGCTCGAGGGTGCCCTTGACCGGGTCGCGCTGGACGTCCTTGGGCAGGGCCAGCTCGCTGGAACCCTCGAGCTCGAGGCGCAGCAGCACGTTGGCCGACTTCAGCGCGAGCATGAGCTCGTGCCCGGGAAGCGAGATGTGCCGGGGCGCGCCACCGTGGCCGTAGAGCACGGCCGGCACCTTGTGTGCCCGCCGGATCCGCCGTGCGGCACCCTTGCCGAACTCGGTGCGCGGCTCGGCGGCGATCTTGACCTCGGACACGGAGCACTCCTCGAACGTCAACGCGGTGGGGCAGGTGAACCTGCAAGGGGCCTACCAGGCACGGGACGCACGGCGGCTTCCACCGCGTCGATCACGGAGCCGATCGCGACGAGCCGATTCGGTGTCCCTCGCCGGGCAACTCCGGGAGTCT
Source organism: Actinomycetes bacterium (assembly GCA_021848885.1). GTDB lineage: Bacteria > Actinomycetota > Actinomycetes > JAJZTN01 > JAJZTN01 > JAJZTN01. The sequence continues at coordinate 17,123 of JAJZTN010000004.1, forward strand.
ACCCCGCTTCGGCCGGGCCCGAGGCACCTGGTGGGGTCGGCTGGAGCGGGGTGCACCACGAACCGCGTGCGGCTCAGCTGGCCCCGTCGAACAGGCTGGTCACCGACCCGTCGTCGAAGACCTCCCGGATGGCCCGGCCCAGCAGCGGGGCGATGGCCAGCACGGTGAGCTTGTCGAACCGGCGCTCCTCGGGGATCGGCAGGGTGTCGGTGACGACGACCTCGCTGATCCGGGAGTTCTTCAGCCGGTCCACCGCGGGGCCGGACAGCACGGCATGGGTGGCGGTGACGATGACATCAGCGGCCCCGGCGGCGAAAAGCGCGTCGGCCGCCTGCGTGATCGTGCCGGCCGTGTCGATCATGTCGTCGACCACCACGCAGGTGCGCCCGACGACGTCGCCGACCACCTCGTGCACCTGCACCTGGTTGGGCACGCTCGGGTCGCGTCGCTTGTGGATGATCGCCAGCGGAACGCCGAGCCGGTCGGTCCACTGGTCGGCCACGCGGACCCGTCCGGCGTCCGGGGAGACGATGACGAGCTTGCTGCGGTCCACCCGTCGCCCGACGTAGGAGGCCATGAGCGGCAGGGAGTGCAGGTGGTCGACGGGACCGTCGAAGAAGCCCTGGATCTGCGCGGTGTGCAGGTCCACCGACATGATCCGGTTGGCTCCGGCGGTCTTGAACAGGTCGGCCACCAGCCGCGCCGAGATCGGCTCGCGACCACGGTGCTTCTTGTCCTGCCGGGCGTAGCCGTAGAAGGGGGCCACCACGGTGATCCGCTTGGCGGAGGCCCGCTTGAGGGCATCCACCATGATCAGCTGCTCCATGATCCAGGTGTTGATGGGAGCCGTGTGGCTCTGCAGCACGAAGGCGTCGCAGCCGCGGGCGGACTCCAGGTAGCGCACATAGATCTCCCCGTTGGCGAAGTCGAAGATCTTCGACGGGGCCAGCTCCACGTCCAGCTCGGCGGCGACCGCCTCGGCCAGGTCGGGATGGGCGCGACCGGCAAAGAGCATGAGCTTCTTCTCGCCGGTGGCCTTTATATAGGACACGCTGCCTCACTCCTGGCCGGGGTCACCGGCGGGGCGCCGATCACCGTGGACGTCGTACGCGGTGCGGGGGTCGGCGGCGGCCTCGCGCGCCTGAGCGGCGGCGGCGGCCTGAGCCGAGGCGCTGCCGGCCCGGCGGCGGGCCACCCAGCCCTCGACATTGCGCTGCTGGCCCCGGGCCACCGCGATCGCACCGGGTGGCACGTCGCCGGTGATGACCGAGCCCGCCGCGGTGTAGGCGCCGTCACCGACCACCAGCGGCGGGGTCTTGCCGACGAGCATGGTGTCCGAGCCGATCCGAACGTGGTCGCCGACGATCGTGCGGTGCTTGGCCGCCCCGTCGTAGTTGACGAAGACGGTGGCCGCGCCGATGTTGCTGCCCTCGCCGATCTCGGCGTCCCCGACATAGCTCAGGTGCGGCACCTTCGAGCCGGCGCCGATATCGGCGTTCTTGGTCTCCACGAAAGCACCGATCTTGCCCCCGGCGCCGAGCCGGGTGCCCGGGCGCAGGTAGGAGAACGGCCCGACCTTCGCATCGGCCTCGATCACCGCGTCGGAGCCGTGGCTGCGTACGACGCTGGCCCCGCACCCGACGGTGACGTCGGTGAGGGTGCTGTCCGGGCCGATGACCGCGTGAGCGGCGACCCGGGTGCCCCCGTGCAGCTGCACGCCGGGCAGCAAGGTGACGTCAGGCTCCAGGCGCACCGTGACGTCCACCCAGGTGGTGGCCGGGTCCACGACGGTGACGCCCTCGAGCATCCAACGCTGCAGCACCCGCCGGTTGAGCTCGGCGCCCAGCCGGGCCAGCTGCACCCGGTCGTTGACGCCCTCGGTCTCCCAGACGTCCTCGGTGACCACCGCGGCGACCCGGTGCCCCTCGGCACGGGCGAGCGCGAGCACATCGGTGAGGTAGCGCTCGCCCGCGGCGTTGTTGCCGTCGAGCTTGCCCAGCGCCGTGTCGAGCACCGTCGCATCGAAGGCGTAGATGCCGGAGTTGATCTCGGTGATGGCGCGCTCGAGGTCGGAGGCGTCCTTGTGCTCGACGATCGCCACGACCGTGCCGGAGTCGTCGCGGCGCACCCGCCCGTAGCCGGTCGGGTCGGCCACCTCGGCGGTCAGCACCGTCACGGCGTTGCCACGCTCGCCATGCTCCTCCAACAGCCCGCGCAGCGTGGCGGTGCTCAGCAGCGGCACGTCGCCGTAGGTGACCACCACCGTGCCGCTCAGCGGCGGCAGCGCCCGAAGGCCACACTGCACCGCCCGGCCGGTGCCGCTGACCTCGTCCTGGTCGGCCACCACGAGCCCGGCCACCTGCTCGGCGATCTCGGCCAGGTGCGCTGTGACCTGGTCACGGGCGTGGCGGACCACGACGACGAGGTGCTCGGGCTCGAGGTCGGCCGCGGCCAGCACAGCGTGCTCGAGCAGGCTGCGCCCGCACATGCGGTGGAGCACCTTGGGGGTCGCAGACTTCATCCGGGTGCCCTCGCCCGCAGCAAGGACGATGACCGCGGCTGGCCGGGTCTGGCTCACGACAGTGGGCTCCTCGTCGGCGTTGGCGGGAGACAGGGCGAGGATACCTTCCGGCCACGTGGGCGTCACCGCGCGGTCAGGTCGCTCCCCGGGCTGGAATCGAACCAGCGTCGCTAGTCCTGATTCAAAGTCAGGCGGGCCCTGCCAACAGACCAACCGGGGACTGCTGGCCCAGTGTCCCATCAACAAGCGACCGCGGGACATGTGCTCTCCGGCGGGGTCGACACTCGGCCCTGGCTAGGCCCGCGGCTCTGCCGGACCGCAACGCGAGAGGACCCCGGAGGCCAGTCCCTCGACGATCCGATAGAGCCGGGCGCTCCCGGCGACGGTCACACATAGGCAACCGTGCTAGTCGGTGCCAACGTTGCGCCGGTTGGTCTTCGGACGGTGACGCTTGATCGTGGGCCGACCGAACTCCACCTCGGGGATCCCGGCCACCTCCGACCAGAACGCGGTGCTGGCGACGAGGTCGCCTGTCTCGTGGATCAACACTCGCAGCCGACGTCGCGCCGGGGCCACGTCCATCAGGTCGAGAAAGCGCATCCACAACCGGATCAGGCCCGGATCGCTGTTGACGAAGCTGAGCCACTCACGCCGGTCGTAGGGCTTGTCCTTCGAACCCTCACACCAGTACGCAACGACGGCGGTGAGGATCACCTCGCGGTCGGTCAGCTCCCCGACAACGTCGGCGGCAGCACGCTTGTCCCTGGCCCGGCGCTCCTCTCGCCGGGCACAAGTGAGGGAGCGCACCGGGCCGGGGGCAGTGACCACATTGCCCGGCAAGACGATGATGTCCCGGCACCAGTCGGAGGCCGTGCTGGTCGGCACGCCGAGCTTGCGATTGATCTCCAGCAGGCTCCAGCCACTGGCCCGGAGCCAGCGCACAACCTCCCGACGATCGTCCAGCTCGGCGGGCAGGGGAACCTCCCCGGAAGAAGCGCCTCTTAAGATCTCTACCAGCTCCCGGGTGGCCGCCGCGCCAGGGCCCGCTCGCAGGGCCTCACGCAACCCGCCCAGCTCGACCTCGGACAGCTCCTCCGGCACCTGCGCAGGACTCGTCGGGATGCCGGCCAGCCAGGCTGAGCAGGACCCCTTCGACACCCCGAGCTCCCGCACGATCTGGCTGTAGCTCCAACCTCCCTGGCGCAGGTCGACCGCGCGTTGGTGCAACTCAGGTTTGCTCACCCTGCCAGCATCGCGGCCGGGACTGACACTCCCACGTGCCGCAGGGTCGCGCACCGCCACGCCGAGGGACCCCTCGCTCCGGCGCACCCGCATCCCCCACGCCGAGAGACTTCCGAACCTACGGATGCGTAGGTTACGGTGTCGTAAGCACGTTCCGGCGCCTGTCATCCTTGGCCGGCTCCCGCGCCGCCCCCCTCACCCCGAAGAGGCCCGCGTATGAGCACATCGACCACCTCTCGCCCGACCCCGAACACCATCCCGGCCTCGCTCACCGACATCCCGCCGGACGAGCTCTCACCCTTCCGTGGGAATGAACGCAAGTCGCGCGGTGAGCAGGTCGTGCTCGGGCTTTTCGTCGGCATCCCCTTCCTAGCTCTCATCACCGCCATCCCGGTCGCCTGGGGCTGGGGACTGGGTTGGCGGGACGTCGCCATCGCCGTCGTCTTCTATGGCATCTCCGGGCACGGTGTCACCGTCGGGTTCCACCGGCTGTTCACCCACGGCTCCTTCAAGGCCCGACGGTGGGTGAGGGTGGCACTGGCGGTTGCGGGGTCGATGGCCATCGAGGGGCCGGTGATCCGCTGGGTCGCCGACCACCGCAAGCACCACAAGTTCTCCGACCGCGACGGTGACCCGCACTCCCCGTGGCGTTATGGCGACACGGTGCCGGCCCTCATGAAGGGTCTGGCCTTCGCCCACCTAGGGTGGCTGTTCGACCCCGAGCAGACCCCGCAGGCGGTCTACGCCCCAGACCTGATCAAGGACCCGGACATGCGCCGGGTGTCGCGGATGTTCCCCTACCTGGTGGCCACCTCGCTGCTGGCTCCCGCGATCATCGGCGGGCTGTGGTCCTGGTCCTGGCAGGGTGCGCTGACCGCGTTCTTCTGGGCCAGCCTGGTGCGCATCTCGCTGCTGCACCACGTCACCTGGTCGATCAACTCGATCTGCCACGCGGCCGGCAACCGGCCGTTCAACAGCCGCGACAAGTCCGGCAACGTGTGGTGGCTGGCCCTGCTGTCGATGGGCGAGTCCTGGCACAACACCCACCATGCAGACCAGACGCTGGCCCGGCATGGAGCCGAGCGCGGCCAGATCGACACCTCGGCCCGGATCATCTGGATCATGGAAAAGCTCGGCTGGGTGTGGGACGCGCGCTGGCCCAAGCCCGAGCGCCTCGAGGCGCGTCGGGTGGTCGACTGAGGCGCGCCGGGTCGCACAGACGCACCTGCGGTTGAGGCGCACCCGGCTCGCTCAGGCGCGCCGGCTCGCTCAGGCGCGCCGGCTCGCTCAGGCGCACCTCCGGGTGAACCCGTGACCCTCCCGGGCTCGGGGGTCGGATCCGGCGTACGCCTCGTCGGAGTCGACTGCGGGTCGGATCCGGCGTACGCCTCGTCTTCGACCCCGACAGGACAGAATGATCTCGTGACGACTCCCGCCGACCGCCCCGTCCGTCGCGCGGCACCGGCCAACCACCGGATGCGGATGTCCGGCCAGCAACGGCGCGAGCAGCTGGTCGAGGTGGGCCGGGCGCTTTTCGCCGAGAAGGGCGTCGATGCGACGTCGGTGGAGGAGATCGCGGCCAAGGCCGGGGTGTCCAAGCCGGTGGTCTATGAGCACTTCGGTGGCAAGGAAGGGCTCTATGCCGTTGTCGTCGACCGCGAGATGGCCGCCCTGCTCGACCGGGTCACCACCAGCCTGCGCAGCGGGAGCCACCCACGCGAGCTGCTCGAGCAGGCGGCCCTGGCGCTGCTGGACTACGTCGAGACCTCAAGCGACGGCTTCCGCATCCTGGTCCGCGACTCCCCTCTGGGGGAATCGACCGGGGGGTTCGCCAGCCTCATAAGTGACGCCACCACCCAGGTCGAGCACATCCTGGTGGAGCAGTTCAAGGCGAGCGGGTTCGACCCGCGGACCGCACCGATGTACGCCCAGATGCTCGTCGGCATGGTCGCGCTGACCGGGCAGTGGTGGCTGGATGCGCGCAAGCCGAAGAAGTTCGAGGTAGCCGCGCACCTGGTCAACCTCGCCTGGAACGGGCTGTCGCACCTGGAGCGCCGCCCCGAGCTGCGGACCCGTCCGAAGGGCTGAGGTCGGCGGCGTGCGGGGCCGTGGGCGGCGGGCGGCGTGCGGGGCGGGCGGGGCGGGCGGGGCGGGCGGGGCGTGCGGGGCCGTGGGCGGCGGGCGGCGTGCGGGGCGGGCGGCGTGCGGGGCGGCGGGCGGCGTACGCCACGACGTCACACCACGCCAATAGGAATGCCACAACGTGGCCCCGTGGCATTGCCGCGACGGTAGCGCGGGCGCGGCGGCAGCGGAGGTGCGCGGCATCACGGCGTACGTCGTATGCCACGACGTCACACCACGCCAATAGGGATGCCACAACGTGACCCCGTGGCATATGGGAGGCGCCGGGGCGGCTCAGCCACGAGGGGCGAGCAGCTCCAGCCGGTTGCCGTGCGGGTCCTCGGTGTAGAACCGGTGATAGCCGGGGAAGTCCTGGTCCCAGCGGACCGGGTGCCCGGCAACAGAGAGCCGTTCGGCAATCGCCTCGAGCTCGGCCAGCGACCCGGCCAGAAGCCCCGGATGCGCCTTGCGCGCCGCGCGGAAGTCTGCCTCGACGCCGATGTGCAGCTCCAGGCTGCCGGCCCGGAACCATGCACCACCCCGGGCAGCCAGCCCCACCGGCTTGGGCACCTCGGCCAAGCCGAGTATCCCGGCGTAGAACGCTCGGTCCACCTGTTCACTGCCGGGTGGCGCGGCCAGTTGTACGTGGTGAAGGGCGGCCAAGGTTCCGAACGCCCCCGCCGCCGGAGCCCCTGCCGCCGCCCGAGCCGCCGGAACCCCCGCCGCCCGAGCCGCCGGAACCCCCGCCGCCGGCGCCACCGGAGCCCCCGCCACCGGGGCCGTCGCCTCCACGCCCGTCTCCGGGCTCGACGCCTGCTCCGGGCTCGAAGCTGGCTCGGGGCTCGAAGCCGGCCGCGGGCTCGAGCGCTGTGCCCGTTGGGCCACGACGAAGACCCGCCGGAACGGCATGACGGTGCCCGCAGGCCCGGGCACGTAGTGCCGGGCCAGTCGCTGGCGGTAGTCGGCACACAGCTCCTCGGCTTCGGCCGCCTCCAGCTGGGCCAGCACCGGCAGCAACGTCGTGCCGCGGGCCCACTCGTAGACGGCGTCCGGGCCCGCAAGCACCTGCAGGTACGTCGTCTCCCACGCGTCGACGATCAGGCCGCACGCGTTCAGCGTCTCCAGGTAGACGGCCGGGTCATGCGCCACCGGAGCGGGCAGGTCGGCCCCGAGCCGGTCACGCCAGCGCGGCGTCGCGCACAGCGCGGCGAGCTCGGTGTGGCTCGGCTCGGTGAAGTTGCCCGGCACCTGCAGCGCCAGCCATCCCCCGTGGGCGAGCCAGCCGGCGAACCTGGGCAGCAGGTCACGGTGCCCCGGCACCCACTGCAAGGTGGCGTTGCTGACCAGGACATCCACCTGCGCCGGCGGCTGCCAGTCCCGCAGGTCCGCCTCAACGACCTGTACGCCGGACCCCGCCAGGACCTGTCGGGCCCGCTCCACCATCTGCGGTGAGGAGTCCACGCCGAAGACCCGGGCCGACGGCCAGCGCCGGGCAAGCTCGGCGGTCAGCTGCCCGGGCCCGCAGCCGAGGTCGACGACGATTCCCGGTCGCTCACTGCCCACCCGCGCGAGCAGCTCGCCGAAGGGTCGGGAGCGCTGGTCGGCAAAGCGCAGGTACTGCGCGGGATCCCATCGCATATGTCCTCCTCGATCGTGCTGCGCGCACCGTGGCGGGCCTGGCCCCCATGCATCGGCGCATCCAGTGAACCAACCCAACCGCACCCGACAATCTCTCTTGATGTCAAGAAGGTCGCCCTAGAGAGTCTCGGAGTACAGTGCGGAGCATGCAGGACGAGGTCGACCGCCTGGTTGCCGCATGGCGGAGGGTGCGACCTGACCTGGATGTCAGCCCGCTGGAGGTCTTCAGCAGGATCGGCCGGCTGGCCCGGCACCTGGACCGTGACCGGCGGGCTGCCTTCGCCGAGCACGACCTGGAGACCTGGGAGTTCGACGTGCTCGCCGCGCTTCGGCGCAGTGGTGAGCCGCACACCCTCTCCCCCGGGCAGCTGATGACCCAGACCCTGGTCACCTCCGGGACGATGACCAACCGGGTCGACCGGCTCGTCGACAAGGGGCTGGTCGAGCGGGCCCCCGACCCACGGGACCGTCGCGGGGTCCAGGTCCGGCTGACCCGCCGCGGCCGGGAGCGGGTGGATGCCGCCATGACCGACCTGCTCGAGCGTGAGCAGGTCCTGCTCGCCCGGCTCAGCTCAGCTGACCGGCGTGCCCTGGCGATGCAGCTGCGCACGCTGGTGCTGCCCTTCGACGAGCCTGCCGCCGAGGGCTGAGCCGGCGCGGCTGCTCGACGGGGGCCTCCGCGGCTGCTCGCCGGGTCGGGGCCGGCGGGCCGTGTCCCTAGTCCCCCACGGTCTCGGCCAGCTCGAGCCAACGCTCCTCCAGCTCGGCCCGCTCGGCGTGCACCGCCCTCAGCCTCGCGTCGAGATCGGCCACGACCACGTGGTCGGTGGCGTACCGGGCCAGCTCCTCGTGCAACCGCCCCTCGGCGGCCTCGGCCCGGGCCAGGGCTCGCTCGATCCGGACCAGCTCCTTGCGGGCCTCACGACGCCGCGCCGAGCCGAGCGGCTGAGGCGTCCCCAAGCGCTCCGCCCCGCCCGCCCCGCCCGCGCCACCGCCCGCCCCGCCCACCGCCAACGCATGCCGGCGGGCCAGGTACTCCTCGACACCGCCGGGCAGCTCGCGAAGCGCGCCGTCACCGAGCAGCGCGACCACCCGGTCGCATACCCGCTCGAGGAACCACCGGTCGTGCGAGACGACCAGCAGGGTGCCCGCGAAGGCATCGAGGAGGTCCTCCAACGCCGTGAGGGTGTCGATGTCAAGGTCGTTGGTCGGCTCGTCGAGCAGCAGCACGTTGGGCTCGGTGACGAGCAGCCGCAGCAGCTGGAGCCGGCGACGCTCGCCGCCGGAGAGCTCCTCGACCGGCGTCCACTGCCGATCGCCCGTGAACCCGAGGGTCTCCAGCAGCGAGGTCGCGGTGAGCTCGCGCTTGCCGACCCGCACCACCCGGCGGATCTCCTCCACCGACTCAAGCACCCGTCGCCCGGCGGGCAGCTCGGCCAGGTCCTGGCTGAGCAAGGCTGCGGCCACGGTGCGCCCGGTGACCAGCCGTCCGGAGACCGGGGCGAGCTGGCCGGTCAGCATCCGCAGCAGCGAGGTCTTGCCTGACCCGTTGACCCCGAGGATGCCCAGCCGGTCACCGGGACCGACGTTCCAGGTCAGGTGCTCGAGCAGCTCGTGGCCACCGACGGCGAGGGTGAGGTCGTGCGCCTCGAAGACGGTGCGGCCCAGCCGCGCGGTGGCGAAGCGGGCCAGCTCCACGGTGTCCCGCGGCGGCGGCTCGTCGGCGATCAGATCGTTGGCCGCATCGATCCGGAAGCGAGGCTTGGAGGTGCGCGCCGGCGGGCCGCGACGCAACCAGGCAAGCTCCTTGCGCAGCAGGTTGTCCCGCCGCGCCTGGTCGGCGGCCGCCAGGCGAGCACGCTCGGCCCGGGCCAGAACGTACGCCGCGTAGCCTCCGTCGTACTCCTCGACAACCCCGTCGTGCACCTCCCAGGTGCGCTCGCACACGGTGTCCAGGAACCACCGGTCGTGGGTGACCACGACCAGCGCGGCGCGCTGGGCGCGCAGGTGCCGGGCCAGCCAGTCGATGCCCTCCACGTCGAGGTGGTTGGTGGGCTCGTCGAGCACCAGAAGGTCGTGCTCGCCGGAGAGCAGCCCCGCCAGCGCGACGCGGCGGCGCTCACCGCCGGACAGCGTGTCCACCGGGGTGTCCAACCCCGCGCGCAGCACCGGAGCGCCCAGCCCGCCCAGCAGCCCGGCGAGCACCCCGCGCACGTGCGCCCGGGAGGCCCAGGTGTGCTCGGCCGCATCACCGAGCGTCACCTGCCGGACGGTGGCCCCGGCCGGCAGCGCGTCGGCCTGCGGCAGGTAGCCCAAGCGGAGGTCACGGGTGTGGGTGAGGCGGCCGGCATCGGGCGTACGCCGACCGGCCAGCAGCTGCAGCAGCGTCGTCTTGCCGCCACCGTTGCGACCCAGCACGCCGACACGCTCCCCGGCGCCCACCCCGAGGGACACCTCCTCGAGCACCACCTGGGAGCCCAGCACCACCCGGGCCCGCTCGAGATTGACCAGGTTGCGCCCCGTCACCGCCATCAGCAGGCTCCGCCGAGCACCACGCGAGCCCCCGGCACCGGCCCGTGGGCGTGGCGGGCCGCTCGGCACACCCCGGCCGCGCCGAGACTGACCGCAAGGTCGAGCGCGTCATCGGCATCCGCGGCCAGGAAGGCGACCGTGGGCCCGGACCCCGACACCACGGCGCCGAGCGCGCCGGCCGCCCGGCCCACCTCGATGGTCTGGCGCAGCCGGGGATCCAGCGA
>JAJZTN010000004.1:27410-40203 GCA_021848885.1 Actinomycetes bacterium
AGCGCCTCGCCCAGCGCTGCGGGGTCACCGGCGCGCAACGCGGCCATCAGCGCGTCGGGCACCTGGGGGGCCGGCACCGGCCGGCCGGAGCGCAGCCGGTCGCACTCGGTGAAGACCGCCGGGGTGGGCAGCCCGCCCTCAGCCAGGGCCAGCACCCACTCGAACCTCCCGTGCGCCAGCGCCGGGGTGATCACCTCACCCCGGCCCCGACCGACCGCGGTGCCGCCGTGCAGGCAGAACGGCACGTCGCTGCCCAGCGTGGCAGCAAGCTCGAGCAGGCTGGCCCGGTCCAGCCCGGTGCGCCACAGCGCATCGCATGCCACCAGGGTCGCGGCGGCATCGGCGCTGCCACCAGCCATCCCGCCGGCTACCGGGATCGACTTGCGGATCAGCAGGCGGACGTTGGGAGCCACTCCGGCCCGTCGGGCCAGCAGCACCGCCGCCCGGTGCGCGAGGTTGTCCGGGCCCAGCGGCACCCCGCGGGCCTCCTCCCCCTCGACGAGAACCTCCAACCGTTCGGCCGGGCTGGCCTCGACCTCGTCGTGCAGCGAGACGGCCTGGAAGACCGTCACGAGCTCGTGGTAGCCGTCCGGGCGCTGTGGGCCCACCCCGAGGGAAAGGTTGATCTTGCCGGGCACCCGCACGGTCACCGGGTCGGGATCAATGACGACTGACACACGACCAGGCTAGGGCCGGCGGTGTGCGGCCAGCCGGGCGAAGTCGGCGACGCCCAGGGCCTCACCGCGCGCGGCCGGATCGATCCCGGCGGCAACCAGCGCTTGCTCGGCCGCCGCGGGTGAGCCGGCCCAGCCGGCCAGCGCGGCGCGCAGCGTCTTGCGGCGCTGGGCGAAGGCGACATCGATGAGCTCGAAGACCTCGACCCGGCTCGCCGAGGTCCGCGGCGGTTCCCTGCGGGTCAGCGCGACCAGCCCGGAGTCCACCCTCGGCACAGGCCAGAAGACGCTGCGCGGCACGGCCCCGACGCGTCGCACCTCGGCGTGCCAGGCCGCCTTGACCGACGGCACCCCGTAGACCCGAGACCCCGGCGGTGCGGCAAGCCGCTCGGCCACCTCCGCCTGCACCATGACCAGCGCCCGCCGCAGGCTGGGCAGCACCTCGAGCAGGTGCAGCAGCACCGGGACGGCGACGTTGTAGGGAAGGTTGGCGACCAGGGCCGTCGGCGCGGGCCCGGGCAGGGCGGCGAGGCGGGCAGCGTCGGCGTGCAGGACGCTCAGCCGCCCGGCCAGCCCCGGTGAGCGCTCGGCCACGGTGCCCGGCAGCGCCTCGGCCAGCACCGGGTCCAGCTCGATGGCCAGCACGGCCCGCACAGCCTCGAGCAGAGCCAGGGTGAGCGAGCCCAGCCCGGGCCCGACCTCCACGACGACGTCGTCGGGGCCCACCCCCGCGGTCCGCACGATGCGGCGCACCGTGTTCGGGTCGATGACGAAGTTCTGCCCGAGGGTCTTGCGCGGCACCAGGCCGAGCCGGGCGGCCAGCGCCCGAACGTCGGCCGGGGTAAGCAGCCGGGCTGCGGGAGGAGGGTCCGGCGACGGGTCGCTCACGCGTTCATCGTGACGGAGCAGCCCAGCGCAGCCTCGGCCGGCCCCTCAGCTGTAGAGCAGCGAGCCGCATATCGGCCACTGCCCGGCCCCGGAGCGCACGAACAGCAGCTGCGCCCGGTAGGTCTGCTCGCTTGGCGAGGCGTTGCTGGGCAGGCCGCTGCCGCCGACCGCCGCCCAGGTGCGCAGGCTGAACTGATAGAGCCCGTAGTAGCCGGCCGGGCTGACCGCCCTGGGGTTGCCACCGGACTCGCAGGCGGCCAGCGCGGGCCAGTTGAGCCCGGCGGCGGCGGCGACGGTGCCGTAGACGGGGCGGGCTCGCGCGCCCACTAGCACGATCTGGCGGACCGGCTGACGCGCGACGACGCTGCTGATCTGCACGTGCCCGGTGCGCCGACCGTCGGTGTAGGTGTCAGCGAAGGTCAGCCGGCGCACACCATTGCTGCCGAGCTGCGACACCCGGGTCTGACCGATGAAGAGCTGGTCGGTGGACTGGCGCACCGTCGTGAACGGGATCGGCTCGGTCACCGTCGAGGACCTGGTGGACATTCTCGTCACCTTGACGACTTCACCATCGTACGGCGTGTCGGCCAGCTGAGCGGTCATCGTGTCTTCCGGGCCGAGGCGCAGCCCGGCCGCGGCTATGGCCTCCATGACGGTCGGCGCTGTTGTTGTCACGGTGACCCGACCGCCGTCAACGACGAAGGTCACCGACTTGGCGGTGCGCACCGTCACCGACAACCCCGAGCGACCCAACGGCATCGACCGTGAGATGGACAGGTAGGCGCCCTCGAAGCGCGGGCCGAGCTGGTCCAGGCCCTGGGCCAGGGTGGCCGCGGTCGTCCAGACCAGCCGCTGCTGGCCGTCCACCAGAAGCCGCAGCGGGCGACCGAAGCGCACCACGACACGCTCTCCGTCGCGCAACGGGCTGGCGGTGGACGGGGAGACCAGGTCGTGTGGCCCGGGTCGGATGCCCTGGGCGGCCAGCATCTCACCGACCGTGGCCGCGAAGGTGTGCACCTGCCGCGCGGAGCCGTCCACGCTGACCTGGACCGTCTTGTCGAGCAGGACGTAGCCGGTGGCGCTCGCCAGGACGGCAAGCACCACGGCCGCCTGCGCCAGCAGGCCAGGATGGCGGAGCAGCCGTCCCCGACCCGCCGCACGGTCCGAAGGCTGGTCCGGATGCCGCCCCGGCGCGACGGCATCCCGCAGGGTCACCAGACTCACACGACTCCAACCCGGGTTGGGTCCGGGCAGGGGAAACGGGCACGGCACGCCAACGAGCAGCGGCGCCCGGAGCTTCCCCACCCCGGCCGGCGTCCTGCGAGGCTAACCACCACCTGGCCCGCGCGCCAAGAAACTTGGTGAAGCCGTGACTTCGGTCACACCGAAACCGCGCGAACTTGTCACGATCACGCGAAGGTCAGCCGCCACACCGCCGCAGACCCGGCAAACCGGGCACAGCCAGCACCGTGCTCCCCCACCGTGCTCCGCCACCGTGCTCCGCCACCGTGCATGCGCGCCGGTCACCCGGCGGGCTCAGTGGCCGTGCACGCGCGCCGGTCACCCGGCGGGCTCAGTGGCCGGTCGGGCCGTAGACGGCCACGGTGTTGGCCTCCACCTGCGCTGCCAGCTCGGTCACATCACAGCCCAGGGTGGCCGCCATGGCGCGAAGTGTCACCGGGATGAGATAGGAGGAGTTCGGGCGACCCCGATGCGGGGTCGGTGCCAGGAACGGCGCGTCGGTCTCGACCAGGATCCTTGACGTCGGCACGACACGAAGCGCCTCGCGCAGGCCGGCGGCATTGCCGAAGGTCACGGTGCCGGCGAAGGACAGGTAGAAGCCACGACGCAGGCAGGCCTCGGCGAAGGCGGCGTCACCGGAGAAGCAGTGCATCACCACGACGTCTGGGGCCCCGGCGTCGTCAAGCACGCGCAACACGTCGGCGTGCGCGTCGCGGTCGTGCACCTGAAGCGGCTTGCCCAGCTCGCGGGCCAGCCGGATGTGCTCGCGGAAGGCCTCCTCCTGCACGGCCCAGCCCGGCTCGGGGGTGCGGAAGTGGTCAAGCCCGGTCTCGCCGACGACACGCACCGTGTCCGTGCGGGCCAGCTCGGCGATCTCCGCGAGCGCATCGGGCAGCGCCCCGGCCTCGTGCAGGCGGACCGACTCGTTGGGGTGGATTGCCACCCCGCCGAGCAGCGCCTCGTGCTCGGCGACCGCGCGCACCGTCCAGCGCGCCGAGGGCAGGTCACAGCCGATCTGCACGATCCGGTGGACACCCACCGCCGCAGCCCGGGCGATGGCCTCCTCGACCCCCAGCCACGCGTCGCCGTCACGGATCTCCAGGTGGGCGTGGTTGTCGGTGACCGGCACCTCCAGCGGCTGCGGAGCCCTCGGCCAGCTCAGGTCGCGCGTGCGGCCACCTTCGTCCCGCCGGGACCGGACCGGGGGGTCGGCAGGGCTACTCACGCCCCGTCGGCCCTGGCTTCGAGCCGGGCCAGCTCCTCGGCGACCACCGAGGGGTCGAGCTTGCGGAAGATGGGTGTCGGCGGGGCCACCGGGGTGCCCGGCCGGACTGGCTCGCTGGCCCAGCTGGCCCCGGTGTAGTCACCCATGAGCACCGGGTAGGGGGTGCCGTCGTCGAGGTCGGTGACCTCGACGATCTCCGGCATCGGGGAGAAGGTTCCGGTGCCGCCGAAGGTCTCGTGCACCGTCTGGGCGGCGTGCGGCAGGAACGGGCTGAGCAGGGTGTTCGCGTCGCTGATGGCCTGTGCCGCCACGTGCAGCACGGTGCCCATGCGCACCGGGTCGGCCTCCTTCAGCTTCCACGGGGCCTGGTCGGAGAGGTACTTGTTGGCCTCCCCGACCACGCGCATCGCCTCGGAGATGGCGTGCTTCTGCCGGTGCCGGCCGATGAGCTCACCGATGGTGGCGAAGGCGTTGCCCGTCTCGGCCAGCAGCCGCCGGTCCTCGACGGTGAGCTCGCCAGCCGCGGGGATCGCCCCGAGGTTGGCGGCGATCAGCGAGGCGGTGCGGTTGACCAGGTTGCCCCAACCGGCGACCAGCTCGTCGTTGTTGCGCCGCAGGAACTCCGCCCAGGTGAAGTCGGTGTCCTGGGCCTCCGGGCCGGCGACGGCGATGAAGTAGCGCAGCGGGTCGGCGTCGTAGCGGGACAGGAAGTCGTTGACATAGATGACCACGCCACGGGAGGAGGAGAACTTGCGGCCCTCCATGGTGAGGAACTCGCTGGAGACCACCTCGGTGGGCAGCTGCAGCGGACCCAGCGGCCCCGGGGAGCCGCCGCGGGCGCCGCGACCGTTGTAGCCGAGCAGCTCGGCCGGCCAGATCTGAGAGTGGAAGGTGATGTTGTCCTTGCCCATGAAGTAGTACGAGCGGGCCTGCGGGTCGCACCAGAAGCGCCGCCAGGCGTCGTCGTCGCCGCGGCGTCTGGCCCACTCCACCGAGGCCGACAGGTAGCCGATGACCGCGTCGAACCAGACGTAGAGCCGCTTGGCCGGGTTGTCCTCCCAGCCGGGCAGCGGCACCGGGATGCCCCAGTCGATGTCGCGGGTCATGGCCCGTGGGCGCAGGTCCTCAAGCAGGTTGAGGGAGAACTTCAAGACGTTGGGCCGCCAGTCGGTGCGGGTGGACAACCAGGCCCCGAGGGCCTCGGCCAACGCCGGCAGGTCCAGGAAGAAGTGCTCGGTCTCCACGAACTGGGGCACCTCACCGTTGATCCTGCTGCGCGGGTTGCCCAGGTCGGTCGGGTCGAGCTGGTTTCCGCAGCTGTCGCACTGGTCCCCCCGAGCCCCGTCGTAGCCACATATCGGGCAGGTGCCCTCGATGAAGCGGTCCGGCAGGGTCCGCCCGGTGGACGGGCTGATAGCGCCGAGCATGGTGCGGGAGACCATGTAGCCGTTGCGGTGCAGGGTGCGGAACATCTCCTGAGCCACCGCGTAGTGGTTGCGGGTGCTGGTGCGGGTGAACAGGTCGTAGGAGAGCCCGAGGGCGTGCAGGTCTTCCACGATGACCCGGTTGTAGCGGTCGGCCAACTGCTTGGGGCTGACCCCCTCGTGCTCTGCCTGCACGAGGATCGGGGTGCCGTGCTCGTCGGTGCCACTGACCATGAGCACGTCGTGGCCGGACATCCGCATGAACCGGCTGAACACATCGGAGGGAACCCCGAAACCGGAGACGTGACCGATGTGACGCGGTCCGTTCGCGTAGGGCCAGGCAACGGCAGTGAGCACGGGACGCACGAGGCGATCCTACGGGCGTTCGGCGGGGGCTCAGTCCGCCCGGAGACGGCGAACCGCTCAGCCGCGCGCGCCGCCCGGTTGCCCAGGCTCGCCCCGGTGCGCGCGCAGCACCACGTCGTAGACCTCCCGCCGACGCACCTGTGAGGTTGCCGCGACCTCGTCGATGGCGTCTCGACGGCTCATCCCGGTCGCCTCCAGCTCGGCGACCCGGGCACTCAGCCGTTCGGCATCGACCGGCCGGGCCACCACGACTTGCCCGGCGACCACGACGGTGATCTCGCCACGAACCCCGGCGGCTGCCCATCCCGCCAGCTCGGCCAGCCCCCCGCGTCGGACCTCCTCGTGCGTCTTGGTCAGCTCCCGGCACACCGCCGCGGGCCGGTCAGCGCCGAAGATCTCGGCCATGTCGGCCAGCACCGCGGCCAGGCGGTGCGGGGCCTCGAAGTACACGCAGGTGCGCGGCTCCCCGGCGAGCTCGCGCAGCCGGGCCCGTCGCGGCCCGGCCCTTCGGGGCAGGAACCCTTCGAAGCAGAACCTGTCCACGGCCAGCCCGGACACGGCGAGCGCGGCGAGCGCGGCCGAGGGCCCGGGGACCGTGCTGACCGGAACCCCCGCACGCACGGCCGCCGAGACGAGCACGTAGCCGGGGTCGGAAACGCTGGGCATCCCGGCGTCGGTGACCACCACCACCGTCGCACCGGCCCGCATCGCCTCGACCAGCTCGGCGGTGCGGGCACCCTCGTTGTGCTCGTGGTGGGAGACCACCCGTCCACCGATGAGCACTCCGAGGTCCGCGGCCAGCCGGCGGGCCCGCCGGGTGTCCTCGGCGGCGACGATGTCGGCCTCCCGCAGGGCGGCGGCGAGCCGGGGCGAGGCGTCCGCCACCCGCCCGATGGGGGTCGCCGCGAGAAGCAGCCGGCCGGTCATGCCGCGATCCTGCCAGGGTGGCTGCCTACGATGGCGCGATGACCCCGGCCCTCTCGCGCCCCCCGGCACCTGCCGCCACCGGCGAGGGCGAGCCGACCGAAGCACGGCCGTGGGTGGGCGGGCCCGATCCGACCCGCACCGGTGGGGCCAGCACGGGACCGTGGGCCCGAGTGGTGCGCGACCGGCTGGTGACCCCCATGCCATCGGACCGGCTGCTGGGCTGGCTGTTGCCCGGGCTGGTGGCGCTCGTGGGCGCCATCCTGCGCTTCTGGCACCTGGCCGTGCCGCCGACCTACGTCTTCGACGAGACCTACTACGCCCGCGAGGCATGGCGGCTGCTGCGCTTCGGGGTGGAGTACCAGGCCGAGCTGGGCGCCCCGGAGTACGTCGTACACCCCCCGCTGGGCAAGTGGGTCATCGCTGTCGGCGAGTGGATCTTCGGCAACGACTCGTTCGGCTGGCGCTTCTCGGTGGCGGTGCTGGGTTCGCTGGCGATCCTGATGGTGGGGCGCATCGCGCGCAGGCTGTTCCGCTCGACCTTGCTCGGCACGCTCGCCTCGGTGCTGCTGTGCTTCGACTCCCTCGAGTTCGTGATGAGCCGCACCGCGCTGCTGGACACCATGGTGATGTTCTTCGCCCTCGCGGCCTTCGGTGCGCTGCTCATCGACCGGGACCGCGCACGGGCGCGGCTGGGCCCGCGGGTCATCGCCGGTGGCGGAGCGGGGCGGTTCGGCCCCGGGCAGGGGCTTCGGCCGTGGCGGCTTGCCGCCGGGCTGGCGCTGGGGATGGCCTGCGCGTCGAAGTGGAACGGGCTGTGGTTCGTCGCGGCGTTCGGGCTGATGAGCGTGCTGTGGGACGTGGGTGCGCGACGGGCGGCCGGGGCGCGACGGCCCTTCCTCGGCGCGCTGGCGCGTGACGGCGTCCCGGCCTTCGCCTCCCTGGTCATCGTGGCGCTGGTGGTCTACCTCGCCTCATGGACCGGCTGGTTCCTCTCCGATGCCAAGCACGCCTACTTCCGGGACTGGGCCGCGCACAACGGCGGTGGCTGGCCGTTCCCCGGCGGGCAGGCGCTGCGCAGCCTGTGGCACTACCACGTCGAGGCCTACACCTTCGACGTCAACCTGCACTCCTTCCACCCCTACTCGGCCAACCCGTGGAGCTGGATCGTCCTCGGCCGGCCGATCTCCTACTTCTACGAGGGACCGAAGCTGGGCAGGTCCGGCTGCACCGCCGCGCAGTGCTCACAAGCCATCCTGGCCGTCGGCAACCCCGTCATCTGGTGGGGGGCGGTGCTGGCCATCGCCGTGCTGGTCGGGCTGTGGGCCGGACGGCGGGACTGGCGCGCGGGCGCCATCCTGGCCGGCATCGTCGCCGGCTACCTGCCGTGGTTCAACTACCAGGCCCGCACGATCTTCTACTTCTACGCCGTCGCGTTCACCCCGTGGCTGGTGCTGGCCGACACCATGGTGCTGGGGCTCATCCTCGGGCCACCGGGCGCCAGCCCGAGGCGACGGGCATGGGGGGCCTCGATCGCGGGGGCGCTCGTGCTGCTGACGGTCGTGGTGTTCTGGTGGCTGTTGCCGATCCTGACCGCGCAGGTCATCCCCTACCGGCAGTGGCAGTTGCGGATGTGGCTGCCCAGCTGGGTGTGAGCGAGGCGGGTCACCGCTGCGGCGAGGCGGGTCACCGCTGAGGATCGTTGCCGGATCACCGCTGAGGATCGTTGCCGGACCGCCGGTAGAAGCGGGCCCGAGCACCGAAGACCGACGGGTCCTCCTCCCACCATGGCCGCATCAGCTCCGGGGGGCCCGCAACGTCGGCCTGGTCGAGCACACGGTCGATGCGAGCCGCTTCCCGACTGTCCGCTCGCAACCAGCGGGCCACCAGGATGCCCATAACCGGCAGGTCGACGATCTCACCGAAGAACCACCACAGCGCGCCCCCCAGCTGCTGGTCCAGCAGCCGGTCGCGCCTGAAGCCCAGGTGAAGGCCGGCGTAGTAGCTCGAGGCGATGACACGCGTGGACAGCCGGATGAGGATGCCGGGGATGGCGTCGACGAGCAGCTCGACGAAGGCGATGAAGACCGCCAGCGGGTGTGAGAAGCCCTCACCGAGCAGCTCCAGCTCCCCCAGCGGCCAGACCAGGGCCAGCCCGAGCAGCGGCACCAAGAGGAGCTGCGACTCATACGCCAGCGAGTTGCGCATGCTCAGCTCGAACCAGCCGGTGAAGTAGACCCCCAGCGGCACCAGCGCGAGCACCAGGGTCCCCAGCACCGGGTAGGACAGCACCCGCATGAACCGGCCCGCCAGCAGCCGCGCCACCCGGGCGGACAGCCGCGGCGGCGCCGCGCGCACCACGAGAGACAGCGGTGCACCGACCGCCAGCAGGATGGGCGCGACGACCAGCAGCAGGATGAGCTGGCTGGCGGCTGCGGAGAACAACGCGTGCGCGTAGACACCCAACCAGGAGGTGCCGGCCAGCCCGACCACGAGCACGCCTGCCAGCCACGACGCCGTGCGCCCGCGCGACCAGCGCTGGCCACCGCGACGCAGCCGACGGACCAGGACCAGGTAGCCCGCACCGAGGACCAGGACGAGCAGGACTGCGACCGGGTCTGGTGTCCAGGAGGTCAACGCCGAGCCGAGGGTCGGGGCGGGCGGTGCTCCCGCCGCAACAGCCACGCCGGTCACGCCGGCAATCCTCGCACCCGCCGCGGTGGCGGCAGGGACGGGCACGGCTGGTCGATGCGGTGCGCGGGAATGCTGTCACGGTTTCTACAGTTGACCGGGGGGTGAGCGTGACCTCTCCGACCCAGCGATCCGTGCCGCGGCTGCCACTGCGCGACGGCCTGGCCTTTCGCCTCTCCCGGGTCGCCCGCACGCTGCGCGCCCAGTGGGCCGAGGCCCTCGCCCCGCTGCAGCTGAGCACCGCCCAGGCCGCGACCCTGCGTGCCATCGCCGATTCCCCCGGCCAGTCCCTGCGGGCCCTGGCCCGGACACTGGCCACCGACCCGATGAACGCCAAGCGCTGTGTGGACTTGCTGGAGCGCCGCGGCCTCCTGCACAGCGGGCACGAGGGCACCCCCCGCCGCTCCCGGGCCCTCCGGCTCACCCCCGAGGGGCAGCAGCTCAGCGACCGGGTGGACCGGCTGGCCCGCGAGCAGGAGCGGCGGCTGGGCGGCTGGCTCGGGCCCGAGCAGGTCTCGGGGATGCGGGCCGCGCTCGACCGACTGGAGGCCGCACTGGACCTCGACGTGACCCCCCACCGAGGAGACCACCGGTGACGAGCGCAGGCACCCGCAGCCTTTCCGCCGTTCCCCACGGCGCGCAAGGCGGCGAGCGGCACCGGCTCGCCCTCGTCACCATCGCGGCGGCCCAGCTCATGGTCATGCTGGACCTGACCATCGTGAACATCGCACTGCCGGCCATGCAGCGCGAGCTGCACTTCTCCACCACCAACCTCACCTGGGTCATCGACGCCTACGTGCTGGTCTTCGGCGGCCTGCTGCTGCTGGGCGGGCGCACCGGTGACCTCTTCGGCCGGCGCCGGATGTTCGTCGCAGGGGTGGCCCTGTTCACCCTCGCCTCCCTGGTCGGCGGGCTGGCCACCACCCAGCTGTGGCTGATCGCGGCCCGGGCCGTGCAAGGAGTCGGCGCGGCCATCGCCTCACCCACCGCCCTGGCCCTGGTCGCCACGACGTTCAAGGAGGGCAGCGAGCGCAACCGGGCGATGGCGGTCTACGCCGGCATGTCAGCCGCAGGCGGTGCGCTCGGTCTGCTGCTGGGGGGCATCCTCGTCGACATCTCGTCGTGGCGCTGGGTGCTCTTCGTCAACGTCCCGATAGGGGCCGCCGTGCTCGCCCTGACCCCGCTGGCCCTGCCCCGCACCCGCGGGAGCAGCGGACGGCTGGACACCTCCGGGGCGATCGTGGTCTCCTCCGGGGCGGTCCTACTGGTCTACGGGCTGATCCGGGCGCCCTCCTCCGGCTGGACCAGCCCCGCCACCCTGTCCTCGTTCGCCCTGGCCGCGGTGCTGCTGGGCGCCTTCGTGGTCATCGAGCGCCAGACCGCGCAACCTCTGCTGCCGCTGGGTTTCCTTCGTGACCGGACGCGGGCGGGCGGGTACGCCGTGATGCTGCTGCTGGGTGCCGCGATGCTCTCGCTGATCTTCTTCCTGACCCAGTTCATGCAGGACGTCCTGCACTACAGCCCGATTTCGGCCGGGGCGGCGTACCTGCCCATCCCCATCTCGGTGGCCAGCGTCGGGCTCGTCGTCGCCCGGCTGGTCCGCCGGATGGGGACCGGGCCCTTCCTCGTGCTCGGGCCGACCCTGGTCACCGCAGGGCTGCTGTGGGTCTCCGGGGTCAACGCCACCTCGGGCTACCCGCAGATACTCGGTCCGCTGGTCACCGTCGGTGTGGGGATGGGGCTCTCGTTCGTCCCGCTGACCCTCAATGCCGTGGCCTCGGTGCACCGGCACGAGTCCGGGCTGGCCTCGGCGCTGCTCAACACCAGCCAGCAGATCGGCGGGTCCCTCGGGCTGGCCGCGCTCGTGACCGTCGCCGCGACGGTCAGCCGCAGCCGCGGAGAGGCTCTGCGCACCTCGCTGGGCTCGACCCCCTCGCCGAGCCAGCTGCACGAGATCACGGTGGCCGCCACCGTGCACGGCTACGAGGCGGCCTTCCGGATCGGCGCTGCCGCCGCCGGGCTCGCGGCGGCCCTGGCGTTGCTGCTGCTGCTGCGCCGGCCCGGGCCAGCGCCGAGCCTGGGCCGGTCATAGCCGGTGCCGCGGTGAGCCCGCGCCAGCCGGTCGGCCGGCACGGTGGCGTCTGGGCGCCCGAGGTCGCCCACGAGCCAGCAACGACAGGCCGGGTAGGACCAAGGCGGTGAGGACTCCCAGCGCAACCGCGGCCTTGCCCCCGGTCCAGGACCCACCGGTGTCCCCCTGGCTCGAGTCCACGGCGCTCACCCCGCCCGGTGAGGCCAGGCCCCGCTGGGCCAGGTAGCGGGTCAGCGCGTCCAGCTCGACCCTGCCGTACTTCTGGCTCGGCTCGATATAGGTGTTCTCCGACCACTCGTTCCAGCTGATCACCATCACGGCGTCCGGTGCGCTGGTGAAGGCGTTGCCCAGGCTTGCCACCAGGGTGTCCCCGCCGCCACGTTCGATCACCCGGGTCCCGCCCAGCGGACGGCCGTCGAAACCACCAGCGGCCGGGGCCAACCACAGCCCGCCGTGGGCGTGCACGGCCGAGCTCAACGCCGCGAGCTTGGCCGTCGTCGCCGCTGCGTTGGGGTCGGCTGAGGACCAGTAATAGGCCTCGCCGTCGACCAGGTCCGCGATGCGCTCGTAGCCACTGACCGAGTGCGAGCTCGCCAGCAGCAGGGCACGGCCGGCGATCGAGGCACGCACCGCCGCGACGTCCGCTGCGGTGTACTTGTCGGTGCCGGTCCAGATGATGACCGGGCGACCGAACTGCGGGATGCTCAGCGCCGGACCCCACCGGGAGAGCAGGTAGGTCAGGTCGCGCTCGACGGTGGCCACGGGCAGCGGCGCCCGCGAGAAGTCCAGCGCCTCATAGACCACGCCCACCCGGAAGTCCTGCGCACGAGCCACCTCCAGCAGCAGCTGCAGCCGCCGGTTCAGCGCCGCCGTGCTCTTCCAGGAGGTGAAGAACCCGTCGATCCCGGCGGTCTTGGCCTGGCGGACCTGTGCCTGCAGCACCTGCTGGTCATCACTGCTGTAGCGACCGATCAACGGATAGTCGATCTTCGCGCGGTTCCACGACGAGCTCGTGAACCACTGGTAGAAGTAGGCGAAGACCGGGATCGGGTTGCGCACCGAGGAAGTCGCGGCGGGTGCCCCCGCTCGCACCGAGGAAGTCGCGGGTGCCCCCGCTCGCACCGAGGGGTGGGCGGACGCCGGACCCGGTGCTGGTGCGCCGGCCCCAGCTGTCGGCTTCGTGCTGGCCACCCTGGCTCCAGGCCCCATCCGCTCACCGAAGGCCAGCCCCACCACGACGGCGAGGCAGGCCGCGAGCAGCACAGAC
>JAJZTN010000114.1 GCA_021848885.1 Actinomycetes bacterium
GTCTCGTCGTCGTCGACCGTGCTGTTCCGGGATGAGGGGGTGTCCTCGGATCCGGCTCCCGCCATCGCGGTGAACCGGTCCCGACGGATCGACTCCAGCCAGCCGCCCAGCCCCTGCGAGCTGGCCGAGGCGGAGAACATCCACGCCGCGAAGGCGATCAGTGCGAGCAGGCCCATCAGGCCGTCGCCGCCGAGCCACATCACGGCTCCACCCCAGTTGAGGTCGGTCACCGGGCTCGGTCCCCAGGTGCGGGGCACTTCGGCGTACGCGGGGAACATCTCGTGTGTGGTCTGCATGAGGACGATCCCCGTGAAGGTGTCCACCGGCATGGCCAGCACGAGCAGGAGCACGCGCAGAAAGCCGGGAAGCCGCCAGCGGATCGGCTCGCGACCGATGAGCGGCAGCAGATACACGTAGCCAGCGAACAGGTAGAGCACATGCTCGGCGTCGTGCACGAACGGGTCGGTGAGCACGAGGTTCATGAAACCGGTCAGGTGCGTGCCGACGATGCAGGCGGTGTAGAGCGAGAAACCGACGATCGGGTGAGTCAGCACAGCCACCGGCCCGGACTGCAGCACCGCGACGACTCGGCGTCGGGTGGGTGCGCGGACCGCGCGCACGAGCAGGGTGATCGGTCGGCCCCAGACCAGCAACGCCGGGGCGACGGTGATCAGGAGGAGGTGCTGGATCATGTGGATCCAGAACAGAACGTCGTCGTAGGTGCCGATGCTGCTCTGCACCGCGACGGCGATGACCAGCAGTCCGGTCAGGAAGGACGCGGTTCGCAGCCACGGCCAGGCTCGGCGGCGGCCCCGGCTGATGACGATGACCCCGGCCAGGTACACCGCCGCGGTCAGCGACAGCCCGAGGGTCACCCAGGGCTCGAACTGCCAGCTCGTCAGAGCGGTGTGCGTCGTCAGGGGTGCAGGCACCTCACCGTGCGCCCCGGGCCGTGCGAGCAGGCCGGGGAGGACGGCGGATGCCTGGGCGAGGTCGGTGGGCAGGCCGAGCACCGGGCAAGCCTATTCGGCGCGCGGCCGAGTCGATACCGTCTGTTGGCGTGTGGCTCCGAGCGCAGACTCCGTGCCACCACCTGCCTAGATGAGAGGGATCTCGTGCCCGAGATCGAGTTTGTCGTGCTGGCGAATCACGCTGAGGCCATCAACGGACTGCTGTACCTGTCCGGAGCCGGCTGGACGGATGTGCGCACCACCCGGGGCCCTGATGGCCGGCTCGGGAGCGTTCACATGGGGATAGGGGTGAGCATCCTTGTGGGGTGGAACGAGACCAACCATGTGTATCCGCTGGAGTTCCAGATGATTCACGAAGATGGCGGCGCCCCAGTGCTGGGAGGCCAGGGTCAGATTGAGGCTGGGCGTCCCCCCGGTCAGAAGGCCGGAAGTGATCTGCGCAGCGTGCTCGCCATCGGAGCAGATGTGAGCTTCCCGAAGCCCGGCGGATACGAGTTTCGTGTGACGCTCGGCGAGAAGGTCAAGAGCGTGAGCTTCCGTGTTCATCAGAACCCTGCTCAGGCCCAGTCTCTCGGGCCTTCAGCGATCCCACCGATGCCTGCTTGAGCGGTCGAGTGACTTCCGGGCGTCTGCGAGCAGCGCGGCAGCGACTGGATTCGGTGCGTTGCGACGCACCTTGCCCGGTAGGTTGGTATGCGCGGCGGCCACGGCCGACAACGTGTAGTAGCCGCGCTCGACTTCGATGTCGCGGTCGTGATCGGTCTCCTTTCTGTCCATGGATGGTCCGTGGTCTCGAGGCCGCGTTGAGGTGCGGAGCGCGGTGTCGATCTCCCGCTTGGTCCGCCCTGGGCACTCTCGGGAAACACGCTCTCACAGCCTCTTGCGGTTGGCCCGGACAGTGCTGATGACCTCGTCGAGGGTGATCCGTGCGCCGTGGATCAGGGCTTGGGCGGCCTCGAAGCCGGTGCGGATCGCAGCGTGCGAGTCGGCCTGCGGGTCGAAGGCGGGACTGTCGGCGTAGCCGCCCTCGGGGCGTGGGCTCCAGGAGAGCTCGGCGTCATCGCTGCGGGTGTTGATGTCGTCGACGAGCTCGACGAGTCCGTCGGGGCCGAGCGCGTCGAGCGCCTCGGTCACCGCACCCGTGTTGAGGAGCCGGTCGATGTCGTAGAAGTGTCGACCTGCTTGAGCACCTTGTGCCGGGCGTTGGTTGCGGCGCCTTCGGGGAACACGGCGAGGAGGTCGACGTCCTCGGAGAAGCGGTTCACGATCCCGAAGACCCGGCTCAGGCTGGTGCCGCCCTTGAACAGGAAGGTGACTGGCGCCGTCGAACCATCCGGCATCGTCACGGGCCGCTCGATCGCCGCAGCACGCAGGACCTCGGTAACCCAGAAGTCCTTCTCGACGTACGCCGCAGGCAGCCCCTGCGCCGCAGCGGTCTGCGCGACCAAGGCATTGAGGTCGTCGGCGTGGTCGCTGAGCCACTTGGTCACGCTGCCCCCGCGGTGGCCTCGATGAGCTGGGCGAAGTTGTCCCGAACGGCACGGTTGTACTCACCTGGCACGGCCTCGCGCAGGCGCTCCAGGTCGACCTCGCCATTGCTCAGCGAGATGCGGAACCTGTCGGCCAGAGCGCCCCAACCTGCCTCGACGTAAACCTCGGGGGAGCGGAGCAGCTCCAGCAGCGCGATCTCCTTCTCGTTCAGATCGGCCCGGGCCAGGTTCTTGCGCTCGTGCTGGGCCACACCTTCGATCGGGTCGACGGTGCGCAGAGTGGCGACGTGCCACACCGGCGGGACCTGCGTGGTGAAACCCCAGGTGCGGGCGGCGGAGTAGCCAGCCGGCCCGACGCCACGGGTTCCGAGCACCGCGCGAGCGACCTCGTCGGGCCGGGGAGCGGTGATGCCATACCCCGTGCGTCGGCCCCGGTAGTACAGACCCCGGCGCACGGGGAGCAGCAGCCCGTCCTTCACCGCGCGCGAGGCAGCCTTGCGGGCAGCGGTCGAGGAGCCGGGGAGCCTGTCCACATGGACGAAGGATCTCTCCGGCGTCTCTCGGATCACCGCAGCGGGCGACAGGTTCGTCATGTCACGAAAGTGTACCGGGAACGTGACATGGGCGAAAGCCGAGCCAGTCACTCCGGATCTTCCTCATCCTCGTCCAGCTCCTCGTCGACCACGGTGACGTCGACTGGGGTGGCGGTGTCTTCAAGGTCGAATCCGTCGTGATCCGCGGCAACGTCCCCGTCGTCTGCGGAATGGGTTCCGAGCGCGGTGTCGATCTCCCGCTTGGTCCGCCCTGGGCTGCCCTCCATCAGGTGCGTGGAGGTCGGCAGGGTGAAGCCGGGGTCGGCGTGGCCGAGGCACACGCTGACCGCCTTGGCCGTCTCGCCCCGGACTGGGTGTGCGCCCCAATTGCACCCCCGGCGCGCCCGTCCTGGGGCGCACCGGGGTGCGACAACGAAAGACGGCCCCTGACGCTGGACGACGTCGAAAGACGTCTTCGCAGGCCAGGGGCCGTCTTCGACCACTACTGACAGTGGGTGCAAGCCCTCGGATCAGATGTCGAAGTAGAGCTCGAACTCGTGCGGGTGCGGGCGCAGCCGGATCGGGTCGACCTCATTCGCTCGCTTCCAGTCCACCCAGGTCTCGATCAGGTCCGGGGTGAACACGCCACCCTCGAGCAGGTAGTCGTTGTCCGCCTCCAGCGCGTCCAGTACGGCGGGCAGCGAGCTGGGCACCTGCAGGACCTGGGCGTGCTCCTCCGGCGGGAGCTCGTAGAGGTCCTTGTCGACCGGCTCAGGCGGCTCGATCTTGTTGCGGATGCCGTCCATGCCGGCCATGAGCATCGCCGAGAAGGCCAGGTAGGGGTTGCAGGACGGGTCCGGCACCCGGAACTCGATGCGCTTGGCCTTCGGTGAGGTGCCGGTGACCGGGATGCGGACCGCTGCCGAGCGGTTGCGCTGCGAGTAGACGAGGTTGACCGGAGCCTCGAAGCCGGGAACCAGGCGGTGGTAGGAGTTCACTGTCGGGTTGGTGAACGCCAGCAGGCTTGAGGCGTGCCGGATCAGTCCGCCGATGTACCACCGGGCGATGTCGGACAGGCCACCGTAGCCGAGCTCGTCGTAGAAGAGCGGGGTGCCGTCCTTCCACAGCGACTGGTGGGTGTGCATGCCCGACCCGTTGTCACCGAAAAGCGGCTTGGGCATGAAGGTCGCGGTGCGGCCGGACTCCCAGGCGATGTTCTTCACGATGTACTTGAAGAGCATGACCTCGTCGCCGGCGTGCTGGAGGGTGTTGAAGCGGTAGTTGATCTCCGCCTGCCCTGCCGTACCGACCTCGTGGTGGGACCGCTCGACCTGGATGCCCACACCGGTCAGCGCGAGCACCATGGCGTCGCGCAGGTCGGCGAAGTGGTCGACCGGTGGCACCGGGAAGTAGCCACCCTTGTAGCGGGTCTTGTAACCGCGGTTGCCACCCTCTTCGGACCGCCCGGTGTTCCAGGCCCCCTCGATGGAGTCGATGTAGTAGTAGCCCGCGTTCTGCTTGGTCTCGAAGCGCACGTCGTCGAAGACGTAGAACTCGGCCTCGGGCCCGAAGTACGCCGTGTCGGCGATCCCGGAGCCGGCCAGGTAGGCCTCGGCCTTGGCCGCGACGTTGCGCGGGTCGCGGCTGTAGGCCTCGCCGGTGAAGGGGTCGACGATGGAGAAGTTCAGCGCGAGCGTCTTCTCCTTGCGGAACGGGTCGACGAAGGCGGTCTTGGCATCGGGCATGAGCTTCATGTCCGACTCGTGGATCGCCTGGAAGCCGCGGATCGACGAACCGTCGAACATGAGTCCATCGGCGAAGACGCTGGCGTCGAAGATCTCGGCTGGGACGTTGAAGTGCTGCATGACGCCCGGCAGGTCGCAGAAGCGAACGTCGACGAACTTCACGCCCTCATCCGCGATGAACCGCAGGACCTCGTCGGAGTTGCTGAACATCCATCCTCCTCGCGCGGGGCTCATGGACCGGGCGGTCATGCCCCGCTGTGACGGGTGGAGGCTAGGCCGAGGCAGTGTCCGGTCGGTGTCTCGAGTGTTTCGCACGTGTTACGTCTTGGCGAGCCCCGCCGCAGCACCCGGGCCACCCTGCCGGGATGGTCGACCGACCTGCTCTCGGGTCGTGGATCGCTGGACCACGTGCTGGCATCGACCCTACCCGGCCGGCGGCGCGGCGCCAGCCGGCACACAACGGTGAGACGGCTGGCTCAGCGCATCCCGCGCGGCATCCGTGGCATCTTGGCGCCTTTGGGGATCGGCCCCTTGGGCATGGGCATGCTCATGGACCCGACGGCCTTGAGCCGGCGCTCGACCTCGGCCACATCGGCCTTGGCCAGCGTGCCGGGCAGCTTCATCACGTGCCGGGTCAGCCTGCGCAGCGGCACCTCGCCGCTTCCGTTGCCGGCGACCACCTCGTGCACGGGGATGTCCGGCACCACGCGGGAGGTCTTCTTGCGCTCGCTGGCCAGCAGCTGGGCGACCCGCGACGTCGAGGTGCCCTCACCGATGAGCACGACCCCTGCACGACCCACCGCTCGGTGCACCACGTCCTGCTGTCGGGTGACCGCCACCGCCGGGGTGACCGTCCAGCCCTTGCGCAAGGTGTCGAGCACCGCCGCGGCGGCACCGGGCTGCCCCTCGATCTGCCGGTACGCCGCACCCTCCGCCCGTCGGCCGAAGACGTAGGTGGCCGCGGTGACACCGCTGAGCAGGCCCAGGAAGATCATGAACAGCAGCTGGTGGATCAGCAGACCAACGGCCGCGAAGACCACCAGGCTCGCCAGCACGACCCCGGCCAGGATGAGCCCGATCTTCGGATCGGACTGTCGGGTCATCGTGTAGGCAGCCCGGACCTGCCCGAGCCTGGAGGTGCGGTTCTTGCGTGCCATGCCCGGCAGGATACGGGGCCCGGGTGGGTGTTCACGCACGGCCGGGTACGCCGTAGCGGACCTGCGCTGTGTGCCGCGGCAGAGCGGGCTCAGTCCCGCAGCAGGGCAGCGGCCTCCTGCCGGGCCGGGGTGGGCTCGGACAGGTGTGCCAGGGCCTCGGGGATCGGCTGTCCGCGTCGGCGCATGGCCTGCGCCCACAACCGCCCTGCCCGGTAGGAGGATCGGACCAGCGGACCGGCCATGACCCCCAGGAAGCCCAGGGCCTCGGCCTGCCGCTGGTAGTCGATGAACTCTTCCGGGTGCACCCAGCGGTGCACCGGGTGATGCCGGGGGGAGGGCCGCAGGTACTGCGTGATGGTCAGCAGGTCGCAGCCGGCCGAGCGCAGGTCGGCCAGTGCCACCGAGACCTCCTGCGGGGTCTCACCCATGCCCAGGATGAGGTTGGACTTGGTCACCATGCCGGCCTCGCGGGCCAGGGTGATGACCTGCAGCGACCGCTCGTAGCCGAACGCCGGGCGGATGCGACGGAAGATCCGAGGGACCGTCTCGAGGTTGTGGGCGAACACCTCGGGGGCCGCGTCGAAGACTTGGGCGAGCAGCCCGGGCCGACCGGAGAAGTCCGGGGTGAGGATCTCCACACCGGTGCCAGGGTTGAGCCGGTGCACCTCGCGGACCGTCTCGGCGTACAGCCAGGCACCCTCGTCCTGCAGGTCGTCGCGGGTGACCCCGGTGATCGTGGCGTAGCGCAGCCCCATGGACGCGACGCTCTCGGCGACCCGGCGCGGCTCGTCGCGGTCGAGTGGGTCGGGGCGGCCGGTGTGGATCTGGCAGAAGTCGCAGCGTCGGGTGCACTCGTCACCGCCGATGAGGAAGGTGGCCTCGCGGTCCTCCCAGCATTCGAAGATGTTGGGGCAGCCGGCCTCCTCGCACACGGTGTGCAGACCCTCACCGTGCACCAGGGCCTTGAGCTCGGTGAACTGCGGCCCCATCCTCGCCCGGGTGCGGATCCACTCCGGCTTGCGCTCGATCGGCGTCTCGGCGTTGCGCGCCTCCAGCCGCAACATTCGCCGACCCTCCGGTGCCACGCTCACCGGGTCAGCCTACGACGCCCCGGACAAGGCACTCTCGGCCAGCCGCTTGTCGACGTAGGGCAGGACCTCCCCGACCGTGACCTCGCGGCCGAGCTCGACGGACAGGGACGTGACGCCGGCGTCGGCGATGCCGCAGGGGACGATCCGGGCGAACCACGTCAGGTCACAGTCACAGTTGAGCGCGAAACCGTGCATCGTCACCCCGCCGGCAACCCGGATCCCGATGGCGGCGATCTTGCGGGCCGGCCCACGGTCATCGGCGCCCACCCAGACTCCGCTGCGCCCCGGCACCCGCTCGGTGGGCACCCCGAGGTCGGCGCACACCCCGATGAGCAGCTCCTCGACCCGTCGTACATAGGCCACCACGTCGACCGGGTCGACCAGCCGCAGGATCGGGTAGCCGACGAGCTGGCCCGGCCCGTGCCAAGTGATCTTGCCGCCCCGGTCCACGTCGATGACCGGGGTGCCGTCGAAGGGACGCTCGTGCGCCTCGGTGCGCTTGCCCGCGGTGTAGACCGGTGGATGCTCGAGGAGCAGCACCGTGTCCGGGGCATGCCCTGCGACGACCTTGTCGTGCAGCGTGCGCTGCTGGTCCCAGGCTTGCTGGTAGGGGACCAGGCCGAGGTGCTCGACGTGGGAGCTCCGCTGCGCGCTCACCCGGGCAGCCTACGCGGGCCCGGTACGCCGAGAACCTCCCAGCACCCGGGTTGGCAGGACGGTCTCTGTGACGCGGCCGTCGGGCAGTCGCTCGACCCGGTAGCAGCAGGCGCCGGCTCGTTCGCTGACGCAGTCGACGAGCTCGGTCCCGGAGTAGACCAGCCCAGCACCATCGTCGGTGCAGTAGGTGAGAGGGAGCGTGCCCTCTCCGACCAGGCGGTGGATGGTCGGTCGGCGGGCCACCTCCGAGTCGTAGTGCACTCCGTTGCCGTAGGGGAGCAACCCGAGAGCGTCGGTGACCGGTCGCAGGTCGGGGCCGAAGGAGTCGGTGGCGCCTCCGACGTGCCAGCAGATCGACCCAGCCGACACCCCCGCGAGCACAACCCCGGCACGCCAGGCCTCACCCAAGATGATGTCGAGACCGTGCAGCCGCCACAGCACGAGGAGGTTGGCCACCGAGCCCCCGTTCACCCAGATGACGTCCTGGTCCAAGAGGTGACCGTGGACGTCTTCGAGGCTGGGCATGGGGAACAGGTTCACATGGCTGAGCGTGAAGCCGGCGAGCGAGGCGGCTTCGTTGAGCTCGGCGGCGAACCAACGCTGGTCCCCGCCCGCCGTGCCAAGGTGGGCGATGCGCGGGGCTCGCGCGCTCACCCCGGACAGCTCGACGGCGTGGTGCACCAGGAGGTCGAATTCCAGCCGGGTGCGCCGGCCGGGTCGGTAGCCCCCGGATGTCGCCAGGATGGTTGGGGCGCTGGCGGGCATGTGAGCTCCTCCGTGCGAACGGTTGCGTGCGCGCGACGGTGGCGCCAGACGTGACCCGGGCGCAGTGCGCGGCCAACCCGCCGTCCCTGCGCCAACCGTGACGCGCTCACCGACGTCAGGGAGAACGCTATCGACCAGCCCGTGACGCGGCTGTGGACGGAGGAGGACCCGCGTCGGGTGGGCGGAGTTGGCTGGGGGGGTGCACGAGCCCGCTGACCACGAAGGCGCGGCCCCGCCCGGCTACCGGCTGGTGGGGC
>JAJZTN010000115.1 GCA_021848885.1 Actinomycetes bacterium
TCACCGCATGCCTCGCCCTCGGGCTCCTCGGCTGC
Organism: Actinomycetes bacterium; assembly: GCA_021848885.1. GTDB lineage: Bacteria > Actinomycetota > Actinomycetes > JAJZTN01 > JAJZTN01 > JAJZTN01. Next base: position 36 of record JAJZTN010000115.1, read on the forward strand.
GCCGGGCCGGCCCCGGTCCCCGTTCCCGCACCGACCCCGAGCCCCGGCGAGGCGAGTATCTGCCGGGGCCTGCTGGCCGGGCTGCCGCAACGCTTGGACGGCCGGTCGCGACGCGCCACCACGCCACCCTCGCCGTACACCGCCGCGTGGGGGCAGCCGCGGGTCGTGCTGCGCTGCGGTGTCGCCCGCCCCAGCGGGCTGAGCGCCACCGCCATGCTGGCCACCGTCAACGGGGTCGACTGGTTCGTCGATGAGCCCGCCCAGGCCAGCGCCCCGGTGCGGTTCACGGCCACCGGGCGAGCGGCGTACGTCGAGGTGCTCGTCGAGGGGCCCCGCAGCAGCGCGGTCAACCCGCTGGTGGACCTGGCCGGCGTACTGACTCGGACGGACCCGAAGCTGAGCGGCGCCGGCTGAGGCCGCCCCGGGGCACGCGCCTCAGCGCAGCCCGGGGCGGCGTGCCAGAGCGGTGTCGACCAGCCGGGTGACCAGCGCCGGGTAGTCCAGCCCACTGGCCGACCACAACAGCGGGAACATCGACACCGGGGTGAACCCGGGCATCGTGTTGACCTCGTTGACCAGCACCGAGCCATCCGGGCGCAGGAAGAAGTCCACCCGGGCCAAGCCCTCACACCCCAGCGCCTCGAAGGCAGTGGCCGCCATCTGGCGAACCTGCCGGCTCAGCGGCTCAGGCAGGTCTGCGGGCACGTCCAGCTCGGTCGCGTCATCGAGGTACTTGGCCTCGAAGTCGTAGAACGCCTGACCGCCGGTGACCCGGATCTCCCCCACCACGCTGGTCTCGGGCGGGCCACCGGTGAGCGACTCCAGCACGCCGCACTCGAGCTCGCGTCCAGGCACGGCAGCCTCGACGACGACCCGGGGGTCGTGCTCGCGCGCCATCTCGACGGCATCAGCGAGCGCCTCCAGGTCGCTGACCCGACTCACCCCCATGCTGGACCCGGCCCGGGCCGGCTTGACGAACATCGGGAACCCCAGCGTGGCGAGCCGGTCCAGCGTCTCGGCCCGGGCCGAGCGCCACTGCCGTGGGGTGATGAGCTCATAACGCCCGATCGGCAGCCCGGCGTTGGCCAGCAGTGCCTTCATGTGCCCCTTGTCCATCGCCGCGGCCGAGGCGAAGACCCCCGAGCCGACATAGGGCACGCCGGCCATCTCCAGCAGGCCCTGCAGCGTGCCGTCCTCACCGTAGGGGCCGTGCAGGACCGGGAAGACCACATCGATGGCACCGAGCGCCTGAGGTGGCTGTCCGGGGGCGAGCACGGTGAGCTGTCGTGAGCTGTCCCCGGCCAGCACCACGTCGACCGCGCAGGGATCGACCTCGGGCAGTCGACCTGCGGCGATCTCCAGCCGGCCCGGGGCAGTGGAGGCCAGCACCCAGCGCCCGTCCCGGGCGATGCCCACCGGGAGGACGTCGTAGCGGGCAGGGTCCAGTGCGCGCAGCACACTCCCGGCCGAGACACAGGACACGGAGTGCTCGCTGCTGCGCCCGCCGAAGACCACCGCCACGCGCGGGCGGTCGCGCACGGCACCGCCGGCGCTCGGGCGGGATCGCTCGGGCGGCTGCGGTTGCACCGGCTGCTCGGGCGGCTGGGGTTGCACCGGCTGCTCGGGCGACTCGGGTTGCTGGCTCACGGAGTCACCCTAGGTGCCGGGATACTTCCCCCATGCCGCAGGAGACACCCGACGCGCTCGAGGGGACCCGGGAGGGGACCGCCGAACGGTCAGAACCGGGCGCGGGACCCACCCAGCCCGCCCTGGCCACCCTGGCGGTGACCGCTGGGCGCCCCGCCCCGGGACCCGACGCCCCGCTGAACCCGCAGATCGTGCTGACCTCGACCTACCACGCCGGAGGCCCGGTCGGTTACGGGCGCCACGGCAACCCGACCTGGTCGGCACTGGAGAGCGCGGTCGCGGCGCTGGAGCACGGCAGCGCACTGGCATTCGCCTCCGGCATGGCGGCCATCGCCGCCGTGCTGGAGACCGTGCCGGTGGGAGCGGTGGTGCTGGCCCCCACCCACGCATACAGCGGCACCAGGGCCCTGCTGGGCGAGCTGGCCGGCAGCGGTCGCATCCGGCTGCGCGAGGTCGATGTCAGCGACCCGGATGCGCTGGCCGGCGCAGTGCCGGGCGTTGAGCTGGTCTGGCTGGAGTCCCCGACCAACCCGATGCTCACGGTCGTCGACCTGCCAAGGGCCATCGCGCATGCGCACCGGGCGGGAGCCCGGGTGGCCGTGGACAACACGTTCGCGACCCCGATGGTCCAACGCCCCCTCGAGCTGGGCGCTGACCTGGTCGTGCACAGTGCCACGAAGTACCTGTCCGGGCATTCCGATGCCGTGCTCGGGGTGACCGTCGCGGCCCGGCCCGAGCAGACCGAGCGACTGGCCGGGATCCGCGCCCTGCGCGGGGCAGTGCCAGGGCCGGTGGAGAGCTGGCTGGTGCTGCGCGGGCTGCGCACACTGCACCTGCGGGTCGCCGCGGCCAGCGCCAACGCCGCCGAGCTGGCAGGCAGGTTGTCCGGGCACCCCGCGGTGACCCGCGTGCGCTACCCCGGCCTGCCCGGTGATCCCGGGCACGCCCGGGCCGCAGCCCAGATGAGCGGGTTCGGCGCGATAGTCGCCTTCGAGGTGTCCGGCGGCGCCGCGGCCGCCGACCGGGTCTGCGCCGGCACGCGGCTCTGGGTTGCCGCCACCAGCCTCGGCGGGGTGGAGTCCACATTGGAGCGGCGGCGGCGCTGGGCCGCTGAGAGTCCCGAGGTGCCCGAGGGGCTGATCAGGCTTTCGGTGGGTGTGGAGGATGTCGAGGACCTCTGGGCCGACCTGGATGGTGCACTGCGCGCCACATCCTGACAAACCACACCCCGTCTGGCCGGCTGGGGTTGCCGGTGCGCGCCACACCGGTGGTGCGCGGGTCGTACCGCTGCCGTGGGGCCGGTTCGGCTCGGATCTCGGCCAGCAGGCTGGTGATCGCATCGAGGATCTCCTCGGTTGCCTCGCGCAGCACCCGCTCGGTGGGCTCGAGCCCAGCGAAGCGGGACAGGTCGACCGGCGGGCCGGCGTGCACCACAACCCTGGCCCGCGGCCACAGCCGCGGCCTCCTCGCGTACGGCGCGAGGATGTCCGCCACCCCCCACTGCGCGACCGGGATGACCGGCGCACCGGTGGCCAGCGCGACCCGGGCCGCACCGGTCTTGCCGGCCATCGGCCACAGCTGCGGGTCCCGAGTGATGGTGCCCTCGGGGTAGATGACCACCGCGCGCCCGGCCCGCACCGCCGCGACCGCCGCGTCATAGGCCGAGGCCGCGTCACCGCTCTCCCGCGCCACCGGGATCTGCCCCGTGGCGTCGAGAACCCGTCCCAGCAGAGGAACGTCCCACAGGGTCTGCTTGGCCAGGATCCGCGGCAGGCGGCCGCGGTCGTAGACGAAGTGGGCGAAGGTCAACGGGTCCAGGTAGGAGATGTGGTTGGTGCACAGCAGGACCCCGCCACTGGCCGGGATGTTCTCTGCCCCTGCCCACTCGCGGCTGGCCGCGGCGGTGAGCGGGGGCCGCAGCACAAGCGCGGCGAGGGTGAACCAGAACCCGGGCGGCTCAGCTGCCCGGCGGTGCGGCACCCTCGCCACGGAATCGGCCTCCTGGTCTGACCCGGCCGGCACGGCCGGTCCGACATCCTGCCCGCCCTGGACCGTTGCGTCGAGACGGCTGAGAGGATGGCGCCGATGCGCACACCCAGCACCGACAGCTCAGGCGTCGAGGCCCCGGCGCGAGGCTGGCACCTCGTCATGCCAGTCAAGCTGCTCGGGGCCGCCAAATCCCGGCTGTCGGGCCTCGGACCAGCGCGGGCCGAGCTGGCCCTGGCTCTGGCACTGGACACCGTGGCTGCGGCGACGCGCACCCGTGGGGTCCGTGGGGTGCTGGTCGTCACCGACGACGAGCGCGTCGCCGCGGCACTGGCCCACCACGGTGCACGATCCATCCCGGACATCCCCGCTGCGGGGCTCAACGCGGCGCTGCGGCACGGGGTTGCGCAGCTGCGGGGCGACGGCCCGGTCGCCGCGCTGACCGCCGACCTGCCGGCACTGCGGCCGGCAGAGCTCGAGGCAGCCCTGGCCGAGTGCGCCAAGCACCGGCTGGCCTTCGTCCCCGACGCCGAGGGCAGCGGGACGACGATGCTCGCGGCGCGGTCGGCGGCAGACTTCCAGCCGCACTTCGGGCCCGGCTCGGCGGCCGCACACCGGGCGGTCGGGGCGGTGGCCGTAGCGGGCCATCTGATGTCACTGCGACAAGATGTCGACACCTTGGCCGGCCTGGACACGGCCCGGGCCCTCGGCGTCGGTACCCGCACCATGGCCGTGCTGGCCGTGCTCGCTGGGCTGGCTGGGCTGGATGGGCTGGCCGGGGTCGCCGAGCATGGGGTTCTTGCGGAGCTGGGGACGCTGGTCGAACCGCCCGCCCATCCGACTGAGGGTCGATAGCCTTCGGTCATGGCGGTTGTGACGGTCCAGGGCACGGTCTGCAGGCACGACACGCACCTGGGCGTCGGCGCGGTGCTGCTCGATGACGGTGCCGAGCTGGGCTACTCCGCTGAGGCGTTCCTCGCCGGGGGCCTGCGGCAGCTGCGCGTCGGTCAGCGCGTGCGTCTGGAGCTGGAGACGACCAGCGCTGGCGATCCCCGCGACACTGACGGGCGACTGACCTCCCCCGACGTCGTGGTACGCCGACTCACCCTGCTGACCCTGCCGTAACGGACACCACGCCGGCGCCGCGGCCTGGCGCCTGCATCCAGGCTCCGCGCACGCATCCGCCGAGGCCCACGCAGCGGGCCTCGGCGGATGAGGGGGAGCTCAGGCCTTCGTAGCCGTCCGGCGCGCGGGGGCCTTGGCCGGAGCGGCCTTCTTCACCACGGCCTTCACCGCAGCCTTCGCCGGTGCTGCCTTGGCCGGTGCGGCCTTCTTCACCACAGCCTTCGCCGGTGCTGCCTTGGCCGGTGCGGCCTTCTTCACCGCAGCCTTCGCCGGTGCTGCCTTGGCCGGTGCGGCCTTCGCGGGTGCGGCCTTCTTCACCACAGCCTTCGCCGGTGCTGCCTTGGCCGGTGCGGCCTTCGCCGGGGTCGCCTTCTTCACCACAGCCTTGGCCGGGGCGGCCTTCGCGGGTGCGGCCTTCTTCACCACAGCCTTCGCCGGTGCTGCCTTGGCCGGTGCGGCCTTCGCCGGGGTCGCCTTCTTCACCACAGCCTTGGCCGGGGCGGCCTTCGCGGGTGCGGCCTTCGCGGGTGCGGCCTTCTTCACCACAGCCTTCGCCGGGGCGGGCTTGGCGAGCTTGCGCGGGTTCGCCACGACATCCTTAAGCGTCGCGCCGGCCCGGAACTTCGGAACCATGGTCTTCTTCAGCCGGACCGTGGCCCCCGTGCGCGGGTTGCGCGCGGTCCGGGCGGCACGCTCGATGCGCTCGAAGGAGCCGAATCCTGTGATGGCGACCTTCTCACCCTTGACGATGGCCCGGGTGACGGTGTCGATGACGGTCTCGAGTGCGTGAGAGGCCTGACGCTTGTTGCCCTCGAACGCCTTGGCGAGCTCATCGACGAGCTGGGCCTTGTTCACTGCTTCCCCTTCCGGAGACGTCATGTCGAGCCCTCGCCCGACTTCTCGGATGGACGGTAAAGGTCCAACGGGCACAACACAATCACCGCAAGGGGAGAATCCGTTGTGTCTTCAGGGTTCTTCCTCGCAACGGCAGCCGGGCCGATGCCGCTCCCGGTGGCCACGGGCCGATCCCGAGCCACCTGGACGCCCGGTGTTCAAGACCAGGTGGAGTCGTGATTCCCCTTGCGGGACAACAGGAATCGTGACTCTATTGCCAAAGTGGATGCTCGGCCCCGTGCCGTCGAAGACCGGCCACACCGGCGTTCGCGGATCAGGCGGGCACCGGCAGAGTGTGCGGTGCCCACCCAGGCCGACGCGCCTCGAAGTCGTCGATGTCACGTTCGTGGCGCAGCGTCAGGTCGATGTCGTCAAGACCCTCCATCAGCCGCCAGCGGGTGTAGTCGTCGATGTGGAAGGCCACGACGAGATCTCCCGCGCTCACCTCACGAGTCGCCAGGTCGACGGTCACCGGCGCCGACGGGTCTGCTTCCACGCGCGCCCAGAGGCTCTCGACGTCGGCCTGGCTGACCACTGCGGTCAGCAGCCCCTGCTTGCCGGCGTTGCCGCGGAAGATGTCGGCGAAACGCGGGGAGATGACGACCCGGAAGCCATAGTCGCGAAGTGCCCACACGGCGTGCTCTCGCGAGGAGCCGGTGCCGAAGTCGGGGCCGGCCACCAGGATGCTGGCACCGGCGTACTGGGGTTGGTTGAGCACGAAGTCGGGGTCGGCGCGCCAAGCGGCGAAGAGCGCATCCTCGAAGCCGGTGCGGGTGATGCGCTTGAGATAGACCGCCGGGATGATCTGGTCGGTGTCGACGGTGCTGCGCCGCAGCGGCACAGCCGTGCCTGTGTGCACGGTGAACGGCGTGATCCCTGGCATGGCGGTGACTCCTAGACGTTGGCGGGCTGCGGAAGCTCGGTCGGGGCGCCCAACCGGCCGAGCACGGCGGTGGCCGCCGCGACAGTGGGCGAGACCAGGTGGGTGCGCCCGCCCTTGCCCTGACGGCCCTCGAAGTTGCGGTTGGAGGTCGAGGCGCTGCGCTGCCCCGGGGCGAGCTGGTCGGGGTTCATGCCCAGGCACATCGAGCACCCTGCCTGGCGCCACTCGGCGCCTGCGGCGAGGAAGACCGCGTCCAGTCCCTCCGCCTCGGCCTGCAACCTGACCCGGCCGGAGCCGGGCACCACGAGCATCCGCACCCCGTCGGCCACCCGGTGCCCGCGCAGCACCTCTGCTGCGGCGCGCAGATCCTCGATCCTTCCGTTGGTGCACGAGCCGAGGAAGACGGTGTCGACCCTGACCTGGCGAAGCGGAGTGCCGGGCGCCAGGTCCATGTAGGCCAGTGCCCGCTCGGCCGCGGCCCGCTCGGTCGGGTCGGCGAAGTCCGCCGGATCAGGCACCGTCGCGGTCAACGGTGCACCCTGTCCGGGGTTGGTGCCCCACGTGACAAAGGGGGCAAGGGTCGATGCGTCGATGCGGACCTCCTGGTCGAAGACCGCGTCCTCCTCGCTGTGCAGCTGCGACCAGGCGGCCACGGCGGCGTCCCAGTCGGCCCCGGAGGGGGCATGCGGGCGTTCATGCAGGTAGTCCAGCGTGGTCTGGTCAGGAGCGATCATCCCGGCCCGAGCCCCCGCCTCGATCGACATGTTGCACACCGTCATGCGGCCTTCCATCGACAGCGACCGGATGGCCTCCCCGCGGTACTCGATGACGTGACCCTGCCCGCCATTGGTCCCGATCTTGGCGATGACGGCCAGCACGAGGTCCTTGGCACCGACCCCCTCGGGCAAGGCTCCCTCGACGTTGACCGCCATGGTCTTGAACGGAGGGAGCGGCAGCGTCTGGGTGGCCAGCACATGCTCAACCTCACTGGTGCCGATGCCGAAGGCCAGTGCCCCGAACGCGCCGTGCGTTGAGGTGTGCGAGTCACCGCAGACGATCGTCATCCCCGGCTGGGTCAGCCCCAGCTGCGGGCCGATGACGTGCACGATGCCCTGCTCGGCATCACCCATCCGGTGCAGCCGGATGCCGAACTGCGCGCAGTTGCTGCGCAGGGTCTCCACCTGGATCCGCGAGACCGGGTCGGCGATCGGGGAGTCGATATCGGTGGTGGGAACGTTGTGGTCCTCAGTTGCGATGGTGAGGTCGGGGCGGCGCACCCGGCGACCAGACAGCCGCAGCCCCTCGAAGGCCTGCGGGCTGGTCACCTCGTGCACGAGGTGGAGGTCGATGTAGAGCAGGTCCGGCTCACCCTCGGCCCGTCGTACGACGTGGGCGTTCCACACCTTCTCCGCCAACGTGAGTCCCACGGTGACCTCCTTGACGACGGGGGGAACGGACTTGCCATCTCATGTGGTGAGACGCCAATATCGAGACATGGACAAGTCTAGCGGAGTGGGCGTGCTGGACAAGGCCGCGATCGTGCTGGCCGCGCTCGAGGCCGGTCCCGCCACGCTGGCCGGCTTGGTTGCCGCCACCGGGCTGGCCCGCCCCACAGCACACCGTCTCGCGGTGGCCCTCGAGCACCACCGCCTGGTCACCCGCGACCTGCAGGGTCGGTTCGTGCTGGGTCCCCGGCTCGGCGAGCTTGCCGCCGCCGCCGGTGAGGACCGTCTGCTGGCCGCCGCCGGCCCGGTGCTGCTCGCTCTTCGCGACCACACCGGGGAGAGCGCCCAGCTCTACCGGCGCCAGGGCGCCTCGCGGGTCTGCGTGGCCGCCGCAGAGCGGCTCGCAGGACTGCGCGACACGGTGCCGGTCGGCTCCGCGCTGACCATGCTGGCCGGCTCGGCCGCACAGGTCCTGCTCGCCTGGGAGGAGCCCGACCGGCTGCATCGTGGCCTGCACGGGGCCCGGTTCACCGCAACCGCACTGTCCGCGGTACGCCGCCGCGGCTGGGCGCAGAGTGTCGGCGAGCGAGAGCCGGGGGTGGCCTCGGTTCGGAA
>JAJZTN010000116.1 GCA_021848885.1 Actinomycetes bacterium
GTGGGCGCCGGCTCCCCGGGGCGCTGCTACTCCGCCGAGGTGGACTCCGGCTCCCCGGGGCGCGGCTACTCCGCCGGGATGGGCGCCGGCTCTTCCGGCGTACGAGCGCTGATCACCAAGCCGATCCCGCCGAGAACCAGCGCGAGCGCCGGCAGGGTCGCCGCCGGTGGGACCTGGTGCAGGAAGAGCGCGGCGATAAGGCCGGCTCCCGGCACCTCGAGCAGGATCGTCAAGGCCACCAACGTCGGGCTGACCCGGCGCAGCACGTAGTTGAACACCGAGTGCCCCAGCAGCTGGGCGCCCAGGGCGAGCGCGGCCAGCCGAGCCCAGTCGCTGGCTCGGTACCCGCTCAGCGGGACCCCGCCGAGCAGGCACACCGCAAGCAGCAGCAGCGCGGTCACCCCGTAGCACAGCGCCGTGTAGGCCGTGGTCGACACCTCACGCCGCACCGTCGCGCCGACCACGACGTAGGCCCCGGAGAACACCCCGCCGGCCAGGGCCAGCCCATCACCGAGCAGAGCGTGCGCGGAGACCGTGAGGTCGACACCGGTCACGGCCAGCACCCCGAGCACGGCGATGGCCATGCCGACCCAGGCCCGCGCGCTCACCTGGTGCCCGGCCAGCCGGGAGAACACCGCCACCCAGACCGCCTGCATGGTGACGAGCGCGGTCGAGGAGGCCACCGAGGTGAACGACAGGCTGGGCACCCAGAAGGCGAAGTGGGCGGCCAGCAAGGCCCCGGCTGACACGCTCAGCCACCGGGATCTGCGCCCCATCCCGGTGATCTCGCGCAGATGCCTGGCCAGCGCGACCGGCCCGACGAGCCCGATCGAGATGGCGTTGCGCCAGAAGGCCACCGCGAGCGCCGGTGCGGCGGTGGCGGCGATGAGCGGGCCGGAAGTGGAGACCCCCAGCACCCCGACCGCCATCAGCGCGAGGTCGCCGGGATGCGGCCGCCCCGCGCTCGGCTGGGTCATGCGCTCCCCACTGTCGCTGATCAAGCGAAGGCCGAGCAAAGTATGTACGCCCTGCCCCCGACCCGTGACCCTGTCTGGTTGCGCCGAGGCCTTGCCGGGCCCCGGCACGGCGTACGACGGCCCTGCGCTTATCCGGCGCACGGCCCAGGCGACGTGTCGCGCGTCGCAGCCGGGGCCCACCGGACCCGCGGGCGCCGACGCTGTGGCAGGCTCGGGCCGTGACCGACGAGCCCGTGCACTCGGCGCTGCTTGCCGAGTCCATCAAACGCGCCAGCCTGGTGTGGGTCACCGTGCCCGGGCGGGCGGCGATCGCGGTGTGGCAGGTCACCCATGAGGCCGTGCCGCACATCGTCGTCGGCCTCGACGGTGACGAGGAAGCCACCGAACAGCGCGTCCCCGGACTGCTCGGCGCCGGGGAGGTCGTCGTCACCGCGCGCAGCAAGGACACCGGCGGACTGCTGGTCGCCTTCGTGGCGACCCCTCAGGTGATCGGGCCCGGCGCCGAGGGGTACGAGGCTGCCGCCACGGCCCTGCAGGCGGCTCGACTCAACGGCCCCGATGCCGCCAGCACCCTGGCCAGCTGGCGCGATCGCGCCCATATCGTTCGGCTGGTGCCGACCGGGCGAGTCGTCGAGGACGCGCTGGCCCCCTCGACCCACTCGCGGGCCACCGCGCCGGTGGTGACTGCCGCCACGACGGCACCGAGACCGCCCTGGGTGCTGGGACGGCGGGCCGGGAAGCGATCCCTGCTGGGCAAGGACTAGCGACGAGCGCCTGATCGCGGGCAAGGCGGGCGCGCGGGCAACGATTGCATGATCGCGGGCGACGGGATCCCGTAGCCTGGTCCTTCGTGAGTGGCGCCCCGACCCGGGTCTTCATCGCGCGCCTGGCAGGCACAGCCGTCTTCGACCCCAACGGCGACCAGGTGGGCCGAGTCCGCGACGCCGTGGTGACCCTGCGGATCGGCCGGTCCCAGCCGCGGGCGCTCGGCCTGGTCGTCGAGGTCGGCGGGCGCCGGCGCATCTTCCTTCCAATGACGAAGGTCACCGCCGTGGACACCGGCCAGGTCATCAGCACGGGGCTGGTGAACCTGCGTCGCTTCCAGCAGCGGCCCACCGAGACCCTCGTGCTGGGCGAGCTGCTCGACCGCAAGGTGACGCTGCTGGCGGGCCGCGGAGCGGCCGAGGCCGACGAGCCGGTCACCATCGAGGACGTCGCCATCGAGCGGAACCGCACGCACGACTGGGTCGTGCAGAAGGTCTACGTGCGCCGACAGGGCAAGGGCCTGCGCCGTCGCGGCGAGGCGCTCATCGTGGACTGGGACGCGGTCAGCGGGTTGTCCCTGCCCCAGGAGGGCCAGGGGGCGGCGAACCTGCTGGCCACCCTCGAGAAGCTGCGCCCGGCCGACCTGGCCGGCGTGCTGCACGACCTGTCCCCCAAGCGCCGGCTCGAGGTCGCCGCTGCCCTGCCGGACGAGAAGCTCGCTGACGTGCTGGAGGAGCTGCCCGAGGACGACCAGGTGGAGATCCTCGGCAAGCTGGCCGAGGAGCGCGCCGCCGACGTGCTCGAGGCGATGGACCCCGACGACGCCGCGGACCTGCTCGGCGAGCTGCCGCCCGAGGAGGCCGAGAAGCTGCTCAAGCTCATGGAGCCCGAGGAGGCCAAGGACGTCCGCCGGCTGCTGTCCTACTCCGAGGACACCGCCGGGGGCATGATGACGACCGAGCCGGTGATCCTGCCCCCGGACGCCACGGTCGCCGAGGCGCTGGCCCGGGTCCGCCACCCCGAGCTCACCCCCGCACTGGCCTCCCAGGTCTATGTCTGCAGGCCACCGCTGGAGACCCCCACCGGGCGATTCGTGGGCATCGCCCACATCCAGCGCCTGCTGCGCGAGCCGCCCTCCACGCTGGTCAGCGCCCTGGTCGACACCGACCTGGAGCCGCTGGGCCCGCAGAGCACCCTGCAGTCGGTCACCCAGCACCTGGCCGCCTACAACCTCGTGGCAGTGCCGGTCGTGGACGCCCAGGACCGCCTGATCGGCGCGGTGACCGTCGACGACGTGCTCGACCACCTGCTGCCCGACGACTGGCGGCAGGGCCCTGACACCGGAGGCCCGCGTGCCTCGTGAGCCGCGCCGCGCGCGGCTGGACCAGCCACGCAGCATGCGCCGCTCGATCATGCCCTCCCCCCGCTACGACCCGGACGCCTTCGGGCGCTTCGCGGAGAAGTTCGCCCGGTTGATGGGCACGGCCCGGTTCCTGCTCTACACGACGGTCTTCGTCGCGCTGTGGATCACCGCCAACGTCGTGGGCATCTACGGGTTGCGCTGGGACCCCTACCCCTTCATCCTGCTCAACCTGATCTTCAGCACCCAGGCGTCGTACGCCGCCCCGCTGATCCTGCTCGCCCAGAACCGGCAAGCCGACCGCGACCGGGTGCAGTACGAGCAGGACAGGGTTCGCGCCGAGCGCTCGGTCGCCGACACCGAGTACCTCACCCGCGAGATCGCCGCGCTGCGGGTCGCCCTCGGTGAGGTGGCCACCCGTGACTTCCTCCGCTCCGAGCTGCGCGTCTTACTGGAGGAGATCGAGGACCGCCGGGAGGAGCCCGCAGGCGGTGAGCAGGGCGAGCACGGCACCGCGCTGGGCTGAGCAGCCGGCGGCGCCTCCCGGCCCGGCGGGCCGGGCCTCGGCCACGTAGCATGCCCGCCATGGCAGCCGCAGAGCAGGATGAGCTGATCGCCCGGATCACCCAGGCGCTGAGCAAGGTCAACGACCCGGAGATCCACCGCCCGATCACCGAGCTGGGCATGGTCAAGGACATCCGGGTCGAGCCGGGCGGGGTGGTGACGGTCGCGGTCTACCTCACCGTCCCCGGCTGCCCGCTGCGCGAGACCATCACCCGTGACGTGACCGCCGCGGTCGCCCCGCTGACCGGGGTCGGCGAGGTCCGGGTCGAGCTCGACGTGATGAGCGAGGAGCAGCGCGCCGACCTGCAGTCGCGGCTGCGCGGGGGCGCCCCGGCCCCCGAGATCCCCTTCACGAAGCCGGAGTCACTGACCCGGGTGCTCGCGATCGCCTCCGGCAAGGGCGGGGTGGGCAAGTCGTCGGTGACCGTGAACCTCGCCGCGGCGATGGCCGCCGCTGGAGTGTCGGTGGGCATCCTCGACGCCGACGTCTACGGTCACTCGGTCCCGGCGATGCTGGGCCTTGCCGACTCCCGGCCCACCACCGTGGGCGACATGATCATGCCGGTCACCGCGCACGGGGTGCGGGTGATGTCGATCGGCATGCTCAAGGGCAGCCGGGAGCAGGTCGTGGCCTGGCGCGGGCCGATCCTGGACCGTGCCCTGGTGCAGATGCTCAGCGACGTCTTCTGGGGTGACCTGGACGTTCTGCTGCTGGACCTGCCGCCTGGCACCGGTGACGTGGCCATCTCGGTCGGGCAGCGGCTGCCCGGCTGCGAGGTCGTCGTGGTGACCACCCCCCAGGAGGCTGCCGCCGAGGTGGCCGAGCGGGCCGGCACGATCGCCGCGCAGCTGCACCAGAAGGTCGCCGGCGTCGTGGAGAACATGGCGTGGCTGCCCTGCCCGCACTGCGGGGACAGCCACCGCATCGAGGTGTTCGGCGCCGGCGGCGGGCAGCGGGTGGCCAACGTGCTCAGCCAGCGATCCGGCGCCGAAGTGCCGTTGCTCGGGCAGGTGCCCCTGGACCTGCGGTTGCGCGAAGGCGGTGACGCGGGAATGCCGCTGGTGATCGCCGAACCGGCGGCGCCGGCCTCGACCGCATTGCGCGAGATCGCCGCCCGGCTGGCCTCCAAACGGCCCAGCCTCGTCGGCCGCCAGCTCAGCCTCACCCCCATCAACCGCTGATCATGCAATGTCTGCACGCCCTGCGTGCAGACATTGCATGATCAGCGCCAGAGTCCGCTCAGGTGGCGTCGTCGTCGTAGGGCGGCGCCTCCCCCGGGGCCAGTCGCGGCTGCTGAGCCGGCACCGACGGCCCCGCGGACGGCCCCGCGCTGGGCTGCTCCTCGCGCAGCCCGAGCGGGTCGGGGTCACCGTCGAAGAGGGTGCGTGTCACCAGAGTGCGCGGGTCCAGGTCGCGCAGCGAGAGGTCGGCGAAATCCGGCCCGAGCTGCTCCCGGACGTCCCTGCGGGCCCGGTCGACCATGACCCGCAGGTCGCGCAGGAACCGGACCGCGTCGGCGGCCAGCTTGGGCAGCTTCTCGGGCCCGAGCACGACCAGCCCGATGACCGCGAGCACGACCAGCTCGCTCGGACCGATCCCGAACATCGCCGTGCTCGCTCCCGTCCAGTGCCTACCCGCAGTGCCTGCCCGCACTGCCTGCCCGAGCCGGCCGCCCGGCCCGATCCTGCCAGGTCGCCTGCTCAGCGCGACAACCGCTCCACCGCAGCGCCCAACCTGACCCGCACGGTGTGGCGCGTACCGGTCCCGCGCAGGTAGGTCACCTCGATGGTCTCACCGGGATGGTGCGTGCGGATCGCCACGATGAGCTCCGGCCCGCTGGTGATGACCCGGCCGTCGACCGCAACGATGACGTCACCGGGGCGCAGACCGGCCTGCTCCGCGGGGCCGCCGGGCACGACCGACGGGCTGGACGCGCCACCCGCTGCAACGATCTTGGCCCCGTTGCCGGTGAAGGCCTGGTCGACCAGGACGCCCAGGACCGGGTAGCGCACCTCGCCAGAGCGGATGAGCTGCTCGGCCACGTCGCGAGCCTGGTTGATCGGGATGGCGAAGCCCAGACCGATGCTGCCCGACTGCGACGCACCGAAAGGCGATGTCGCGCTGAGCGTGGCGATGGCAGAGTTGACCCCGATGACGTGACCCGACAGGTCGACCAGCGGCCCTCCGGAGTTGCCCGGGTTGATCGCCGCGTCGGTCTGCAGGGCGTTGATATAGGACTGGCTGTTGGGATCCTGCCCGGCGATGACCGGGCGGTTCTCGGCACTGATGATTCCCGAGGTGACCGTTCCCGACAGCCCCAGCGGTGAGCCGACCGCGACAACCGGGTCCCCGACCGCAACCGAGCCGGAGTCGCCCAGGGTCAGCGCCGGCAGCCCGCCGAGGGCGACCTTGAGCACGGCCAGGTCGTAGTCCTGTGAGCGCCCGACGATGGTGGCCGGCACGCTGCGCCCGTCGGCGAGGTCGACCTCGATGCGCCCGGCCCCAGCGGCAGCGGCCTCGACCACGTGGTTGTTGGTCAGCAGGTAGCCGTTGGCGGCGATGACGAAGCCCGAGCCGGTGTCCGCGCTGCCCTTCGCCGTGACGTTGACCGACACCACCGAGGGCAGGATCCGCGCCGCAACCTGGGACACCGAGCCTGGGGCGGACTGCTCCCGCGCGGGGGGCGCGGTGCTCAGCGTGACGACCGCGGCGGCGCCGGGCCGGCTCGTCGCCCACCAGGCCCCCACTCCGCCACCGACGGCGCCGGCCACGAGCACGGCCGCCAGCAGCGCGCCGACCAGCAGGCTGGGGCGCAGCCGCGGCGACGGGGGTGGAGCCGACCAGCCCTCGCCCGGTGCAGCGGCCGGACCGGGCGGTGGCCGCCAGGGGTCGAGGTCCGGGGAGTCGGCCGGCGGGGTCAGCGGCATCAGCCACCAGGGGTCAGGCTCTGGTGGCTGATGGCTCATCGTCGCGATCCCTCCGGCCGGTCCCCCGGGCGGGGGAGGCGGCCATCCTCCCGCGTCCTGGGGGCACCCGTCATCCGGCCCCCCGGCTCGGGGTGACTCCCCCGGTGAGCCAGCGACCCGGCGCCGGGAGCTTCCCACGCCGGCGGATCTGCCGGTGGAAGACCCGCCCGACCTTGTCCGGCCGGACCAGATCGAGGTTCTCCCGGATCACATCCTCGAACAGCACCCGGCCCGACGGCGGCTGGTCCAGCATCTGGGTGAGGCTGACCTCGGGCCTGGCGCACCGAGATGTCGTAGCGGCAACCAGCGGCCCGGTCCGCCCGGGTAAGCGGATGCGGCAGCCTGCCCAGACACTTGCGCAGCAGGGCGTCGACCTTGGTCGGGGTGAGCCGGTCACAGAACTCCTGCAACCGCCCCGGGTCCTGACGCGAGGTGAACCCGTCATCTGACCCACGACCGGAGCCAACGAGCGCCTGCCAGCGGGTGCCACACGCACGCTGATCGGGCTGGGGCGAAGCCCCATTAGGGCCCGCGCAAGAATTATTCCACTGACTAGAGTGACACTGTTGTAGTGCCCGGCTGAACCGTGTAGTTCCACTCTCCATGGAACTTCGCCGGTTTGACTTGTGGGGCGATGGCGGCCATCTCGGCGTCGCTGACCTTGATGCCGCGGGGATCGCTGTTGGTGTCTGCCTCGGCGTGCACGGTGAGCCCGGCGCGGGTGGTGGTGGCGGCGATGAGGTCGACGACGACCTCGTGGCTGGTCAGCGGACGGCCTCGCCAGTTCATCGAGATGTGGGCGAAGAGCCGATGTTCGATCCGGTTCCATTTCGACGTGCCGGGCGGGAAGTGGCAGACGCTGATGGCCAGGCCGGTCTCGGTGGCCAGCTTCGCCAGCTCCACCTTCCACAGACGTGCCCGGTAGCTGTTGGACCCGCCGGCGTCGGCGGTGATGAGCAGACGACGGGCAGTCGGGTAGTGCACCCGCCCGACGGTGTCCCACCAGCGGCGCAGGGTTTGCACGGCGAACGCGGCGGTGTCACCGTCGCAGCCGACCGAGATCCAGCCGGTGTTGCGGGCGAGGTCGTCGATGCCGTACGGGACTGCCTTGCCGACCGCGGGGTCGGGGAAGTCGTGGACGCCGACCAGTACGGGTTGACCGGCGGGCTGCCATTCCCGTCCACCGTTCTTGTAGCCGGGCTCGGCGCCGACCAGTTCCTTCTTCTTCGTGTCGACGCTGACGACGGGATCCTTGCTCTTGAGGAATCCTCGCGCCGTGTCGTTGATGTGCCGGAACTGCGCGTCGCGGTCCGGATGCTGCCTGCCCTCCCGGGTCTTGGCGTTGGCCTGCAGCCGGTAGCCCAGCTGGTGCAGCAGCGCGGCCACCGTGCGGTCGGAGACGGCGTGCCCCGCCGCACTGAGCGTGCGGGCCAAGGTACGAGTCGACTTGGCCGTCCACCGCAGCGGTGACGTCGGATCCCCGCGGGTGTCGGGGTCCACCAGCGCTTCCAGCGCCGCCATCAGCTTCGGGTCCTTCTCGGTCACCGGCTTGCGACCCGCCCCGGCGCGGCGCACCCGCTCCGGCGGCAACGGGTCAGCGTCGTGCAGCTCGGCGAGCCCGCGCTGCACGGTCGAGCGCGACACTCCGGCCGCGGCCGCGACCGCCGCGATCCCACCGAATCCCAGCTCACGAGCCTCCGCACCGAGCAACAGCCGGCGGGCGCGTTCGTTCAGGTGCGGCCAGACCGCGCTGACGCGACGGCGGACCGAGTCCACCACCTCACTCGCCACCGCCACACGAACACACTATCGCCGAACAGACCAAACGCCTAGCTTATTTATGCGCGAGTCCTAACCGTCAATTCCC
>JAJZTN010000117.1 GCA_021848885.1 Actinomycetes bacterium
CGATCTGACCACCACGCCAACGAACCCAACGCATCAACACCCGCGCACACACCCGCCAAGGCCACCGCCAACGGCGTCACCCCCGGGTCAGTCGGGTCACCCGCCACCCACGACGGCACACCCGGCGCACGCGCCGCACCCGGGTGAGGCGCCACCCACGACGCCGCACCCGGGGCACCCGGCACACCCGGCGCTGCAGGCGCCAGCGCGGCACCGCGCTGTTCCTCAGCCACCAGCAGACCCGCCTGCCCGACCTCCATGACAGCACGTTAGAACCCAGCACCGACAAGCCCGCCCGAGCCCAACCCCATGTGCACAACCCCGTGTGCACAACCCCTTGTGCATACGAGGTTGTGTGAGGCGCCGAAGAGTTGGGGCAGCTCCTCGGGACTCGGGTCGACGTGGTGGCCGCTGCTACATGACGAGGCTGCTGCGAGCGCTCGTGCAGACTCGGTGGCCGTGTGACCCGCTCCGACCAGGAGCGGTTCGCCGAATCGTCGTACATGAGATTCCGCATGAACCCGCAACTGATCCTCGACATCGTCGACCACCAACTCGCGCCGCTGGCGCGCCGTCCTCGCGCGTTAACGTCTGGTACGGGTAGCGCGACGAACGAAACGGGCTGGCTATCGGGGCGTCGGAATCCATGGTCGGAGAGTGCGCACCCCCCACGCACCCCGGCGACTTCGAGACGCGCCTGAGCCGTTTCAGGGCATGTTGGACTTTCCCGAGTACGGCCGAAAGGTGTTGGGGCACAACGGTTCTGGTGTTTCAGTGGTGTGGCTGGTTTCGAGGACTGGCCACACGTTCGAACCCGGGATGAACCAAGTCGCGACCCCAACCGCCGCGGATTCGGGCTATCCAGGGGCACTCCGTGCCTCGCCAGCCACGTCATAGACAACGTCATCATCTACATCCTCGACATCGTCATCCTGCTGCTCCCGTTCCTGCCGCTGGCCTTCTTCGTCGTCTTCTTCCTCCTACTGCTGATTCAGCTGCCGTTGCCAGCGCCGTGGGCGCCAGGCGCGCGGGGTGGGAGTTGGTCGACATCACCCCCGTTTCGTGAACTATCCTGTTTCCGGGACGTTTTACGAAACTTGGAGGTGGGTCGTGGAGCTATCTGTCGCGGAGGCTGCTGAGCGCCTCCAGCTAGACGAGAGCCGGGTTCGTCAGTTGGTGAACGCCGGCGATCTGCCTGCTCGAAGGGCCGGGAAGGTCTGGCTGCTCGACGGGGACGCGGTCGCGTTGATGTCTCGGCGCGCACGCCCGCAGGGTCGCCCCCTGTCCGAGCGGCGCGCTTGGGCGCTGCTCGATCTGCTGGCGGGCGGGGATGCACCGTGGCTGGCCGCGCCGGCGCGAAGCCAGGTCCGGTCGGTTCTGCGTCGCATGGCGTCCCTGGGGGCGGATGAGTGGCGTGCCGCTCTTCGCAACCGTGGGCAGAAGGTTCCGGTTGGTGGGCACTCGGCCGCGCTTCGTCGCCTGGTCCAGGCCAGCGAGGCGGTTCCCGCTGGCCCGCACGAGGCGTCCGCTCATGGCCTTGATCTGGTGGCGTTCAGCGCCCGTCCGGAGGTCTACCTCGACGTGATCGCCTGGGCGGACTTGTCCCGGGCGCTCCATCTGGATGAGGAGGCGTCGTCGAGTTCGTCTGCCGTGGTGCGTCTGGTCCACGAGGACGGCATCATCGACCGTCTGCGGGCCAACGAGCGTCTCCTTGCCCTCGCTATCGCCGCTGACTGCCTCGATGACGCGGACCCTCGCGCCAACCTCGCGGGCATGGAACTGCTGAGGAGCGCAGCCGCCCAAGCGCTGGGGGCTCAAGCGTGACCGCGTCATCAATCTGCCGTGGTTGGGCTCTCCCACGGACGAGCTCTGGGAGGAACTCCTCAACCGGTCCGCGAAGACCAAGCGGGTGCCCTGGATGCTCATCGGCGGGCAGATGTTGCTTCTCCACACCTTCGCGCATGGCCGCGAGCCGTTGCAGGTCAGTCAGGACGGAGACGCCATCGCTGACATCCGCGCTCGACCGGACGTGCTGCTGGCCTTCGTTCGGGCCTTGGAGAGCGAGGACTTCGAGTCTGACGGCATGAGTCCCGACGGTCGGGCGCACCGCTACAAGCACAAGACGTTCAACCCACCGGTCCTGGTGGATGTACTAGCCCCGGACAACGTCGGTCCGCGCGCCAACCTCACGACGACACCACCCGGCAGGACAGTCGAGGTTCCGGGCGGCGCCCAAGCCCTCCATCGGGTTGAGGAGGTCGAGGTGGTCTTGGCCAGCGGCAGCAGGGGACTCGTGCCCCGCCCCGATCTGCTCGGCGCCATGGTCATCAATGCAGGTGCAACAACGCTGGCCGAACGTCGGGATCGCCACGTCAACGACCTCGCCCTGCTGTGCTCTCTTGTTGCTGACCCTTTCGAGATGCGTGAGCAGATGGGAACTAGCGACAAGCGATGGCTCCGCCGCGCCGGAGAACTGGCAAAGGACGACCACTCCTCATGGGCGCTCATAGACCCGGCGTACCGCGCTGACGGCCTGTCCGCGTTGAAGATCCTTCTCGCGGCAGACAACTGACTCGAGGGTCCACCTGGCCGACCTGGCGGGGCAATTGATAACGGCACTTCTGCGCCGGGACCGGCGCCGTGCCCCTGCTTGACCACGGCATCGGCACCGCGCAATACCCGGGCACAGCGATCATCGACGGACGTAGCCCCATCGGAGCCTCAGCGCTGGCGGCGAGATCAGTGCTTCGTCAGGCTGGCGACGCGCTGACGAGGCGAGCCACGTAGTCGTTGGCCCTGACGATCGCGTCCGCCACGTTATCGATCACGGCCAGGTCCCCGACCTGCGCCGCGTACAGGGTGTCCCAGGCCTCGCCTTGCACGATGGTCGGGGGCCACGTGTGTGCACGCCGGAAGCGGAACAGTCGCTGGCAGGTGTCCGAGACCATGGCGTCGGTGAGGGTGCACGAGGACTCGAGCAACTGAAGGTCGATCAGGTCGTGGGCCCGCTCTGAGCCCTCGCCGGAGACTGCGTGCAACTTCTGAGCGATCTGGTGGTCGTCGCGGATGACGTGAACCGGGTCAGGGATGGGCAGTCCAAGCACGGCGAAGAGGTCGATGACGTCCTGGTCGAGCAGCGGCTGGGTCTCGACCGTGTCGTCGAGCTCGTCGGCTCCGACCTCGAGGACCACTGTCGTGAAGGGGCTGGTGGGTCCCTTGTAGTTTAGCTTCACGTTGTAGCTGACCATGACGTACTCGGTCGGCACTCCGACGGGCTTGGAGACCGAGCGCGAGGGGACAAGCTCCCCCGTGAATCCTCCCCAGCCGACCGCCAGCGCCTGCCCGAAAACGTTAGTGAACTCGTCGATGGTGGAGTGCCTGGCGATGTCGAAGTCCTTGCTGAAGCGAGACCTGTCAGGGCCGAAACGCAGTCGCATGGCAGTGCCGCCCTTGACCGCGGCCAGTGCGGGCGCTTCCCCGTCTGTCTCGCACTGGCCCAGGATCTGGCCGAGCACGACGAGAGCAATGGTGCGCTCGAGCTGGTTGGACAGCCGCGGGTTCGAGCGGCCGCCCGAGCGCTCCTTGCTCAGGTTGTTCACGCGAGTGTGCAGAGACGCCAGGTTCGGCGGTGCGCCTCGGACCGGCCCCGATGGCACGCTCACTTCGTCCCCCTTGGTGTGCTCGGTCGCTGGGCCTTCAGTGCGCGACGGACGCGCGCAGCCTCAGCCGGTGTCACGAGGTCGCGGCGCCGCGCCTCAGCCAGTGCAGCCTGAAGGCGCTCCGTCATGACGTGGCCAACCGTATCGACCAGGGCACGCCACAGCTTCGTCGCCGGCACACCGTCATAGGTGGTGATCTCGTCCTGAGGGACCTCGCGATGGATGACCTCAACGAAGCCGGGATTGGTCAGACGCACACGTCGAGGTGTCGCCACCTGGATCTTGCGAGGCTCGACTAGGGCGAGGTCGTGCAGAGCGAGGACCGACTCGCCCACGAGTACGGCGCCGGCGCCAACACGCAGCACCGCCTGCATGTACGGGTCGGTCGGCGTCGTGGGCGCGTCAGGGAATCGGTAGACACCCCGGGCGACGTTGTCCAGGCCGCCCCGGGCGGCGAGCTTGCGCAGTTCCACGCCAGGAACGCCGACCTCTTCGGCGTCGTGGGTCGTGACGTACCCGTGCTGATACGCAGCGACCTCGCGCAGCGCCTCCTTGTACGTCATCATCACTCTCCTGACGCAAATGTGCGTGGATGTTGGCAGAACAGTACCGAAAACAGTACCGTTCTGCCAACATCCGACCCTCACTGGTGCTGGCAGAACAGTACCGCAAACGGTACTGTTCTGCCAGGATTTCCTCGCGCGTGACAACGCCGCATGGCCCCCTTCTCAGACGGCACTTCCGACGGTGCCGACCTGACTCAGTGGGAAGAGGAGTGGAGCAGCTCGACGAGCAGGGCGCGGGACAGCCCGGCGATGACGATGACGATGATCGTCACGATGAAAGTGACCACCTCCACGTTGATGATCTGCGTGACGACGAGCTGCGTGAAGTTGCTGAGCTCCCCGTTGAGCGGGAAGTCGAGGACCTCGTAGAACTCGAGGTAGTGGAAGAAGACGAGCTCCCAACGAGAAGCGAGCGCTATCAGGCATAGGCGCGCAGCGGACTTACTGTTCATCGAGAATCACTTGGCGATTAGCAACAAGAACCGTATGTTGACCGGCATGAAGTTGTACACGGTGGCACTTCGAGGACTACTGCTCATGCTGGCCGCCGGGGTGGCCTTTGCCTACTTGCTCCTCTACCTCGTGAGCGTGGACCTGGCGGAGCAGTACCCGGTCCTAGCCCACTTGCAGCAGCCGCTCTTCATCACCGCGGTGGTCGCTGCGATTCCCAGCCTGGTCGCGCTGCAGGCCTTGTGGTCGTTCGCATCCCTGGTGGCAAACGGCGAGGCATTCTCACCCCGCGCCGTCGCGCTGCTGCGCCGGATCCGCAACTGCTTCGCCGTCACGGCGGCGTACCTGTTCGTCGCATTCACTGCTGTCACGATCGCGATGCAACCCGGCCAGAGTCCGAGCGTCTTCCTCGCCTTCGTCGTCGGCGAGATCATCTCGCTCTTCCTGTTCACCTTCGCTGCAGTCATGGTCGGGCTGTTCGACAACGCGACCAGCCTGCGCGAAGAGAACGCCCTGACGGTCTGACATGCCCATCATCGTCAACCTCGACGTCATGCTCGCCCGACGGAAGATGCGGCTTACCGAACTCAGCAGCCGCGTCGACATCACCTTGACCAACCTCAGCAACCTCAAGACTGGCCGAGCCCGAGCCATCCGGTTCACCACGCTGGATGCCATCTGCGAGGCACTCGACTGCCAGCCCGGCGACATCTTGGAGTACGTCCCTGACAGCGAGGCCCCTGGCTAGACGCCACTCGACCCGGCCACGGGGAAGCGAGTCAGATTGCCGGATATTGCTCTCGCTGTCCGAGCTGAGACCGGATCTTCACTGGGCCATTTGGGTGTCGGCTCGATGGCCGGCCAGGTTGCAGACGCGGCCGCCCAATTAGGAGTCCGGCATCGGTGCAACGGTTTGCCGCCCGATCTCCCGGCTGCCAGGCAGCGCCAGGCTGCCCGGACGCGGCCCGGTGAGCGCGGCGACATCTGTCCGCCTGACAGGGAGGGGCCTGAGCGGTCGATCGGGACCGCCAAGCCCCCCACGCGCCCGCAGCCGGGACGCTCGCCCTCGCCGTGCTCGCGGGCCCGGGTGGGATAGTCCGAGGGTGACAACGGGTACGACGGGCGAGGTGGTGATCCAGACCGCCGGGCTGTCGAAGAGCTACGGGAGGACCTCGGCGCTGGTAGATGTCGACCTCGAGGTGCACCGCGGCGAGGTGTTCGGCTACCTGGGCCCGAACGGGGCGGGCAAGACGACGACGCTGCGGCTGCTGCTGGGCCTGCTGCGCCCGACCCGGGGCCAGGCGCGGGTGCTGGGCCTGGACAGCTGGAGGCAGGCGCCGGCGATCCACGCCCGGGTGGGCTACGTGCCCGGGGATCCGGCGCTCTACGACAAGCTCACCGGGCGGGCGCTGACCCGCTACCTCGGCTCGCTGCGCGGCTGCTACGACGGCGACGGCTCGCTGCGCGGCTGCTACGACGGCGCCCACGTGGCCGCGTTGGCCCAGCGGCTGGACCTGGACCTGGACCGGCCGGCCGGGACGCTGTCGAAGGGCAACCGGCAGAAGCTCATCCTGGTCCTGGCGATGATGCACCGGCCCGAGCTGCTGCTGCTGGACGAGCCGACCAGCGGGCTGGACCCGCTCGTGCAGGTGGAGTTCCTCGCCATGATGCGCGAGCACGTGGCCGAGGGCGGCAGCGTGCTGCTGTCCTCGCACGTGCTCGACGAGGTGCAGCGGGTGGCCGACCGGGTCGGGATCATCCGGGCCGGGCGGCTGGTCGCGATCGAGCGGCTGGAGACGCTGCGGGCCCGCTCGTTGCACCGGCTGCGCGCGCACCTGGCCGACGGGGTCAGCCTGAGCGAGTTCGCGGAAGTGCCGGACCTGCACGACCTTCGGCTGCGGGATGGCGTGCTGACCTGCAGCGCCCCGCAGTCCAGCCTCGACGCGCTGGTGAAGCGGCTGGCCGCCCACGAGGTGCTCGACCTGGCCTGCGAGGAGGCGGGCCTGGAGGAGACCTTCCTCACCTACTACGGGGCACCGACCGAGGCTGGGGCGTCGTACGCGGGGCAGGCCGAAGATGCCTAGCGTCACGCTCAAGACCATCCGGGACCAGCGCCGCAGCCTGGCACTGTGGGCGGTGAGCATCCTCGGCCTGCTGGCCACCTACGGCGCCATGTGGCCGACCGTGCGGGACAACACCTCCTACGCCGACCTGATCAAGCAGATGCCCGAGTCGATGCGCTCGCTCTTCATCGCGGGTGCGGCCGGTGACCTGTCCACCCCGCAGGGCTTCCTCTACGTCGAGCTTCTCTCCTTCATGGCCCCGATGCTCGTGCTGGTCTACACGATCGGGGCCGGGGCGTCGGCGGTGGCCGGCGAGGAGGAGCGGCGGACCCTCGACCTGCTGCTGAGCACCCCGGTGACGCGCACCCGCGTGGTGCTGGAGAAGTTCGCCGCGATGGTGGTCGGCACCGCTGTGCTCGGCCTCGCCTTCTGGGCCTCGCTGGTGATCGTGGGTGTGGCCGCGAACATGAGCGTGGGCGCCGGCATGGCCGCCGCGACCGTGGTGCACCTGGGCATGCTCGGGCTGGTCTTCGGCAGCCTCGCCCTCGCCCTGGGCGCCATCACCGGTCGGGTCGGGGTGGCCCGGGCCGTGCCGGTGGCGCTGGCCGTGCTCTCCTACCTCGTCAACGCCCTGGCCGAGATGGTCGGCTGGCTGGCCCGCGTCCGCCCGGTCTCGCCCTTCTACCAGTACGCCGGACACGACCCGATCCGGCACGGGCTCTACTGGCCCTCCCTCGCCGTGGCGGCACTGACCTGTGCCGTGCTGGTGGCCCTGGCCGTGGCGGGCCTGCGTCGCCGCGACGTCTCGGGCTGACCCCGGGGCCGGTCTCGGGGCGACCCCGGGCTGACCTCGGGGCGACCCCGGGCTGACCCCAGGGCCGGTCCTGCGGCCACCTCGGCAAAGTCCCCGCCACGAGGCGAGGCGGTGTGGTTTGGTGATGCTGGTGTGACCGCCGCGCCGTCGAGGGGCCGGCACGGCGGGCCCGCCACGACAGGTGGTGTCGACGCGGCGAGGGGCCCGCTGCCAGTTCGCGCCCCTCGGCGCGCCGAACCCGTGGCTGAAGACCCGTTCGGGTGACTTTCCTAGCCCGGACGGGTGAACGCGCGGGACCGGATCGGGCATAGCGGGAAGATCGTCGCCGCCGCTCGGACCCGCGTGGGACCCTGGGCGCCAAGACCTGGGCGCCAGAGCCCGGGCAGTCGGGGGCGCCAGAGCCCGGGCAGTCGGGGGGCAGCCGGGGGGCGACCCGGATCCGGGGGATCGGACAAGGACGGATCGGACAAGGACGGTATGGGGGGCTTCTTCAGGGAGGTCGTGACGCGGACGACCGCGCCCCTGCTCGTCCTCGACGGGCTGGGCCGGGTCCGCTATGTCAACGCGGCCGCGGCCCGACTGCTGCCGGTCTCGGTCCGGGGCACCGCCCTTGCCGAGCTGTTCCCCGCCGAGGTCGTGGCCCGCGCCTACGCCTTCCTCGCCGAGCTGGTCGACACCCCGCAGGGCGCGAGCGTCCACCTGACCTGCCCGGCTCGCCACCGCGACGGGCACGAGCTAGATCG
>JAJZTN010000118.1 GCA_021848885.1 Actinomycetes bacterium
TCGCCGGGGGCATCGAGCAGACAGCACAGCCACGCCTGGTCATGATCGGCGCCGTCGGCGAACAGCAACTCGGCGCCCCCGTGTTCGAACGGCTGCCCGCCGAAGTTGATCCGCAGCACGCGTCCCGGCGCCTGGGCCGTGAGGACGTCGCCATCCCGCTGGATCGGCACCGACGCGGGCGCGTGCCCGTCGTCGCCGCCCAGAGCGAGCTGGGCGGCCACGAGGACGCGGTCGATCGAGCCGGACGTGGTCACGGTGAAGTCGAGGCGGTGGGTCTCCGTGGCTGCGGTGGTTGCGACCTCCACCTGGGAGCCGTCCAGGTCGTAGAGCCAGCGAGCTCCGTCGAGCCGCAGGGCCCACGCGGTCGGGACGCCCAGCAACTCCCAGGCGCCCTCGCGCCGCACGAACATCCGCAGGCCATGGGCGTCCTGGAGTCCGAGGTAGGTCCGGTCGCCGGACAGCACCGCCCCCCGGCTCACGTGACCCACGGTCACCTGGGACGCGAACACACCGCGCATCCAGATGGTGGAGGTGAGCAGGCCGGTGTCGGGGGTGAGCGCGTCTCCGGTGCGCAGGAGCTGGCCGTGCGGGCGCAGGATCGACATCTCCTTGTCACGGGCCGTCACGTGCTCGCCGGATTCGGTGCGGAAGGCCCACACGGACCCGTCGGGTGCGATCTCGACCAGGTCACGACGGCCCGGGAACCAGCGTTCCGCGGTGATGTCGGTGAGCCCGGCGGCGGGCGCGGCGGGCGACTCGAACAGATGCGCGCTGCCGGTCGCTTGGGCGTCCGGGGTCGGGGCGGCCGCCGTCTGCCGGGCGGACGC
Organism: Actinomycetes bacterium; assembly: GCA_021848885.1. Lineage (GTDB taxonomy): Bacteria > Actinomycetota > Actinomycetes > JAJZTN01 > JAJZTN01 > JAJZTN01. The sequence goes on from JAJZTN010000118.1 coordinate 828, forward strand.
CGCAGCCCGCGCCTCCCGCACCACGGCGGCGTCCGCGTTGTTGGTGGCCTCCGGATGGTCCTCAACGAGGACGCCCACGAAGCCCGTCACAGCCTCTTGACCAGGGGAGATGGTGATCGGCTCGCTCGCCAGGGCCGCCAGGGTGTGCTCGTGCTGAAGGCGTGCGGACGGCAGTCGGGAGACGTCGAGGAGGCGTCGCCCGTCCCTGGTCCCGCGAAGTTGCAGCGCATCGGTTGCCCAGGACGTGCCGCGTCCGAGGCAGGCCAGGGCCGCCCAGGGCTGCCGCGGGCCCGGCATGTTCTGGCGCACCGCGATGGCGGTACCGAAATCAGGGTCCGAAAGGGGGGACAGATCCAGATACTGGCTGACGTAATACTCATTGGTGCGCACCGCTCCATAGGGCGCGAGCGCGAAGTCCTGAGTCGCGACCAGATCGCAGGAAACGGGGGCGTCCGTGTCGTTGCGCAGGGTGACGACCCAGCGCCAGCCATGCCCGTCCTCCGCGAGGGAGAACGTGCAGAGCCACGTCAACCCGCCGGCCTCGCCGTGCCGAGCCACGGCGTCCGGCGTCGCGGCCGTGGTGCCGCGCGACCGGGGGCCGATCAGTGGCACCGGCGGGGTTCCGTCGGTGGGACGGAGGAAGAGGCCCGCGAGTCCCCCATCGAAGGGGCTGGCCGGATAGAGGATCATGCTGAGCCCCGCCAGATCGAGGCGGCGGGGCGCCAGGTCATCGGTGAAGGCCGCATGGGCGTCGCCGGTGGTGAGCTCCAGTGCCGGCCTTGGGCTATGAGGGATCGAGGAACGCACGCGGCAGTTCTAACACCGCGCCCTTCGAGATAACAGGGGCTGTGTCACAGAAAGTGCTTCCGAGAATTCATGGAAGTAGCATCACGAATCCGTGAAAGCACTTTCACCGTCGGAAGTCTGGCCCAATGACGCCCTCCGGGCCTATGTTGTGCCACACACGAAACGGGCTGGTTTTACGAAAGCCGAATAGGGAGGTACTCGATGAAGAGTAGGTCATCACTGGCAGCGGCATTCTTCCTCACCGGGGCGCTCGCGTTGAGCGCCTGCTCGGGTCAGGTGGCCACCAGGAACAATCCCGCACCCGGTGCCTCGGCGTCCGGTGGCTCCGCCAGCAATGCCGGCACCGACGCGATGATCGAACAACTGACGTTCCCGGCAGAGGTCGCGGACAACGTCGCGGGTGTCGAGAACTACAACCCCTGGGCGCCCAGCTCGACCTCGAAGACCTACTTCTACGAGCCGCTGATGATCCGCAGCTCGATGAACTGCCAGGTCGTACCGTGGCTCGCCACCGACTACAAGTGGGAGGGCCCTCGCAAGCTCACCTTCACGATCCGCGACGGGGTGAAGTGGTCCGACGGACAGCCGCTGACCGCCAACGACGTGGTCTTCTCGCTCATGCTCGGCAAGCAGTACCCGGCCGTCGACAGCATCGGGCTGTGGAACGATACGTTCGGCGCCCACGCCGACAGCGTCACGGCCCAGGGCAACCAGGTCGTGGTCTCGTTCTCCGGCAACGCGGCGGCCAAGTTCGACAGCCTGATCACCGCGAAGATCGTGCCCCAGCACGTGTGGGGCTCGGTGGGTGACCCCGCAAAGTACGTCGACACCAAGCCCGTCGGCACCGGCCCGTTCAAGGTCGGCTCCTACAACGGACGCAAGCTCGTCCTCGACCGCCGCGACGACTACTGGCAGGCCGACAAGGTCAAGGTCAAGCACCTCGTCCTCGAGGGCAACTACGACGCCACGAACGCCGCCCTGAAGCTGACGTCGGGACAGTTGGACGCCTATTGGGGCGAGATCCCGAACCCGGCCCAGTCGTTCCAGGCCAAGGACCCGAACCTCAACCACTTCTGGTACGCCCCGGCCGGGTCGACGGTCTTCACCCCGAACCTCACCAAGGCTCCGTGGAACGACGGCGCCTTCCGTCTGGCCGTCGCGCAGGGCTTCGACAAGGACCAGATGAGCCAGAAAGCCACCTACGGCGTCATGAAGGTCGCATCCCAGACCGGCCTGAAGCTGCCGTACGCCAAGGATCTTCTGCCTGACTCCCTCGCGAACACCGACACGGTGCTCAAGTACGACACGGCCAAGGCCAACCAGATGCTCGACGCGGCCGGCTACAAGGTGGGCTCGGGCGGCTTCCGCACCAACAAGGACGGCTCTCCGCTGACCGTGAAGTTCAGCGTCCAGGCCGGCTGGATCGATTACCAGGCGGCCGCGGACGTCATCGTCCGCAACCTCAAGGAGGAGAAGCTCAACGCCTCCGTCATGACGAGCCCGCCGGACGCTGTCGACCTGCAGAAGAAGAACGCCGACTTCGACGCGATGCTCGAGTACCTGAACGGTGGCTGCGAGGTCGCGCGGAACCTCGGCGCCAAGCTGTCCTCCGACCAGTTCCCGACCAAGACCGAGGTGCGCACCAACGTCGGCCGCTACAGCGATCCGAACACCGACGCCATCGTCAAGAAGCTGTCGGGGTCGACCGATCCGGCCGAGCAGAAACAGCTGGTCGGCCAGCTGGTCGACGTGATGATGAAGTCCGCTCCCGTGACGCCGCTGTTCTACGCGCCGGCGCGCATGATCTACCGCACCGACAAGGCGGTCGGATGGCCGAGCGAGGCCGATCCGTACGCGACGAACTCGGAGATGCTGATGATCATGACGAAGCTGAAGTCGGCCACGTAGCGCGCCCTTCCCGGGCCCGAACGGGTGCGGCCGGTCGTCCCCCACCGGTCGCACCCTTGGCTCCACCAACCTTCGTTCCTGTGAGCTCGGCCGGCGCCGGCCGGAAAGGTTGATCGATGAGGTACTTCCTGCGGAGGGTCGGCTACTTCCTCCTGACGCTCTGGGCCGCCGTGACGCTCAACTTCCTCATCCCGCGGCTCCAGCCCGGCGACCCGGCCGAGATGATGGTCAAGAAGCTCGCCGGCAAGGACGCGGAACTCGACCCGGCGAAGATCGCGGCCATGCGCGCCATGCTGGGCGCACCCGAAGGCACCATGTTCGACCAGTACGTCGCCTACCTGCGCCAGCTCCTGTCCGGAAACCTCGGCGTGTCCTACAACTACTTCCCCACGCCGGTCACGGACGTGATCGCCAAGGCGCTCCCCTGGACGCTCATCCTCGTCGGCGTCACACTGCTCATCTCCTTCGCGGTCGGTACCGTCCTCGGGGCGCTGGCCGCCTGGCGCCGGAACTCGCTCTTCGATTCGATCGTCACCATCGGCTCGACGTTCATCGGGACACTGCAGGCGTTCTGGATCGCGCTGCTGCTGCTGTTCGCCTTCGGCTACATCCTCGGCTGGTTCCCGACCTCGGGCGGCTATGACGCCACGACGCCGGGCTTCAACCTGCCGTTCATCGGGGACGCGCTCTACCACTCGGTGCTGCCGGCGGCCGTGCTGCTCCTGTTGGGGCCGATCGGCTGGGTCCTCGGCATGCGCAACACGATGATCATGAACCTGGGCGAGGACTACATCCGCCTGGCCAAGGCCAAGGGCGTCCCCGACAGCCAGGTGGCGCTGCGGTACGCGGCGCGCAACGCCCTCCTTCCGTCGATCACGGGCCTGGCCATGGCTCTGGGCGGCATTCTCGGCGGGCAGTTGCTCATCGAGAACATCTTCGACTACCCAGGGCTCGGCCGAATCATGGGCCAGGCCGCGACGGGCAAGGACTATCCGCTGCTCCAGGCGCTGCTGCTCTTCACGATCACGGCCACCCTGATCGCCAATCTGATCGCGGACCTGCTCTACGGCGTCCTCGACCCGCGAGCGAGGAAGGCGAGCGCATGACGACCAATCCTGCACAGCCCACGCCGCAGGTCCAGCCGGGCGGCACCATCGACCCGGGCGACCTGGCGGTGGCCGCCGCCCAGGTCGAGGAGGTCGAGACCGGTCCCACGTGGTGGCAGGTCATCTGGTCGAGCAAGAAGGCCCGGTTCGGGTTGATCCTGTTGGGGGCCTACATCCTGATGGCAATCCTGGCACCGGTGCTGGCCCCGTACGCCGCCGACAACCTGACGTTCAACCCCATCGAGATGCCCAGCTCCGCGCACCCCCTGGGTACGACCACACAGGGCGCCGACATTCTCAGCCAGCTGATCTGGGGCAGCCGGGTGTCGCTGATCGTGGGGCTGTTCGGGGGACTGTTCGCGACGGCTGTCGCGCTGCTGATCGGCCTGGTGTCCGGCTACCTGGAAGGCACCTGGGTCGACGACGTCTTGTCCTTCTTCACCAACGTCGCCCTCGTGGTCCCCGTGCTGCCGCTCATCATCACGCTGATGGCCTATTCCGAAGTGCGCAGCATCTGGTTCACCGTCCTGATCATCGGCATCATCAGCTGGGCAGGACCGGCCCGCGCCAAGCGCGCGCAGATCATCACGCTACGCAACCGCGACTTCGTCACGGCCGCCAAGTTCGCCGGCGACAACACCCTGACGATCATCTTTCGAGAGATCCTCCCGCAGATGACCTCGCTGGTCGCCGCCGGCTTCTTCGGGGCCGCCACAGGTGCCATCGGCGCGGAGGCCGGCCTGTCGTTCCTAGGCCTCGGCAACACGGAGTCGGTGTCCTGGGGAACCATGCTCTACCAGGCGCAGCTCCAGGGTGCCCTCGCGCAGGGCCTGTGGATCTGGCTGCTGGTGCCGGGGCTTGTTCTCTCGGGACTGATCCTGGCTCTCACCCTGATCAACTTCGGCATCGACCTGATCAGCAACCCGCTCCTTCGAGAGGACGCCTGACATGGCCGCGCCGCTGCTCGAGGTCAAGAACCTCACAGTCCGCTACAGCCCGAAGCTGCACGCGCCGCTCAACGCGGTCGAGGACGTGTCCTTCGCGATCGCCCCGGGTGAGTTCGTCGGCCTCATCGGAGAATCGGGCTCCGGCAAGTCGACGCTCGCCAACGCGATCCTGCGGCTCACGGAGCGACCCGGCAAGATCGCCGCCGGGCAGATCCTGTTCGACGGCCTGGACATCACGACGATGAGCCAGGACGCGTTGCGTCCCTACCGGTGGCGCGACATCTCCACGGTGTTCCAGAGCTCCATGAACGCCCTCAACCCAGTCACGCACGTCGAGGATCAGTTCCGCGACGCCATCGAGCTGCACAGCAAGCTCAGGGGGGACCAGGTCGTCGACCGGATCAAGGAGCTCTTCGACCTGGTGATGATCGACCACCGGTTCATCACGGCCTACCCGCACGAGTTGTCCGGGGGCATGAAGCAGCGCGTGAATCTGGCCCTCGCCCTGGCCAACGACCCCAAGTTCGTGCTGCTCGACGAGCCGACCACGGGCCTCGACGTCGTCGTGCAGCGCTCGATCCTGGAGAACGTGCGCAGGCTGCAGCGCGAGCAGGGCTTCGCGGTGCTGTTCATCAGCCACGACATCGGCACGGTGCTCGACATGTCCGACCGCATCCTCATCATGTACGCCGGCCGCATCGTCGAGGAACACGACACCCGCGACCTGCTGCGCGACCCGCTGCACCCCTACTCGAAGGGGCTGCTGGGCAGTTACGCCGATCCGCGTGCGGAGACGGTCCGCATCACCTACGTGCCGGGGCGCCCGCCGGACCTCTCGCGGGAGCACCAGGGCTGTCTGTTCGCGCCGCGCTGCCCCGAGAAGATCGAGCGGTGCCTCACCGTTGAACCCCAACCGCTGGCGATCGCGGCATCCGACGGGGCGACCGGCGCCGGCCAGGCGACCGAGGCCATCGACACCGGACGCCCCCGCGTCGCCTGCCACGTCGCACACCTGCAGCGCGAGGCGCCCGATACGCCCGGGCTGCCGGCACCCACGAAGCGCTTCCTGGGCCCCGAGTTCGTCAAATCGGTCGACGAGACCGCCGCAGCCGTGACCAACGAGGTCTTCCTGGAGGTCAAGGACGTCTACAAGACATTCCGGACCCGCCGAGGCTTCCGGGTCGAGTCCAACGAGGTCATCACGGGCGTCAGCTTCGAGCTGCGTCGCGGCATGGTCACGGCACTGGTGGGCCAGTCGGGCTCGGGCAAGTCGACGATCGCCAGGATGATCACCGGCGTGGACAGGCCCACTTCCGGCGAGATCGTCTTCCACTCCAAGGGCGGCCCGTTGAACGTCGGACGGCTCGGTGTCGGCCAACTGACCCGATACCGCAAGTTCGTGCAGATGGTGTTCCAGGATCCGTACAGCTCGCTCAACCCCAACAAGACGCTGCACTACATCTTGTCGCGCCCCTTGAAGAACCACCGAAGGATGTCCGGGGAAGCCCTCCGCAAGGAGATCGACAACCTGCTGGAGCGGGTCGCCCTCACCCCGCCGGGCCGCTACAGGGGACGCTACGGCTACGAGCTGTCCGGCGGCCAACGCCAGCGCGTCGTGATCGCCCGGGCGCTGGCGGCCGAGCCGGAACTCATCATCGCGGACGAGCCGATCTCCAGCCTTGACGTGTCGATCCGCGCGGAGATCCTGGAGTTGCTCCACAGGCTCGTTCAGGACTCGGACGTGGGCATCCTCTACATCACTCACGACCTGCTCAGCGCGCGCATGCTGGCCGATGAGGTGATCGTCCTCAACGACGGCAGGATCGTGGAGCGCGGCGAGGCCCTCGACGTCATCCGCGATCCGGAGGATGAGTACACCCGCAGGCTGCTGGAGGCCATCCCGAACCCGTTCGCGGACATGCCGGCCTGAATCTGACAGCGGCGGGCGCGACCAGGAGCCTGTTCAGATTGCAGGGCCGGTTCAAGCTGCAGGTCCGGCCGTCCCACTGACGCCGGCGCGCGCCCCTACCCGAGCGGCGCCCTGGCAGCCCAGAATGGGGGCATGCCGGAGGACAACGGGGCTCGGCCCATCACGATCTACACGGTGGCCAAGCGCGCGGGCGTCTCCATCTCCACCGTGTCTCGGGTGCTGCAGGGCTCGTCGCCGGCGTCCGAACAGACCCGTGACCGGGTGCTGAAGGCGGTCGACGAACTGGGGTATCTGCCGCTCCGGGGGAGGAGCAGCCTGCAGCGCACCGAGTCGCACGGCCTGGTGATGCCCGCGGTCGGTGGGCCGTACTACTCCGAACTGCTCGCGGGCTACCAGTACGTCGCGGGGCAGTACGGGCTGAGCGTCACGCTGGTCACCGCCGAGGCGAAGCCCAATCACGCCATCGAGCAGGTGGTGGAGCTGGCAGCCCGGGTCGACGGCATGGCCATCACCCATCTGACCGTGCCGGACGAGGTGGTCACGTTCGTCGCCTCGCGGGTGCCG
>JAJZTN010000119.1 GCA_021848885.1 Actinomycetes bacterium
CAGGTGCACTCCCTGTGAGGCTCGGGCTGTGACGCTCGGGCTGTGACGCTCGGGCCCGCGCGCCTGCGGCCGCCGGGTCCGGCCCCTGGGTGGCCGGCACCGGCACGGGTCGATCCAATAGCGTGCCTGACGTGACCACAGCCACACCCGCCCGCACCGGCCCCGTACGACCCCTCGTGCTCGGGACGGCCACCGCGTCGTACCAGGTGGAGGGCTCCACGGACGCAGACGGGCGCGGTCCCTCCATATGGGACACCTTCGCCGCCCGGCCCGGCGCCATCGCCGACGGCAGCGACGGCTCGGTGGCCTGCGGGTCCTACCTGCACCTGGACCAGGACCTGGCCCTGCTCGAGCAGTCCGGCGTCGGTCTCTACCGCTTCTCGATCGCCTGGCCGCGGGTCATGCCCGACGGGCACGGGCCGGTCAACAGCGCCGGGCTGGACTACTACGAGCGTCTCGTCGACGGGCTGGTGCAGCGCGGGATCACCCCGGCGCCCACGCTGTACCACTGGGACCTGCCGCAACCGCTGGAGGACGCCGGAGGATGGCTCAACCGTGAGACCGCGCTGCGGCTGACCGACTACGCCCTGGCCGTGCACGACCGGCTCGGCGACCGGGTGCGGCTGTGGGCCACCCTCAACGAACCGTGGTGCTCGGCCTTCCTCGGCTATGCCGCCGGGGTGCACGCCCCCGGACGCAGGGAGGGGCTGGGCGCCTATGCCGCGGCGCACCACCTGCTGCTGGGGCACGCGCTGGCGGCGGCGGCGATCCGCGAGCACGACGCCGAGGCCGACGTCGGGATCGTGCTCAACCTCACCGTGGTGCACCCCGACGGGCCAGGCACCCAGGGCCCGGCGGCCTTCGTCGACGCCGTGCAGAACCGGTTGTGGGTCGATGCCCTCGTCGACGGCACCTACCCGGCGGACCTGCTCGAGGTGGCCGCCCCGCTGCGCGACCCCGGGGTGGTCCACCCCGGTGACCTCGAGGCGATCCGCGGCTCGGCCTGCTGGCTGGGGGTCAACTACTACACCCCGATGCGGGTGGCTGCCCCCACACAGACCGGGCCGGCCGTCGGGCAGGACGCCGCGGCCTTCCCCGGTGCCCCGGCCCTGTCCTTCCGGCCTCGCAAGCCGCGCACCGAGATGGGCTGGGAGGTGGACCCCTCCGGGCTGGAGGACCTGCTGGCCGGTCTGTCCAGACGCGCTCCCAGCCTGCCGCTGAGGGTCACCGAGAACGGTGCCGCCTACGCCGACCAGGCTCGCGCGGCCGACGGCTCCGTCGACGACCCAGACCGGGTGGCCTACCTGAAGGCGCACCTGGCGGCCGTGCAGCGGGTCCGGGCGGCCGGGGCGGACGTGCGGGCCTATATCGCCTGGACCCTGCTGGACAACTTCGAGTGGGCCGAGGGCTACACCAAGAAGTTCGGCCTGGTCGAGGTCGAGCCCGGCACGCTGCGCCGCATCCCCAAGCGCTCCTTCCACTGGTACGCCGAAACGGCCCGGGCCGCGGCGCGGCAGTGACGCGCGGCGCTGCGCGCCCAGCGGGGGGACCGGCATGCCGGCGCCGGACTTGTGCTGCCCACGCCCCCGCGGGTCACCTCACCTGCCGTCCACCGGGCGCGAGGTCGATGTTCACCAGATCTTTAGTCAATCAATCTTTGGATTGACTCCAGTCTTTGCTAGAGTGCGGCCATGCTCACCGGTCAGGCCGCCCTGCTGCGTCAGCACGGTCTGCGGGTGACCGCCCAGCGTCTGGCGGTGCTCCGGGCGGTCACGGCGGCCTCGCACGTGACAGCCGATGCCGTCGCCGACACCGTGCGCACCGAGGCCGGGTCGATCTCGCTGCAGGCCGTCTACGACGCCCTCGGCGTACTCGTGGAAGCCGGCCTGGTGCGGAGGATCCAGCCCGCCGGGTCACCGGCCCGTTTTGAGGCCCGAGTCAGTGACAACCACCACCACGTCATCTGCCGGTTCTGTGGCCGGGTCTCCGACGTCGACTGCGCGGTCGGCTATGCGCCCTGCCTGACCGCGGCGGACGACCACGGGTATGTCATCGACGAGGCCGAGGTCATCTACTGGGGGCGGTGCCCACAGTGCGCGTCGGAGGTCGCGACATGAGCCCGGGCTCGAGCGCCGCGCACGCTGGATGCGCGCCGCGGGGAGAGGCAGGTGCGCGGGTTCGTTCCAGCTAGTCATGCCCGGCACGACGCCGGGACGGGGGCGGTCGTGCGTCGAAGTCGAAGGAGAGGACACCATGGACGACGAGAGCAAGTGCCCGGTCACGGGCGATGGTCACCACGGGCAGACCCCGATGTCCAACCGGGACTGGTGGCCCAACCAGCTGAACCTCAAGACGTTGCAGTACAACTCCCCCCTGGCCAGCCCGCTGGAGGAGGGCTTCCGCTACGCCGAGGAGTTCGCCAGCCTCGACCTGGCCGAGCTCAAGCGCGACGTCGTCGCGGTGATGACGACCTCGCAGGACTGGTGGCCGGCCGACTACGGCAACTACGGGCCGCTGTTCATCCGGATGGCCTGGCACAGCGCCGGGACCTACCGGATCAGTGACGGTCGCGGCGGGGCCGGCTCGGGCACGCAGCGGTTCGCCCCGCTGAACAGCTGGCCGGACAACGCCAACCTGGACAAGGCCCGGCGGCTGCTGTGGCCGGTGAAGCAGAAGTACGGGCGCAAGATCTCCTGGGCCGACCTGATCGTCTTCGCCGGCAACTGCGCCCTGGAGACGATGGGCTTCACCACCTTCGGCTTCGGAGGCGGGCGCGAGGACGCCTTCGAGCCCGAGGACATCGACTGGGGCACCGAGGACACCTGGCTCGGCGACAAGCGCTACAGCGGGGACCGTGAGCTGGCCAACCCGCTGGCCGCGGTGCAGATGGGCCTGATCTACGTCAACCCCGAGGGCCCCAACGGCACCCCGGACCCGCTCGCGGCCGCCCGTGACATCCGCGAGACCTTCCGCCGCATGGCGATGAACGACGAGGAGACGGTCGCCCTTGTGGCCGGGGGGCACACCTTCGGCAAGACCCATGGCGCCGGTGACCCGACACTGGTCGGGCGCGAGCCCGAGGCCGCACCGTTGGAGGAGATGGGGCTGGGCTGGCGGAGCAGCTTCGGCACCGGCAAGGGCGCGGACACGATCACCAGCGGGCTCGAAGGCGCCTGGACCCCGACGCCGGTGTCCTGGGACAACAGCTTCTTCGAGACCCTCTTCGGTTACGAGTGGGAGCTGGTCAAGAGCCCAGCCGGAGCATGGCAGTGGGTGCCGACCGACCCGGCGGCGCAGACCACCGTGCCCGACGCGCACGACCCGGCCAAGCGGCACTCTCCGGTCATGCTCACCACCGACCTCGCGCTGCGGATGGACCCGATCTACGAGCCCATCTCGCGTCGCTTCTACGAGAACCCTCAGGAGTTCGCCGACGCGTTCGCCAAGGCGTGGTTCAAGCTGACGCACCGGGACATGGGGCCGATCGCGCGCTACCTGGGTCCGTTGGTCCCCTCCGAGCCGCAGATCTGGCAGGACCCGGTCCCACCGGTGACCCATGAGCTCATCGGCCCGGCGGACATCGCCGCACTCAAGGCGAGGATCCTGGGCTCCAGCCTGACCGTCTCCGAGCTGGTCTGCACCGCGTGGGCGTCGGCGTCGACCTTCCGCGGCACCGACAAGCGCGGTGGGGCCAACGGGGCCCGCATCCGGCTGGCCCCGCAGAACGACTGGGCGGTCAACAACCCCGCCCAGCTGCGGAGGGTGCTGGGCACCCTGGAGCAGATCCAGCGGGAGTTCAACGACGCCCAGACCGGCGGCAAGCGCGTGTCGCTCGCCGACCTCATCGTGCTCGGTGGCTGCGCAGGCATCGAGCAAGCCGCCAAGGCCGCCGGACATGAGGTGAGCGTGCCGTTCACACCCGGGCGCACCGACGCCTCCCCGGAGCAGACCGATGTCGAGTCCTTCGCGGTGCTCGAGCCGACGGCGGACGGCTTCCGCAACTACCTGGGCAAGGCGCACTCGCGCCCGGCCGAGCACTTGCTGGTCGACAGGGCCGGGCTGCTGACCCTCACCGCCCCCGAGATGACCGTCCTCGTCGGAGGCCTGCGGGTGCTCGGGACGAACTACGACCGGTCCGAGGTGGGCGTTTTCACCCACCGCCCGGAGACGTTGACGAACGACTTCTTCGTCAACGTGCTGGACATGGGCACGGTCTGGGAGCCCACCTCCGAGGCGGAGGAGACCTTCACCGGCCGCGACCGGCTCACCGGTGAGGCGAAGTGGACAGGCAGCAGGGTCGACTTGGTCTTCGGGTCCAACTCCCAGCTGCGAGCCATCGCCGAGGTCTACGCCAGCTCCGACTCCCAGCACAAGTTCGTGCACGACTTCGTCGCCGCCTGGGACAAGGTGATGATGCTCGACCGGTTCGACGTCGCCTGACCCTGGGCCCACCCTCCGTGGGGTCCCGCGAGCCCGGCCAGCCGGGTGCGGGGCCCCACGGTGCTGTCGCAGGGACGCAACGAGTTCATCGAGCAGCCGGACAGCTATCTGGGTGCTCACGAGCGCATGGTGCCGTGTTGGGATGCAGCAAGGTGAACGATGCAGGGGATCGGCACCTACTGCCGCCTACTCCTCAGCCGCCGTGTCGATCAGATGGGCGTCGATCCAGGCCGCCATCTGAGGCCCATCGAGCTGACCAGCGGCTCCAGAGAGAACGAACCTCTCCGCTGCATCAACCAGGTAGCGGATGTCGCGGCCGTTGAGCAGACAGAACGCCCGAGTCGCGGACCAGGCCAGTCGCTTGTTGCCGTCGACGAGCGCGTGGTTTCGGGCGAGGGAGTGCATGAGCGCAGCAGCCTTCGCGGCGAACGTCGGATAGGCATCGGCGCCGAAGACGGTGGTTGAGGGCCGCGCCGCAGCGGAGGCCAGCAATCCGGCGTCACGAACCCGTACTTCGTCGAGTACGCCCGCCGCAACCTCGAGCAGGTCGTCGACAGACAGGTAGTCGATCGGACCAGACTCACTCACCTCGACAAGCGGTCGAGTAGTTCCGCGTCCTCAGTGCGGATGCGCTCGATTGCCGCTGCCAGGCGCCCGCGCCGGTCGGTCGTGTACTCGCGGATCGCCGTCCGGGCGACATCCTGCATGGAGCGACCCTCTTCTTCGGCCTTGCGCCGCAACGCCGCCGCCTCCTCGTCGGAAAGCCGGAGATTCATCGCCACGGACCTACGGTACCACAGTGGTACCGCTCTGATGCATGCTGCGGGACCAAGTCCCGGTGTCCGGCGGTCCAGGTCGATGCGCGCGGACGCATGCTTGCGTACTTCTGCCAGTCGAGCGTCAACTGCAGAAAGGAGCAGCCGCACGGCCTCACTCAACGAGGCCACGACTTCCGGTGCGCTCACGACGAGCAGCAGCTGATCGTCCAGCTCGACCAGCAGCTTGTCGGGGCGAGCCTCGCCAAACGTGAGCCGACAGAGGTTCTCGCCCGGCCGTCCCATCTCGCCGTCCGGCGTGACCATCCGCACAAGGACGTCGCCGCCTTCGACCACGCGCCGGAGGGCAGCGAGAGCCTCACCGGGAGCACTCACGAGGCGATGATGCCTGCACGCGCCCGCGATGCCGGTCAAGTGTCGTGCAGCAGGGCTACCGGCTCCTGTAGATGTCCCGGCGGTGCGCGATGTCGAGCACGGTCACGATCCGGTCGTCATCATCGACCTCGTAGAGCACTCGGTACTCGCCTCGCCGGGCTGACCACAGGCCGGTCAGTTCCTGTCCCAGAGGCTTCCCGACCCGCTTGGGGTGGCTGAGCAGGTCGCCGGTGAGGAGCTGCAGCACGGCGGTGGCCACTGCCTCGGGCAGCCCGACACTGAGGGCGCGCGAAACGCTCGCCGCAACCTGGAGCTGGTAGCGCTTCGGGTCAGGAGCCGACACGGCGCTGCCCGCGAGCGGCCACCAACTCCCTGACCTGCTGCTCGTCGAGGAGTTCACCGCGCTCAACCTCGGCCTGCGCCTTGCGGAGGCGTCGCATGAGCGCCGGGTCGGAGAGGATCTCCAACGTCTCCTCAAGTGACTCCAGGTCGTCAGGGCTGATCAGCACAGCGGCGGGACGGCCGTTACGCGTGATGAGCACCCGCTGGTGTGTGTCCTCCACCTGGTCCACGAGAGCCGACAGCCGGGACTTCACCTCGGCGAGCGGCAACGTCTCCATGACCAGGATTGTAGTCATACATGCAGCCGACAGCGAACCTCCGCACCGACCGAGAACGCCGGATCCGATCGGACGGTTGGTCCCGTCCACCCCAGCAGAAGCGACCTTCCCGGCATGGTGGCGGTGCGGCCGTCCAGCCCGAAGGGCAGCTGACGTGCCGCGCTAAGTGCGGCATAATGTGCGTCATGGTGAATCGCCTCAGCGCCCGCGTGGTCCGCCGCCCCTCCGTTCCGTTGACCGACGAGGATGAGCGCGAACTCGGTTTCCTCCGCTCGGTCCCGGAGTGTCGCTCTGCACTTGCCGAGTTGTCGGGCGAAGACGTTGCGGCCGGTGAACCGAGCGAGGCAGCCTTCCTGCATGCGCTGTTGATCGCGGGCCAAAAGGCCGTCCGCAGCGCCATCGAAGAAGCGGGCTACGCCGCCACGGCGGCCGAGCAGGTCGCAGCTGCCACTACCCGGAAGACCGAGGCTCGCCGTCGCCGTCCGTCGTGGGCTGACGAGGAGTGACGCCCCCTTGGCCGCTCGTGCGCGGGCGGGTCTACGCCGCGCGGCTGTCGAACCTCGAGGCGGAGAAGTTCTTCCTCGTCGTTTCGAACAACAGACGCAACAGGCAACTGCCCCAGGTCTTGGCGGTACGACTGACAACAACCCCTAAGCCGGTGCTGCCCAGTATCGTCGAGCTGCGGCACCCCGAGGTATTCGTCGGTCGGGCCGTCTGCGACGACGTCATCGAAATCTGGCAGGACGAAGTAGGGCGCGACCTCGGCGCACTCACCCACACGGCCATGACCGCGATCGGCCGCGGGCTCATGGCCGCGCTCGATCTGTGAAACTCTCCCAGCCCTTCCGACCCACTCGCGAACGGCAGGTTAGATCCGAAGGGTGCGGTCGAGGAGACGGGAAACCCGCCGTCGCCATCGTGCGGCGGACCCAGTCAAGCGCGCCATCGAGCGGTAGTGCTGCCGGTTGCCTGCGACCGGCCGCACGGCGCCGATGGAGTCGGGCTGGTTGATGGTGTCGAACCGGATGACCGCGCCGGTGTAGGGCGCGTCGATCATCTGGTCCTCCCCGCCGTAGAGGCCGACGTGGTGGATGGTCGCCGGGTCGGTGAGGTCGGTGGCGAAGAAGACGAGGTCGGAGCAGTCGAACCGGGCGTCGCTGCCGTCACCGCCCCACTCGTACGCCGTGCCGAGCCGCAGGAAGGCGAACGCCACCGCGGCGGCGCCTGCGGTCGACGGCGTCACGACGCCACCGCCGCTGAACGCTTGCTCAAGGGCCCGGATGCGCCCGACGTTGGACCGGGTCTCGGCGATGTTCGCCACCCCGTGTGCGGCAGGACGGCGTAGGGGCCAGCGTTACTAAGGCGTACGTTGGTAAGTGGACAGTTGGCAGTGATCAGGCGGTGATGTTGGCGAGGTTGGGGTCGGCGAAGAATCCGCGGACGATGTGTGGCATGCGTTGCAGTCGACGCAAGGCGGCCACGGCCTCGGCTTTCAGGTCGTCTCTGTCGGTGACGCTGGCGCGGCCGACCCGGTCGGCTTTGACGCTCGTCCAGACCCACTCGTCCGGGTTGAGTTCCGGGGAGCAGCAGGGCAGGGTGTAGATGCCTAGCTGCCCGTTGGTGGAGGCGGCGAACGTCTTGACCTTCTTGGCCTTGTGGGTGGGGTGACCGTCGACGATGAGGAAGACGGGGCGGTCGGTGTCGCGCAGCAGCCGCTTGCAGAAGTCGATGAACGTGTCCGCAGTGAACGAGCCGGTGTAGGTGGCGAAGCGCAGCTGACCTTTCGCGGTGACCGCGCAGACCATGGTGACCGAGTGCCGAGCCCCGGTGGTCTTCACGACGGGGGTGCGCCCGCGGGCGCCCCAGGTGGTGC
>JAJZTN010000120.1 GCA_021848885.1 Actinomycetes bacterium
TGTTGCGTGAGGAGGTCAGCGAATGAGCGTCGAGGAGCAGGTGTCGCGGCTGCTGCATGAGCTGACTCCCGAACCACCCCGGCCAGTCACCGCCGCGCAGGTCACCACCACCGACCTCCGCGCCGTGCGGCGCGGTGCCGGGGCTCGTCCGCGGTGGTTGGTCATCGTGGGCGCGGCCGCCGCCCTGGTCCTCATCGCCGCGGCCCCCGTCGTGGTCCGGGCGCTTGCCAACCACGGCCCGGGCACGAGCGTGGCCGCCCCGACCGGGTCGGGCTCAACCGCACCTTCGGCGCCCCCCACCGCGTCGGCGTCCGTCGGTCCTCTCCCGTCGGGCTGGGCGACCTCGGGCCCCGACACCGCCACACCCGTTCCGCTGGGTCCGGCGGTGACCGGGACGCTGCGCGCGGGCGGGGCGGTGCTGCCGCTGCCGCCCGGGTGGGTCGCCCGGGTGGCGCCGGCCGGCTGGTTCGGGTCACCGTCGAACGCGACCCCACCGGCCTCGTGGCCGACCTGGTGCCTGGCGCCCGCGAACGCGCCGCAGCAGTCGGCTTGCACCGTGCTGCTGCGCGCTGTCCCGACCAGTCCGCCACCTGGGGCGAGTTTCGGCGTCAACGCCGTCGAGGGGTGGGCACCGGACGCGGGATCACTGGGGAACCCGTGCCTGTCCCTGCCCGGGAGCTATATCGAGGAGCTCACCGGCTACCGGGACCTGACCTTCGGTGGCCGGGCCGCCTCCTACCGGGCCTGGACCGACACCTGCCCGGGCGGGAAAATCGTTCGCTTCGCGCAGTACGTCGTACCCACCGCGCCGGCGTTCGTCCTCTACACCGACCACGCTGACACGGCGACCACCGCGGTGATGGCCACCCTGTCCCGCACCGCCCACCTACCCGAGCAGACCGCGCCGCTGCCCTACACGTTCACCGGCATGGTCACCGCCGCCCAGCCGGAGGGCACCGGGATGAGGATCACCGTCGTACCTTGGGTCCGCCGGCCCTACCCGAACAGCTGGGTCCCGGTCCCCGGCGGTCGAGCCCAGACCTTCCTCATCCCCGCCGCGCTCGTCCCGACCAACGGCACCGACTACCGCACCTACGGCGTGGTCGGTGTGGTCACCGACGGTCACGCCGTCACCCAGCTCAGCCTCGTCGGGGGCTGAATTGCGTCGCGAGAGGTTAGGCGTCGCTGTCGCCGTGGGGTTGTTGACGGCACTGTCGGCGCTGGCTGGGTGCAGCGGCGCCCCGGCGAAGACGGTCACGCTGACCGGTTACCTCTACGCCAGCGGCGGCCCGGCCCCCGGGACGACCTACCCGGTGCCGGGCACCATCACCGCGACCAACGCCAGCGGGACGTTCACCGCGACGGTGGCCTCCGATGGGCGCTACTCTCTGCCCCTGCCGCCCGGCACGTACACGGTCACCGCTACCAGCCCCTACGTCACGAGCAACGCCCGTCCCGTCCGGTGTTACCCGGCCAGTGCAGACACCGTGACCGTCCACACCGCCCAGGCGAGCGTTCTCGACGTGTACTGCCCCCTGAAGTAGCCGCGGCGGTGGCGGAGGGGCCTCGAGAGCGGCCACCTGCGGGTGGGCCCGGGAGCCACCTGGAACAGCGACTTCGCGACGTGGTCGATCCTGCGACACCTCGCCGAACGCTATGCCGCCTGCGTCGACTGGGAACGCCAGGGGCTCACCCTGGAGGAGAAGTCGGCGTACCGCACCGCGAGCGACTGGGAAGCGGGGCAGGTGGGCGCGTTCGACGCGCTCTACCAAGCCATCCGGGCGCGGTGGCTGCCGCAGTACCGCTACAGGGGCGCCGCCTTCAGCGACGTCAACGACACGTGGGCCGCCGAAGGGACCGAACGGGAGGAGTGGCGCTAGGCGCGCCGCCGGCCGCTGCGGGCGGCGGCGGGCTCCTTGGTCTCGCGACGATCCAGGAGCGGCAGGATGGTATCGTAGTCGTTGGCAGAATCATAGTGTAGTGATTGGCAAGATAGTAGCGTATAGACTGGCACGACGGTAGTATGCGGCTGTGGGGAACGACTTCCGCCGCGGTTACGTGCGCCGGGTGCTGGACGACCAGCTCGACGTGCTGCTGCCGCAGCTGCCGGCGCTGCTTCTGGACGGCCCGAAGGCCGTCGGCAAGACGCGGACCGCCGAGCAGCGCGCCCGTTCGGTCTGGTCGCTCCACCGCCCCGCGGTGGCGTCGGTGGTCGCCGCGGACCCGGTCGCGGCGATCAAGGCCGCCCCACCGGTGCTGTTCGACGAGTACCAGAAGGTCGACGGCCTGTGGGACGAGGTGAAGGACTTCGTGGACCGGGACCTGACCCCGTCCCGGGTGCTCCTCACCGGGTCGGCGCCCCCGCCCGGCGCGCACTCCGGGGCGGGGCGGATCCCGTCGCTGCGGATGCGGCCTCTGACCCTGCACGAGCGCGGGATGTCCGTACCGACCGTGAGCCTGGCGCAGATGTCCACCGGATCCGCCACCGTCACTGGGACGTGCCCGCTGCGCCTGGCCGACTACACCGGCGCGATCCTGCAGTCGGGGTTGCCCGGGCTGCAGCATCTGACCGGCGCGGCACTGCAGGCCCAGCTCGACGGATACCTGGAGCGCATCGTCGATCGTGACGTGCCCGATGCCGGCCTGAAGGTGCGGCGGCCGGCCACGTTGACCGCGTGGTTGCGCGCGTACGCCGCGGCGGTCGCGACACCCACCGCGTGGGACAAGATCCGCGACGCCGCCTCCCCGGGCCAGGGTGACAAGCCGGCCAAGACGACCACGCTGCCCTACGTGGACGTGCTGACCCACCTGCGGATCCTCGACGAGCTGCCGGCCTGGACGCCCAGCCGTAACCACCTCGATCGGCTGACCCAGGCGCCCAAGCACCATCTCGCCGACCCGGCGCTGGCGGCCCGTCTCGTCGGGATGACCGCGGCCAGCCTGCTGACCGGTGCCGGGGACGTGTTCACCCCCAAGGACGGCACCTACCTCGGGCAGCTGTTCGAGTCGTTGGCGACGATGACGGTGCGGGTCTTCGCCGGGCCGGTCACCGCGTCGGTATCCCACCTGCGCTTGGGGTCGGGGCGACGCGAGGTGGACCTGATCGTGGAGCGCGACGAGGACCGCGCCATCGTCGCGTTCGAGGTGAAGCTGGCCGCCGACGTGACCGACGCCGACGTCAAGCATCTCGTGTGGCTGCGAGAACAGCTCGGTGACCAGGTGGTCGACCTGGCTGTGCTCACGCCGGGTGAGCACGCCTACCGACGTCGCGACGGGGTGGCCGTCATACCGCTGGGACTGCTCGGCCCCTGACGAGCAGCTCGGGCGGCTAGGAACCCGCTCTGGCTTGGCCGCTACACGCCACTCCGAAGCGCCACCCCAGAACTGCGTACGCCGGGCCTGTGCCGCACCGCTTCCAGCCCGTCCAGCACCGAGATCGTCGACGCGGAGGAGCCCCCATCCGCCAGCGCGGTGCTGGCTGGGCCGGTCTGCGCGGGCTGGGCGCTCATGCCCCCTACCGTGTGCGGGGCACCGATCCGGCAACCGGCAGGTGGCCAGCCCGAGGGGGTGTCACCACGTTCGGACAGGTCACGGGGTCGTCCGAGGCACCGCACCTCGCGGCCGGACCCTGCCCTGGCGTGCTGGCCGGCGCGCCCGCAGCTACGGCCAGGCGGTCAGCAGCTCGCCGGGTTCGATGATGCGGATCGTCGTGGCCAGCCCCCTGTCGGCACCCGTGCGGCTTACCGCCAGCAGCGGCGTCGTGTCCGTGGCGCCGGGTAGCTGGGAACGGTGGACGATCAGGGCGGCGTGGTCGCGACCGTCGAAGGGCGCCCCCTCCTTCCACTTGATCGACCCGACGGCGTAGATCTCATCGGCGACCGGGGCCTTGTCCGCTACGACGATGGCGATCTCGGGGTCGTTGATGCGGGTCCAATAGCCCCCGACAGCCCCCGCCCTGCCCGCCGGCCCGAGCGGCAGCGCCAGGCGGTCGAGACCCTCGTGGACCACCGGTTCGATCGCCAGGCCGCGCCAGGAGTCCCACGACGTCTTGATGCGCGCGAGCACCTCCCGGCCGGCGCCGCGCTCGACACGGGGCATCCCCGACTCCACGAACTCCAGCCAGAACCGCAGGTAGGGGTCGGCGATGCGGTACCGCGGGTTGTTGGACGCTGCTGTTGACAGAGGCGTCCCTCGAACGACTAGGCGCTTGGCCGCCAGGACGTCGAGCGCCCTGTTGAGCACGGCCTGGTTCACCCCTGCCTTCTTGGCGATGGTGGTGAACGTCCGGGCGCCCGTGCCACCGATGGTCGACAGCACCCCGCGGGCCGGTATGTCGCTGGGGAACTCCGCTGACAGCGCCCGCTCGGCGGAGACCAGCAGCGCCGAGGTGGGTGTGCTCAGGGCGTGCTCGAGGTACTCCCACAGGGTCGCCCCGCTCGGCCACTCGTCGAGGATCAGGGGCAGACCCCCTGTGACCAGGTAGGCGTCGAACGCGTCCGCGGCAGACAGGCCCAGCATCGTGCCGGTCTCGCGGGGCGACAGGGCTGGGACGATCATCTCCGTCGCGCGCTGGTGGAACGGCCGCCCATACTCGTTGAGCATCTCCATCATGGCCAAGTCGGAGCCGATGCCAATGAGCAGCACGCGCCGGCGCGACAGTTCACGGTCGAACGCTGTCTGCAGCGTCGCCTCGAACCGGTCGTCGCTGTGCACCAGGTAGGGCAGCGCGTCGATGACGATCACGGACGGGCCGTCTTGCGGGAGGGCAGCGGCCAGCTGCCGGAGGGCTGCGTCCCAGGTGCTCAGGACCAGTCCCTGGAACGCCCCACGGCCAGGCAGGTTGGACCGTGCGACCTCCTCGGCGAACAACGCCAGCTCATCGGCGATGGGCCGGCCCGTGGCCGCATAGAACAGGTAGGGGACCCCGGCCGCCTGGACGAACTCCTCGACGAGTCGGGACTTGCCCACCCGGCGTCGGCCCCGGATCAGCAGGGCGCGGCCCGGCTTGCTGTCGGGACCCGTGCCGACCTTGTCCAGGAGCCCCTGCAGGGCGCCCAGTTCCCGTTTGCGGCCGATGAACACCGTTCACTCCTTGCTATCTCCACAGATAGTATCTCCGCGGATAGTATCGGAGCGGACAGTGCCCATCCTGCGCGAACACCCCCGGCCCCGGCACGGACGCTCTGGTGCACGAGCGGAGGCGAAAGCCAGGCCCCTCGCCATGGGCCAGGAGGCGACCCGTGCGCGGATGCCCGGCATCTGCCGCGGCTCGGCCGCCACATGCCACGACGAATGACCATCCCAGAACTGCGTACGCCGGGCCGCTACTTGTGGTCTTGGAGTCCGCACGCACGTTCGATGTCCCCGGCCCGACCCCGGACCAGGGCCTGAACGCGTTCGCCGAGGCGCTGCGGTCACGGATCCGAGCTCGACCGGACCGCGCAACGTGTCCACGCCGCTGCTGACCCGGGTGTTCCGCAGCATCGACCACGCGGTGCCGGTGATGCGGACGCTACGCACCTATCAGGCGCACCTGATCGCGGAGGGCAAGACCGTGCCGCTGGACAGTGACGATGACTGGTTGATCGCCACGATCCAGGCGGCGATCTCCGCGTACACCACCCCCTCTACGAGGGGACGAAACAGATCCATCGCGTGGGATGGCACGCCAGTTCCGTTGACCAGGAACATGTGGAAGGGGACTAGGCAAAGGCTGCTACTCGTCTACTTCAAGCGACGAAGGTCGAGATGAAGCGCGTTGCATCGCTCTCGGCTGCACTGCACCCATGGGCTCGCTGGCTGTCCCTGCCGCCGCTTCCCCTGCCGGGGCTCCCGCTCGTCCGGCGGACGGGTCTTCGATCGAGGCGCCGGCCGGAGTTGTCAGCGGTCCTCCCGCCACCTCGTCCGCGGAGGTCAGCACCGCTGCGACGTACTCGGGGTCAGGGTACGAGCGGGCATGGTTTGAAGACGTCGCCAAGTTGGCGCTGAACGAGGTTCGCAGCAACGTCTCGTTCTCGTACAACGGCTCCTGTGTGACCAGCGCCTCCGGGTCTGGCTACTGGTGGTGGCGGTCAGGCACTGGCTGGAATCCTCCGACCAACAAGGGCTCCTGGATCAGCACAACCTGCAACAACTCGCAGGTGGCGTCACAGGCGGACTACTCCAACTCCGGGTTCTGTCTCGGCTACACCTCCAACACGCACTATCGCGGAGTGACGGTTGAGGGACGGTATGACGGCTACCTGTTCAGGTGGGTCAACAGTTGGTGGTGGAACGCCTGCCTGCCGTTCAGCTTCCACGCAAACCTCGTTCGTGTCACTGGGTAGACTGCCGTGATCATCCTGATCGCCGTTGTGTCGGTCGTGCTTCTTGCCCTGATCATCAGGGCAAGAAGCACGACCGACACGCGGAGCGCCGTCTTCCGATGGTGCCGTGTGGCTTGCCTGCCGCTGTGGCTCATGGGAACGGTGTCCGCCGTGTGGTCCTCATGGGGCACGGCCTCACCGGGATGGCTCATCGGTGTGCTGCTGGTACCGACAGCACTGTGTCTCCTGGCGTCCTTGTTGCCGGCCGGACGCTTCCGAGGCGGCTTCGCCTGGACGCACGCAGGTCTCCTGCTCCTGTTCGTAACGCTGACCGGATTCTCGGTGGGCCTGTTCTACCTACCGGCCGCGCTCGCAGTGCTTGCTGCTGCGACCGTCGGATCCCCAGGATCGGGCGGGGCAGGCGCAGATCGCTCCAGGCGTCCCCGGATTGGGGTCAAAGAGAGTTAGCCTCGGTGTTTCATGCGGGTGCGGAGAGCGTGTTGCACAAACCCTTGGCGCGTCTGCTGGACCGTCTCGTCATGGCCGGGGAGAATTCCTTGTGAGGTAAGGGATCTGGAGGCTGGGCGTGGGTTACAACTTCTTGACCGTCGAGCGTGATCAGGTGTTCTTGATGCCACCGTCGTCGACCGAGTGGCTCGAGGAGGACCATCTGGCCTGGTTCGTGCTGGATGCGGTCGAGCAGATGGACCTGTCCGCCTTCCACGCCGGCTACCGGGCTGATGGGTGGGGACGGGCGGCCCACGATCCGACGATGATGGTTGCGCTGACGCTGTACGCCTACTGCATCGGGGTGCGTTCCTCGCGTGCGATCGAGCGGGCCTGTCGGGTCGACGTGGCGTTCCGGGTGATCACGGCCAACCAGGCGCCGGACCACACCACGATCGCCCGGTTCCGCCAGCGCCACGAGCAGGCACTGGCCTCGGTGTTCGGTGCGTCGTTGCGGCTGTGCGCGCAGGCCGGGATGGTCAAGGTCGGGCTGGTCGCGGTGGACGGCACCAAGATGGGCTGCCCGGCGGCGTTGGCCGCCAACCGCACCAAGGACCACATCGAGGAGCAGGTCGCGGCGATGCTGGCCGAGGCCACCGAGGTCGATGCGAGAGAGGACGCCTTGTTCGGGGCCGGCTCGACCGGGGAGGAGCCACCCGCACAGCTGCGCGGGGCGAAGGCCCGCAGGGAGCGGTTCGTCGCCGCCAAGGCGCAGCTGGATGCCGCCGCGGCCAAGGCGCAGGCGGCTCATGAGCGGCATCTGGCCGAACGGGCCGCGAAGGAGCAGGCCAGCGGAGGCAAGCTGCGGGGCCCTAAACCCAAGCCTCCTGCGCCGGCGGCCGATGCGAAGGCGAACACCTCGGACCCCGACAGTCGGATCATGAAGACCAAGGACGGCTACCTGCAGGGCTACAACGCATAGGCAGTGGCTACCGAGGACCAGATCGTGGTGGCCGCCGAGGTCACCGACGAGCACAACGATCAGGCCCAGCTACATCCGATGATCGCGGCCATGAACCGGTCGTTGGCCGATGCCGGTATCGACGAGGAGGTCGAGCGGCTGCTCGCCGATGCCGGCTACTGCAGCGAGGACAACCTCGCCGCCCTCACCGACCAGGACCCCGACTGACTCATCGCGACCCGCAACACCCGTCGCAACCCCCAGCCGAGAAACGGACGCCGTGGCCCGCTGCCCGCCGACGCGACCCTGGTCGACAAGATGGACCGCAAGATCTCCAACAAGGCCGGCCGAGCGACCT
>JAJZTN010000121.1 GCA_021848885.1 Actinomycetes bacterium
GGACCCCTTGAGCATCGTGCTCGTCTATCCCGGCCTGCTGGGCACCTACGGTGACCGCGGCAATGCCCTGGTGCTGGCCTACCGGGCTCGTCGGCGAGGGATCCCGGTGCGGCTGGTCACTGTCGCCGCGGGCGAGCCAGTGCCGTCCTCGGCCGACGTCTACCTCATCGGTGGCGGTGAGGACGAGGCCCAGACCGTGGCCGCCACCCTGTTGGCCTCTGACGGCGGTCTGGTTTCCGCCGTACGACGTGGTGCCGCGGTGCTGGCGGTGTGCGCCGGGTTCCAGATCCTGGGCACCCTGTTCCCGGGCATCGGAGGCGCCGCCTGCGCCGGCCTGGGTCTCATCGACATGCGAACCGACCCCACCACCCAGCCGCGAGCAGTCGGTGAGCTGCTCGTCGAGGCGGACCCGGAGGCGGTGGACCTGCCGCCGCTGACCGGCTACGAGAACCACGCTGGACGCTCGCGGCTCGGCCCGGGCATCACGCCGCTGGGTCGGGTGCGCACCGGGATCGGCAACGGCGACGGGACTGACGGGGCGCTGGTCGGCTCGATCGTGGGCACGTACCTGCATGGCCCGGTGCTTGCGCGCAACCCGGCGCTTGCCGACTGGTTGCTCACGCGCGCCGTCGGGGCTGCGCTGGCGCCGCTGCCCAGCCCGCAGGTGGAGCGGCTGCGTGCCGAGCGGCTGGCGGCCCTCGGCCTCCAGCGCGAGGTGTCGCGGTAACGTTCGGGGCATGAGCGCCGCACAGCCCAGCCTGAGTTTCGAGTTTCGCCCGGCCAGCCCTCTCACCCCGGTCCGCCGCCGTGAGGAGATCCTGGCCGCGCCCGGGTTCGGCAAGTTCTTCACCGATCACATGGTCACCGCGACCTGGACCCCGCAGCTCGGCTGGCACGATGCGGCGGTTGTTGGCTACGGTCCGATAAGCCTGGATCCGGCCGCGGCGGTGCTGCACTACGCCCAGGAGATCTTCGAGGGGCTCAAGGCCTACCGGCACGCCGACGGGTCGATCTGGACGTTCCGTCCCGAGGCCAACGCGGCCCGTTTCGCCCGCTCCGCCGCGCGGCTGGCGCTGCCTGAGCTCCCCGAGGGTGACTTCGTCGCGGCGATCCAGGCGCTCATCGACGCCGACCGCGACTGGGTGCCCGCCGGCGGAGAGGCCAGCCTCTACCTGCGCCCGTTCATGTTCGCTAGCGAGGCCTTCCTTGGCGTGCGGGCGGCCCGAGAGGTCACCTTCTGCCTGATCGCCTCGCCAGCCGGCTCCTACTTCACCAAGGGTCTGGCACCGGTGTCGATCTGGCTGTCGCAGGACTACTCCCGGGCGGCGCCTGGGGGCACGGGAGCAGCCAAGTGCGGGGGCAACTACGCCGCGAGCCTGCTGGCCCAGCAGGAGGCCAGCGCTCACGGCTGCGACCAGGTGTGCTTCCTCGACGTGGTGGAGCGGCGGTGGCTTGAGGAGCTCGGCGGCATGAACCTGTTCTTCGTGCATGCCGACGGCTCGCTGGTCACCCCCGAGCTGACCGGGACGATCCTCGAGGGCGTGACCCGCTCGTCGATCCTCGAGCTGGCCGCCGAGCGTGGCCACAAGGTGCGAGAGACGCGGGTGAGCGTCGAGGACTGGCGCACCGGTGTCGCCACGGGGGAGATCACCGAGGTGTTCGCCTGCGGCACCGCCGCTGTGGTCACCCCGGTCGGTCGGCTGGCCTGGCGTGGCGGGGAGCTGATCACGACGGAGGACTCCGCCGGCCCGGTCACCACCGAGATCCGCCGGGCCTTGTTGGACATCCAGTACGGCCGGGCCGCGGACAGCCACGGCTGGTTGCGCCAGGTCGGCTGAGCGGGGCGCGGGTCCGGGACTTGCCACGGTGTGGCACCGCGCCAATAGGGATGCCACGGTGTCACACCGTGGCAGCGGGGGGGCGGGACGGCGTACGACGTGCAACCGGGCGTGCCCGTCGTCCTCTCATGCGAGGTGTGCGGCGACGCGGCGTTCCCGCAATGCCACGGTGTGACGTCGCACCAATAGGGATGCCACGGTGACACACCGTGGCAGCGGGGGGGCGGGACGGCGTACCCGACCCCCCTCGGGACGTCCACACTGCGAGACGAGCTGAGCACCCGATGCCGTGCCGAGGAGCGGGTGTGCCAGACTGAGCGCGTGCTGCACCGCACCGTGATCATCATTACCTAGGCGCGTCGGACCCCCGACGCGCAGACCTCTCGCACCCGCGGGGGGTCTTTCCGTTTCTGGGGGTCGGACGAGCCTGCCGGACTTGACGCCACAGCCACAGCCCAGCCACAGCCCAGCCACCCGGACCGGACCGAACCGAGGACCCGATGAGCGCAACGACCGCGCCGACCCCACCGCTCCCACCCAGTCGGCCGGGCCAGGGCACCCCGCCGACCCCACCGCTGCCAACCGCGTCTGACCGGCCGGGCCAGGGGGAGCGGCCGCTGGCACCGGACCGCGACGGCTTCCACGTCTACGACACCACGTTGCGCGACGGCGCTCAGCAGGAGGGGCTGTCACTGTCGGTGGCCGACAAGCTCGTCGTCGCTGCGCACCTGGACGAGCTCGGCGTCGGCTACATCGAAGGTGGCTGGCCCGGCGCCAACCCACGGGACACCGAGTTCTTCCGCCGGGCGGCACAGGAGCTGACCCTTCGCAACGCCACCTTGGCGGCGTTCGGCTCGACCCGGCGCCCGGGGGTGGCGGCCGCCGATGACGAGCAGGTCCGGGCGCTGCTGGACTCCCAGGCGCCGGTGGTCACGCTTGTGGCCAAGAGCCACGTGCGCCACGTCGAGCTTGCCCTGCGCACCACACCGCGGGAGAACCTCGCCATGATCGCCGACACGGTCGGCTTCCTGGTCGCCGAGGGCCGGCGGGTCTTCCTCGACGCCGAGCACTTCTTCGACGGCTATCTCCTCGACCGGGACTATGCCCTGGCCGTGGTGGAGGCGTCAGTCCAGGCCGGCGCCGAGCTCGTGGCGTTGTGCGACACCAACGGCGGGATGCTGCCGGCACAGGTGGCCGAGGTGGTCAGTGACGTCGCCGGACTGACCGGTGCCCGGCTGGGCATCCACTGCCACAACGACACCGGTTGTGCTGTCGCCAACAGCCTGGCGGCGGTGCAGGCCGGTGCCAGTCACGTGCAGGGCACGCTCAACGGCTACGGCGAGCGCACGGGCAACGCCGACCTGGTCAGCGTTGTGGCCAACCTCGAGCTCAAGCTCGGACGTGCGGTGCTGCCGGTCGGGGCCCTGGCCGAGGCCACCCGGATAGCCCACGCCGTCGCCGAGGTCACCAACGTCGTGCCGTACTCGCGCCAGCCCTACGTCGGAGCCAGCGCCTTCGCCCACAAGGCCGGGCTGCACGCCAGCGCGGTGCGGGTCGACCCCTCGCTCTACCAGCACATCGAACCGGAGCAGGTCGGCAACGACATGCGCATGCTCGTGTCGGACATGGCCGGGCGGGCCAGTATCGAGCTCAAGGGCCGCCAGCTCGGTTTCGACCTGGCCGGGGACCGGGCCCTGCTCGGCCGGATCGCCGAGCGGGTCAAGCGGATGGAGGCGGCCGGCTACACCTTCGAGGCCGCCGATGCCTCCTTCGAGCTGCTGCTGCACGAGGAGGTCACCGGGCGGCGGCCCAGCTTCTTCCAGGTGGAGTCCTGGCGGGTCATCACCGAGTCCCGCCCGGGAGGGGAGGCGGTCTCGGAGGCGACCGTCAAGCTGCACTTCGACCACCAGCGCGTGCTGGCCACCGGAGAGGGCAACGGCCCGGTCAACGCCCTGGACCACGCGCTGCGCCAGGCGATCGGGCAGGTGCACCCACAGATCCACCAGCTCGAGCTCATCGACTACCGGGTGCGCATAGTGGAGGCCGCCCACGGCACCGACGCGGTCACCCGGGTGCTGGTGGAGACCAGCGACGGCACGACGAGCTGGGAGACCGTCGGGGTGGGTGCCAATATCGTCGAGGCCTCCTGGGAGGCGCTGACAGACGGGGTGGTCTACGGCCTGCTCCGGCTGGCAGGGCCAGACTCAGCGAGCAGCACCGGGCTCCCCGACACCGGCCTGGCCCTCGGCGGGCTCGATGCGGATGGGCGGGTGGGCGCGCCACGCCGGTAGGCTCGACGGGTGCGAGTCGCGAGGTTCACCACCGGCACGGAGCCCGCCTATGCCGTGGTGGAGGGTCCCGAAGGGCAGGAGACCCTGGCAGTGCTCGACTCCGACCCGCTGATGCATCCGGTGCGCCCGACTGGTCAGCGCGTGCCGCTGGTCGAGGCCCGGCTGCTGGCCCCGGTGATCCCGCGCAGCAAGGTGGTCTGCGTGGGGAAGAACTACGCCGAGCACGCCGCGGAGATGGGCGGGCCTGCGCCGGAGGAGCCGCTGATCTTCCTCAAGCCCAACACCTCGGTCATCGGCCCTGGCGACGGGATCGTCTACCCGGTGCAGACCGAGAACCTGCACTACGAGGGCGAGCTCGCGGTGGTCATCTCGCGCATCGCGCGGGACGTGCCGGCATCCCGGTGCGCCGAGGTCATCTTCGGCTACACGGTGGGCAACGATGTCACCGCCCGCGACCTGCAGGCCCGCGACGGGCAGTGGACTCGGGCCAAGGGCTTCGACACCTTCTGCCCCTTGGGGCCGTGGATCCTCACCGACCTCGACCCCTCCGACCTTGCCCTGACCACGACGGTCAACGGTGAGCTGCGCCAGGCCGGGCGGACCTCCCAGATGGTGTACGACGTCGCGACTCTGCTCGCCTACATCACCTCGGTGATGACCCTGCTGCCCGGCGACGTCGTACTCACCGGCACCCCCGCTGGTGTCGGCCCGATGCACCCCGGTGACGAGGTGGCGGTGAGCATCGAGGGCATCGGTACGCTGCGCAACCCCGTCGTCAAGCGCTGAGCCCGGAGCCCCCGTGACCGACAGCACCGAGCCCGCCACGCCCACGCCCGCCGCTTCGGCGGCCCCGTCGCCCACCGGCCGCCGGAACGCCACGCCCGTCGCTGCGGCTGCTGCGGTGCGGGTCCGCTTCTGCCCCAGCCCGACCGGCGTGCCGCACGTTGGGCTGGCTCGCACCGCGCTGTTCAACTGGGCCTTCGCCCGCCACCACCACGGGTCCTTGGTCTTCCGGATCGAGGACACCGACATCGCCCGGGACTCGGAGGAGTCCTACCAGATGCTGGTGGACGTGCTGGGCTGGCTCGGGCTGAGCTGGGATGAGGGGCCCGATATCGGCGGCCCGCACGCGCCGTACCGGCAGTCGCAGCGGATGGACATCTACGCCGATGTGGCCGCGCGGCTGCACCGGGCCGGTCATGCCTACGAGTGCTTCTGTACGCCGGAGGAACTCGACCAGCGCCGCGAGGCGGCCCGAACCGCCGGGCAGCCCTCCGGCTATGACGGGCACTGCCGCAACCTCACCCATGCCGACCGCGACCGGGCCCGTGCGCAGGGCCGCGAGCCGGTGCTGCGCTTCCGGATGCCCGGGCACACGATCACCTTCACCGACCTGGTCCGCGGCGAGCTGTCCTTCGCCCCCGAGCACGTGCCCGACTACGTGCTGGTCAGAGCCAACGCTCACCCGCTCTACACGTTGGTCAACCCGGTCGACGACGCACTCATGGGCATCACCCATGTGCTGCGCGGGGAGGACCTGCTCTCCTCCACGCCGCGCCAGATCGCGCTGCACGCCGCCTTGGCCGACATCGGCGTCGGCGTCGGCGCGCCGATCGCCTTCGGCCACCTGCCCTACGTCATGGGGGAGGGCAACCGGAAGCTGTCCAAGCGCGACCCGGAGTCCAACCTGCTGCTCTACCGGGAGCGCGGCTTCCTGCCGGAGGGGCTGCTCAACTACCTCGCCCTGCTGGGCTGGTCGATCGCCGAGGACCGGGACATCTTTGACATGTCGGAGATGGTCGAGGCCTTCGACATCGCCCGGGTCAACCCCAACCCGGCCCGCTTCGACCTGCGCAAGTGCGAGGCGATCAACGCCGCGCACCTGCGTCAGCTCGACCCGGGAGACTTCGCCAACCGGCTGGTGCCCCACCTGCAGGCCGCCCGGCTGCTGGCGGACCCGGTGCCCGCCGAGGACGCCGCCCTGCTGGCCGCTGCCGCGCCGCTGGTCCAGCAGCGCATGGTCACCCTGGGTGAGGCCGTCGGGATGCTCGGCTTCCTCTTCCGCGCCGAGACCGACTTCCGGGTCGAGTCGGAGGCGATCGAGTCGCTGGGCACCGAGGACGGGCGGGTTCTCGACGCCGCGGAGGCGACGCTTGAGGAGCTGGGCGACTTCAGCGCCGCCGGGGTGCAGGCAGCGCTGCGAGCGGCGCTGGTGGACTCCCTCGGGCTCAAGCCCAAGCTGGCCTTCGGCCCGGTCCGGATCGCGGTCACGGGCCGGCGAGTCTCCCCGCCGCTGTTCGAGTCGATCGAGCTGCTCGGCCGGGAGCGCACCCTGGCCCGCATCCGTGCGCTGCGCGCGGCGCTGGGCTGAGCGTCCAGGGGCTGACATGGGTCTGCGGGCGGTGCTCTTCGACGTCGACGACACCCTGGTGGACCACTCCGGCGCGGCCCGGCAGGCGATCCTGGCCCGGCTGGCCAGCGGTGGGCTGCCGGCCACGGACGCCGACGTGCAGCGCTGGCGGCAAGTCGAGCAGCGGCACTTCACCCGGTACCTGTCCGGTGAGTTGACCATTCTGGAGCAGCGCCGGGCCCGGGTGCGCGAAATGCTCGGGGCGGACCTGGACGACTCTGCCGTCGATGCCTGGTTCGCCGGCTACCAGGCCGAGCTGGAGGCGGCCTGGTCGGCCTTCGCAGACGCCGCGGACTGCCTGGCCCGGCTGCGGCGGGCGGGCCTTCGGCTCGGCGTGGTCAGCAACGTCGAGCGCGCCTGGCAGTGGCGCAAGCTGGCCGCGTGCGGGCTGGACGGCTACTTCGCCATCGTGGTCGGCCCGGACACCCTCGGCGCCGGCAAGCCGGACCCGCGAGTCTTCCGGCACACCTGCCATGAGCTCGGAGTGGCCCCCGCCGAGGCGTTGCACGTCGGCGACCAGATCGACTCCGACGTGCGGGGTGCTCTAGCCGCCGGGCTCTCGGCGGCTTGGCTCGCTCGCGGCTCAGCGCCCGCCGACGCCGCGGTCCCGGCCACGGCGGCGACCGTGACCGGGCTGGCCGCGCTGGCCGACCACGCACTCGCGATGTGTTGATCGGGGCCCGGCTTGCCCGGCGGGTGCGCGATGCCGCACTGGCCCGCCCCGAGGGAACGTCGAACCCGTCGCGGTCCCGCGCCGATTCGGAGGCAGCCCGCGGATCGGCTATTCTCAACGTCCGTTGCGTGACGGCCCATGGGGTATGGGGTAATTGGCAGCCCGACGGATTCTGGCTCCGTTAGTCTAGGTTCGAGTCCTGGTACCCCAGCGCGGTGCGGCGTGCCCCCGGTCCTCGGGTAGCATCTCGCCTCGCCCGACGCCCTTGGCGTCCGGCTCGGCCCCGTTGTGTAGCGGCCTAGCACGCCGCCCTCTCAAGGCGGTAGCGCGGGTTCGAATCCCGTCGGGGCTACGGCGACGATGAGGTCCCCGGTGTCCGCCGGGGGCCTCATCGTGTTCCCAGGCCGGCCTCGGGTCGGCCGGGGCCCGCTCGACCGGCCCGCCACAGGGCTGGGCTCATCCGGCCCGCCACAGCGCCCCGCTCAACCGGCGCGCCGCAGCGCCTCGGTCAACTGGGCTGCGGCAGCGAGCACCGCATCGGCGTGCAGACGGCCGGGCTGGCGAGACAGACGTTCGATCGGACCTGACACCGAGACCGCTGCGACCACCCGGTTGCTCGGCCCGCGCACCGGGGCCGACACCGAGGCCACCCCCGGCTCTCGCTCGCCGACACTCTGCGCCCAGCCGCGGCGGCGTACCGCGGACAGTGCGGTTGCGGTGAACCGGGCCCCGTGCAGGCCACGATGCAGCCGGTCGGGCTCCTCC
>JAJZTN010000122.1 GCA_021848885.1 Actinomycetes bacterium
TCTGCCACCGCCGCCGCCACCGCCGCCCCCGCCACCGCCGTCCCCGCCACCGCCATCCCCGTTGGAGTCCGCGGGTCGATCCTTCCTGCCCCGCCGGGCCTCCCACTCCTCGTAGGCCTTCGTACCCGGCATCGGGTTGTTCCGGATCACGTAGAACTGCTGGCCCATCGTCCACACGTTGGTGGTCAGCCAGTAGAGCAACACGCCGATCGGGAAGCCCAGGCCGGAGACCAGGAAGATCGCCGGCATGACGTAGAGCAAGATTCGCTGCTGCTGGGCGAACGGGTTGTCCGCCCCCGTGGCCGAGGCCGGCATGTTCTTCGACATCAGCTGGCGCTGCGTCAGGAACATCGTGGCGCTCATGAGCAGCACCATCACCGCGATGACCGTCTTGGCGCCGGTCTCATTCGCCCCGAGGAAGGTGTCCGACAGCGGAGCGCCGAAAAGCGTCGCGTGGGAGGCGGAGTTGGCCAGCGCGACCGTGAAGACGCCCGGGGGGTTCTGCGGGTCGCGGGAGACCTGGTTGAGGACGTGGAAGAGGCCGAAGAAGATCGGGGACTGCGCGATGAGCGGCAGGCAGCTGGACAGCGGGTTGGTGCCCGTCTCGCGGTAGAGCTTCATCAACTCCTGGCTCTGCCGCTCCCGGTCGTTCTTGTACTTCTTCTGGATCTCCTTCATCTGCGGCTGCAGAGCCTGCAGCCCCCGCTGGGCCTTGATCTGCTTGACGAAGAGCGGGATCAGGATGATCCGGATGACGACGACGAGCCCAACGATGGACAACGCCCAGGCGGCACCCGAGTCGCTGGGCAGCCCGATCTTGGTGAAAAGACTGTGGAAGGCAACGAGGACCCACGACACCGCGTCATAGATCGGGTTGAGAATGCCCAAGGTCAGACTCCTCGCGGGGTCGGGTGTCGGTCAGGGGAACCCGGGGCGCTTCGCTCAAAGCCGGCGGAAGCATCGGGAAAAGAACCGAGGTTAGCCATCGGGACGCTAGGGCCAGGGCAGCCACGGGCCGGGTCGGCAGTCGCGTGATCGCTCACCGGTACGCCGCCCACCGCCTGCTCAGCCACCGCCTGCTCAGCCACCTGCTCTCCGGCGCCGCTGGCCCACCGCGAGACCCGGGGCGGCACGAAGTCCACTCCACCGGGGTTCCACGGGTTGCAGCGCAGCAGCCTCCAGCCGGCCAGACCGGAGCCGCGCAACGCACCATGCACGTGGATCGCCTGCAGGGCGTAGTTCGAGCACGACGGATAGAAGCGGCAGCGCGGCCCGAGCATGGGCGAGATCGTCAACTGGTACAGCCGGATCAGCGCCCGCAGCACCGTCCTCATCGACTCACCTCCGCCGCCCTGCGTGGTCGCCCGGCCCGCTCCAGCGCCGCGTCCAGCGACGAGCCGAGCTCGGCGTAGCCGGCTCGTGCGGCCCCGGGCATCGCCCGCACCACCAGGTCACCGTTCCACGGGCTCGAGATCAGCCGCTCCCGCAGCAGGTGCCGCAGGCGCCGACGCACCCGGTTGCGGGTGACCGCCGACCCCACCGCGCGAGACACCACCAGAGCAGCGCGCGGCACCGATGCGGGCGAGGAGCCCGCCAGCAGATGCACGACGAGAAGCGCGGGGCGGGAGCTGGCCGCACGCTCTCCCCCACGAACGACCGCAGTGATCTCCGCCCCGCGTCGAAGCCGGGACGCGGCCGGAAGCACGCCGGAAGCCTCCGCCGGGCTCAGGCCGACAGGCGGATGCGCCCCTTGGCCCGCCGGGCGGCAAGGATCGCCCGCCCCGCACGGGTGCGCATCCGAAGCCGGAAGCCGTGGGTCTTGGCCCGCCGACGGTTGTTCGGCTGGAAGGTCCGCTTGCTCACGAGTGGCTCTCCCGGGAGGTCGAAGGGTCCGGCACACCCGAGGGCATCACATCGGGTGATCAGATGGTCACGCAGACACTGCTGCGGCCACCACCGGACACCCGCGCTGAGAGGCTCTCCCGCGCGTGGGCATGCGACAGCGGCCGCTGACGCAGCGACGACACACGGTACGGCGGGGCCGCCATCACGGTCAAACGCGGCCAGCCCGCGCCCCGGTAGCCGCGACGGCGCGGGTGACTAGTCCGCGAGACAGGCCGTCACTCCCCCATTCGGACCCATTCTCCGGCCACTCGTTGCCCCCTGCCCGGCCCTGCACTAACGTCCGGCTCCGCCGCCCGGCTCCGCCCCGCCCCAGTCCCCGTCCTCCACAGGATGTGGAAAGGTGTGTGGACGGCGCGGTGTCGAACCATGCTCCGCGTCTCAGAATTCGGCGTGAGCTGGTCCCGCGGGGACCGGATGCACGGGGTCCCAGCAGCGGGAGGAGGTCGGCACGGTGAGCGAACCTTCCGCCGAGCCACCCACCATCGACCTCACCGCGATCTGGGCGCGCTCGATGGCCGCTCTGGACGGTGACGAAATCGCGCCGAACCATCGCGCCTTCATCCGCCTCACCCGACCGCTGGCCCTGGTCGAGGACACCGTCCTGCTCGCGGCCCCCGACGACTTCGCCAAGAGTGTGCTCGAGCAGCGCCTGCGCCCGCTGGTGACCGAGATCCTCTCCCACGAGATCGGCCGCGACGTCCGCATAGCCGTCACCGTGGACCCCACAGCGACCCGTCCGGACAGCGAGCCGGGTGAGTCCGGCCCGGCCCGGCCGCCGGATGACACCGGGGACCACGAGCATGACCAGCACCGCCAGCATGACCAGCACCGCCAGCACGGCGAGGGCGCGGGCTCCACCACGATCTCGACCCGCCCGGAGCGACCGGAGCACCGCCAAACCGGTGAGAACAGCAGGGCCCGCCAGACCGAGCCCACCCGGCTCAACCCCCGCTACCTGTTCGAGACGTTCGTCATCGGATCGAGCAACCGTTTCGCCCACGCGGCCGCCGTCGCCGTCGCCGAGGCCCCAGCCAAGGCCTACAACCCGCTGTTCGTCTACGGCGACTCCGGGCTGGGCAAGACCCATCTGCTGCACGCCATCGGGCACTACGCGCAGAACCTCTACCCGCATGTTCGGGTGCGCTATGTCAGCTCGGAAGAGTTCACCAACGACTTCATCAACTCGATCCGCGACGGGCGGGGGGAGACCTTCCGCCGTCGCTACCGCGAGGTCGACATCCTGCTCGTCGACGACATCCAGTTCCTGGAGAACAAGGAGCAGACGCAGGAGGAGTTCTTCCACACGTTCAACACGCTGCACAACGCGAACAAGCAGATCGTCATCTCCAGTGACCGGCCTCCCCAGCAGCTGGTGACCCTGGAGGACCGCCTGCGCAACAGGTTCCAGTGGGGGCTGACAACCGACGTGCAGCCACCCGAGCTGGAGACCCGCATCGCGATCTTGCGCAAGAAGGCCGCCCAGGACGGTCTGGCCGCACCCCCGGAGGTGCTGGAGTACATCGCCGGCAAGATCGCCACCAACATTCGCGAGCTCGAGGGCGCCCTCATCCGGGTCACCGCGTTCGCCAGCCTCAACCGCCAGCCGGTGGACCTTTCACTCGCCGAGATCGTGCTACGCGACCTCATCCCCGACTCGGCCGGGCCCGAGATTACCGCCGCGACCATCATGGCCCAGACCGCGGCGTACTTCGGCATGTCGATGGAGGACTTGTGCGGCTCGAGCCGCTCGCGGGTGCTGGTCACCGCCCGACAGATCGCGATGTACCTGTGCCGCGAGCTCACCGACATGTCGCTGCCCAAGATCGGCCAACAGTTCGGCGGCCGTGACCACACCACCGTCATGCACGCCGAGCGCAAGATTCGCCAGCTGATGGCCGAGCGGCGCAGCGTCTACAACCAGGTCACCGAGCTGACCAACCGGATCAAGAACCAGGCCCGCTGACTCATCCACGCTGACTCATCCGCCTCGCAGGTCCCCACGATCTTGCGTACACAACTGGGGAAAACCCTGTGGACATGTGCACGAGATGTGCCTGAGACGTGGATGGGTCCCCAGCAAGCTCACCGGGCGCGCTTCTGTCCCCAGCCCGACGGCGCTTCCCACTGTGGTCGTCCCCAGCATCTGCACACCAGGAACCGCCGGAGCACACCTGCTGACCTGGGAGAACTCGATGTCACCCACATCATCCACAGCACCTAGTGACACCGCTATACCGGCTACCGTTATGACACCGGCTCGAGGTGGGGCCGACCACACTGGGGATCCCGCCGGGTCCACACGCCCATATGCGTGCCCGGCCGATAGCGTCAGCCGGCAGTGGCAAACTTCCCTGCCACATGCTGGTCAGCATCTGGACCCAGGAGGCGGTGCCCGGTGAAGTTCAGCGTCGACCGCGACGTTCTCGCCGAGGCGGTGGCGTGGGCCGCGCGCACCCTGCCGCAACGTCCCCCTGTCCCGGTGCTCGCCGGGCTGCTGGTGGCGGCCACGCCTGAGGGCCTGCAGCTGTCCGCCTTCGACTATGAGGTGTCCGCGCGCATCGAGGTGGCGGCCGAGGTCGCCGAGCCGGGTTCCGCGCTGGTCTCCGGGCGACTCCTCGCCGAGATATGCCGTGCTCTGCCGGCCCGCCCGGTGGAGATGTCCTCCTCCGACGCCAAGGTCCTGCTCAGCTGCGGCAGCACGCGCTTCACCCTGCTTACCCTGCCGATCGAGGAGTACCCAGCCCTGCCGGACATGCCCGCCGTGGCCGGCACGGTGCCGGGGGACCTGTTCGCTCATGCGGTGGGCCAGGTGTCGGTGGCCGCCGGGCGAGACGACACGCTGCCGGTGCTGACCGGCATCCGGGTGGAGATCGACGGGGAGCGGGTCGTGCTGGCCGCCACCGATCGCTACCGGCTGGCCGTGCGAGAGATCGACTGGGTGCCCGAGCGCGGCGGGATCAGCACGGTGGCCCTGGTGCCGGCCCGTTCGCTGGCCGACACCGCGCGCAGCCTGTCAACGGCCGCGACGGTGTCGGTGTCGCTGGCCGGCCAGTCCAGCGGTGATGGCCTGGTCGGTTTCGAGGGCAACGGCCGGCGTACGACGCAACGGCTGCTCGACGGGGAGTTCCCGAAGTTCCGCAGCCTGCTGCCCAGCGAGTCCAGCTCGGTGGCGGTTGTCGAGACCAGCGCGTTTGTCGAGGCCGTCAAGCGGGTCGCCCTGGTCGCCGAGCGCAACACCCCGGTGCGGCTGTCCTTCACCGACGGCATGCTCACCCTGGAGGCGGGAAGCGGTGAGGAGGCCCAGGCCTCGGAGGCGCTGGAGGCGGTGCTGACAGGTGATGAGATCACGATCGCGTTCAACCCGGCGTACCTGCTCGACGGTCTGGCCGCCCTCGACGGCAGCCACACTCGGATAGCCTTCACCGCCGCGTCCAAGCCCGCGGTGCTGTCGGGCACCTCGGGGCCGGACGCGCCGGTCGACGACTCCTACCGCTACCTGCTCATGCCTGTGCGCGTCGCGGGGTGATCGAGCTCGCGGGGTCTCTCGCGAGCGCGGTGGGCACCTTCGGGTGGTGCGCGGGGAACGGTCACGCTGAAGGGAGCAGGGCATGCACGTGGGACTGGTCGGTCTGGGCAAGATGGGCGCGAGCATGCGCGAGCGGCTGCGCGGGCGCGGGCACACCGTCGTTGGCTACGACAGCAACCCGGACCTGCGTGACGTGGCCTCGCTGCAGGAGCTGGTCGCCGCGCTGCCGGCGCCCCGGGCGGTCTGGGTCATGGTGCCCGCCGGGCAGCCGACCCGTTCGACCGTGGAGGCTCTTGGTGAGCTGCTGTCGAGGGGGGACGTCATCGTCGATGGCGGCAACTCTCGCTGGACCGATGCCCAGGAGCATGCCGAGGCGCTGGCCGGGCGGGGCATCGGGTTCGTCGACTGCGGGGTGTCCGGTGGTGTGTGGGGCCTGCACAACGGCTACGCCCTCATGTGCGGTGGCCAGCCCGAGCACGTCGCGCTCGTTCAGCCGGTCTTCGACGCACTCAAACCCGCGGGAGACTTCGGCTTCGTCCACGCCGGTCCGGTCGGTGCCGGGCACTTCACCAAGATGGTCCACAACGGCATCGAGTACGCGATGATGCAGGCCTACGCCGAGGGCTATGAGCTGATGGCCGCCACCGAGCTGGTGCACGACGTCGCCGGGGTGGTGCGGTCCTGGCGGGAGGGCACGGTCATCCGGTCCTGGCTGCTGGACCTGCTCGACCGTGCCCTGCAGTCCGACCCGGAGCTGGCCGCGCTGCGCGGGGTCGCCGACGACTCCGGTGAGGGCCGCTGGACGGTGCAGGCCGCCATCGAGGCGGCGGTGCCAGTCCCGGCGATCTCGGCGGCGCTTTTCGCCCGGTTCTCCTCCCGGCAGGATGACTCTCCGGCGATGAAGGCGGTCGCGGCGATGCGCAACCAGTTCGGCGGGCACGCCGTGCACCCAGAAGGCTCCTGAGCCGGCGCAGGGCGGTGCCGTCGTGCATGTCGCTCACCTGTCGCTGACCGACTTCCGCAGCTACCCCACCCTCGAGCTGCCGCTCGACCCCGGCGTGACCGCGCTCATCGGTCCGAACGGGCAGGGCAAGACCAACCTCGTCGAAGCGGTCGGTTACCTCGCCACGCTCGGCTCGCACCGGGTCGCCCACGATGGGCCGCTGGTGCGCCAGGGAGCCGAGCGTGCCGTGCTGCGCGCCTCGGTGCTGCGCGAGCGACGCTCCACCCTGATCGAGCTCGAGCTGACCCCGGGCAAGGCGAACCGGGCCCGGGTCAACCGCGCCCCGGTGCCTCGTCCGCGAGAGATCCTGGGGCTGCTGCGCACCGTGCTGTTCGCCCCCGAGGACCTTGCCCTGGTCAAGGGTGACCCGGCGGAGCGGCGCCGCTACCTCGACGAGCTGTTGGTGACCCGTACGCCGCGGATGGCCGGCGTACGGGCCGACTATGACCGGGTGCTCAAGCAGCGCACCGCCCTGCTGCGCTCCGCGGGCGCGGCGATGCGCGGCGGCGGCGGGGACCTGCGCACCCTGGACGTGTGGGACGCGCACCTGGCCGAGGTCGGGGCCGAGCTGCTCGGGGCCCGCCTGGACCTCGTGACCGCGCTGGACCCGCTGGTCCGGCGCAGCTACCGGGAGCTGTCCCGGGACCCGGGCCCAGCCCCGGTGGCCATGGGCTACCGCAGCTCGCTGGGCGAGCAGGTGGAGCTCACCAGCGACCGGCACGTGCTGGCCGCCGCGTTGCAGGCGGCGATGGCGCAGCGGCGCCGGGAGGAGCTCGAGCGCGGCCTGTGCCTTGTCGGCCCGCATCGTGACGACGTGCTGCTGCGCCTCGGGGAGTTCCCGGCGAAGGGCTACGCCAGCCACGGTGAGTCCTGGTCGCTGGCGCTGTCGCTGCGGCTGGCCGCCTTCGAGCTGTTGAGCACCGAGTCCGGCGGCGACCAGCCGGTGCTCGTCCTCGACGACGTCTTCGCCGAGCTGGACACATCCCGCCGGGCGCGCCTGGCCGACCTGGTGGCCAAGGCCGAGCAGGTGCTGGTGACCGCGGCGGTGCCCGAGGA
The DNA here is from genome assembly GCA_021848885.1 of Actinomycetes bacterium. Lineage (GTDB taxonomy): Bacteria > Actinomycetota > Actinomycetes > JAJZTN01 > JAJZTN01 > JAJZTN01. The sequence goes on from JAJZTN010000122.1 coordinate 7,491, forward strand.
TGTTCCCGAGGCACTGGATGGCGCTCGGGTCGACGTCTGCGCCGGTGAGGTCCGGAGGGTGCGGTGAGCGACGGTCGGGGCGGCACCGCGGGTGCGGGTGCGGGTGCGGGCGGTGCGGGTGCGGGCGGTGCGGGTGCGGGCGGTGCGGGTGCGGGTGCGGGCGGTGCGGGTGCGGGTGCGGGTGAAGCAGAAGGGCTCGAGCTCGCCCGGCGGGCCCTGGCCGCGGCCCGCCTCGCCAGCCGGCGCTCCGATGCGGGCGGATCCGCCGGCTCAGCGGGTCGCGGGACAGGTCGCGAGACCGGTCGCGGGGCTTCCCGCGGGTCCTCCGCCCGGTCCGGCGCCGGGGCAGGCTCCGGGCGGGTGCGGCGCGGCAGCGGCGAGGCGCAGCTATC
>JAJZTN010000123.1 GCA_021848885.1 Actinomycetes bacterium
CCCGACGATGCCCTGCACCTGGTCCGGGCGGTCCGCTCGCTGCTGCCCGAACCGGCTGGCCTGGGCCCCTCGGCGGCCACCGCTCTGACGTCCTACGGCCCGAGCCGGCTCGCCGGGCTGCTGGCAGACCTCGCTCTTCCGGGCACCGGTGACCCGGTGGCCGCGGCCCGTCAGGTCGGCGAGCTGCTCTCCCGCGGCCAGGACGTCGCCGCGCTGCTGGAGGGGGCACCGGCCGAGGCCAGGGCCGTGCTCGAGCGGCTGACGTGGGGTCCGCCGGTCGGGCGAGTGGCCGACGCGCACCGAGACGTGCGGGTCAGCACCGCCCGCACCCCGGTCGACTGGCTGCTCGCTCGGGGGCTGCTCGTCGCCACCGAGGAGGGCAGCGTGGTGCTGCCCCGCGAGGTCGGGGTGTGGCTGCGCGGCGGGCGGGTGCACGCGCAGGTGCGGGCCAGCCCACCCGAGCTGGTCAGCACCCGGCATGAGCTGGCGCTGGTGCAGCGCACCGCCGCCGCGGCTGCCGCCGCGACGGTCCGCGCGGTGGGGGACCTGCTCGAGGCGTGGGGTTACGACGCCCCGGGCGTGCTGCGTTCCGGCGGCCTGGGGGTGCGCGACCTGCGCCGGGCCGGCGCGCAGGTCGACCGCGACGAGGCCAGCACCGCCGTGCTGCTGGAGGTCGCGCTGGCCACGGGGCTGCTGGCCCGCGACCAGGAGCAGCAGGTGTGGCGACCGACGGGCGCCTTCGACACCTGGGTGACCCGCCCGATGGCGCGGCGCTGGGTCGAGCTGGTCCGGGCCTGGCTGGCCAGCGATCGGGTCGCGGCCCTGGTCGGGGAGCGTGACGAGCGCGGCCGGACGCTGAGCGCGCTGGGACCAGGGCTGGCCCGCCCGGCGGCCCCCGGGCTGCGCCGGGCCACCCTCGACCTGCTCGCCGAAGCCGCACCCGGGGCCGCACCGCGGCCGCGGGCCGTGCACGCCGTGCTGGAGTGGCGCGCCCCGCACCGCGGCGGCCGCGCACGCGAGGATCTCGTCGACGCGACGCTTCGCGAGGCCGAGCAGCTCGGCCTGACCGGGCTGGGCGCACTGGCCGGGCATGCCAGGGCCCTGCTCGACGGGGACGAGCAGGCGGCCGTGGCACGGCTGGGTGCGTTGCTGCCGGCCCCGGTCGACCACGTCCTGCTGCAGGCTGACCTGACCGCCGTGGCACCCGGGCCGCTGACCCCCGACTTGGCCCGCGAGCTGTCCCTGCTGGCCGAGGTGGAGTCCACGGGCGGGGCCACGGTCTACCGCTTCACCGAGGCCTCACTGCGTCGGGCCCTGGACGCCGGGCGCAGCGGCACCGACATGCACGCCTTCCTCGCCGCGGTGTCGCGCACCCCGGTCCCACAGCCGCTGGGCTACCTGGTCGACGATGTCGCCCGCCGGCACGGCCGGCTGCGGGTCGGGGTCAGTGCGGCGTACCTGCGCTGCGACGACGAGGCGGTGCTCACCGAGCTGCTCAGCGACCGCCGGGCGGGTGCGCTCGGGCTGCGCCGGCTGGCCCCGACCGTGCTGGTCAGCACAGTGGCCCCCGAGGTACTGCTCGAACGGCTGCGCGCCCTCGGGCACGCCCCGGCCGCGGAGTCCGCCGACGGCGTGGCGCTGCTGGCCCACCCCGATGCGCGCCGGGCGCCCGAGCCGGCGCGCCTGCCGGTCTCGAGCGGCCCGAGCGAGCCCTCCGCGGCAGTTGTCGCGGCCACCGTGCGGGCGATCCGCAGCGCGGACCGGGCACCCGGCCGCGGCCCGGCCCAGGCCGGCGGTGTCGGCCTGGTGCCCACCAACCCGATCGAGGCACTGGCCATGCTGCGCTCGGCGGTGCGCACCGGTTCCTCGGTCTGGATCGGCTACGCCGATAACGAGGGGGTCTCGCGCACCCGGTTGGTGGACCCGGTGCGCGTCGACGGTGGGCAGCTGTCGGGTTTCGACCACCTGCGCCAACGCGTGCGCGGCTTCGCGGTGCACCGGATCACCGCGATCGCCCCGGCCCAGCCGGAGGTGGGCGAGGCGACTCCAGCCGCCTCCCCAGCCGCCTCCCCGGTCGAGCCGGGCAGCGCCGACGCCGGCTGAGCGGTCAGGCCCCAGCCAGCACGAAATAGCGCAGCCACAGGTAGCCGGCGCTCATCGCGACCGAGACCGCTGCCACCAGGGCGCCGTACTTGGTGAACTCCCAGAACCGGATGGGCGTGCCGTTGCGCTTGGCGATGCCGAGGATGACGACGTTCGCGCTGGCGCCGATCGCCGTGGCGTTGCCGCCCAGGTCGGCTCCCAGGGCCAGCGACCACCACAGCACGCCACCGGCGGCCAGACCGCCCGCGGACTGGACCATCTGACCCACGATGGGGGTCATCGTCGCCACGTAGGGGATGTTGTCCACCAGCCCGGACAGCAACGCGCTGGCGAGCACCAGCAGCATTGCCGCGGCCAGCAGGTGCCCGCCGGTCACGTCGGTGACGACGCTGGCCAGCCGGGCGATCGCGCCGACCTTGACCAGCGCGCCGACCATGACGAAAAGGCCCATGAAGAAGACCAGCGTCTCCCACTCGACATCGACGAGGTACGCCGAGGGCCGCATCCGGGAGATCGCCACGAGCACGCCGGCGCCGATCAGCGCCACCACCGAGGGCTCCAGGTGCAACGCGGAGTGCAGCGTGAAGCCGGCCAGCACGGCGGCAAGCACCACCAGGCTGCGCACCAGCAGGCCGGTGTCGCGGATCGCCTCGCGCTCGTTGAGCTTCATGACCTCCTCCGCATTCGCCGGGTCCGCGACGAAGGCGTGCCGGAACATCCAGCGGGCCATCACCAGGAAGACCACGAGGATGACCACGATGAGCGGGGCGAGGTTGGCCAGGAAGTCGTTGAAGGACAACCCAGAGCGAGCCGCGATGATGATGTTGGGCGGGTCGCCGATGAGTGTCGCGGTGCCGCCGATGTTGGACGCCAGGGCCTCGGCGATCAGGTAGGGCACCGGGGGGACCCCCAGCCGGTCGCACACCAGCAGCGTGACCGGGGCCACCAGCAGCACCGTGGTGACGTTGTCAAGGGCCGCCGAGGCCAGCGCGGTGATGAGCGCGAGCAGCACCATGACCCGGTAAGGCCGGCCACGAGCCCGCTTGCTGGCCCATATCGCGAGGTACTCGAACAGCCCGGTCTCCTTGACCACCCCGACGATGATCATCATGCCGAGCAGCAGGAAGACGACGTTCCAGTCGATGCCGGTCCGTTCGGAGAAGAACGCGTCAGCCGGACCGACGATGCCAAGTCCCAGCACGAACGCCGCACCGCCGAGGGCCGCGGCGACCCGGTTGACCCGCTCGGTGGCGATCAGCACATAGGCGCCGACGAAGACGGCGACGGCAACCCAGCTCGTCATGCCGGTGGGAGGATCAGCTCGAGCAGGCGGGCCACGGTGATCACCCCGAGCAGCTCTTCGCCCTCCACGACGGCCACCAGCGGGGTCCGTAACCTCGCCATGAGAGCGGCGATCTCCATCACCTGGTCGCCGCCGTCGGCCACCGGGATCTCCTCGCGGTGCTCGTCGAGCAGGTCGCGCACTGTGCGCCCACGCAGCTGGCGCAGGCTCGTCTCGGCGTCCCGCTCATCGAGCACGCGGGCCAGCGACGGGTCGTCCTGCACGTAGCGCGGGATGATCGCGCCGATCACCCGGGCCCCCGGCAGCACCGCGACCGGGCGGGGCGGGGATCCGTGGCACACCACGATCCCGGGCAGCCCGCGCTCGGCCATGATCCGGGCCGCCTCCAATGCGTCGGAGTCCACGTCGACGATCGGGTACTCCTCGGCGATCTCGCGCGCGAGCATGCGCGCAACCCTACGCGGCAAGCCCCGGGCCACACGGGGTCGACAATGGAGGTTCACCCGACCGGGAAGGCCCCACGTGAGCGACGGACCCCTCATCGTGCAGAGCGACAAGACTCTGCTGCTGGAGGTCGACCACCCGTCTGCGGTCGCCTGCCGCCGGGAGATCGCGCCGTTCGCCGAGCTGGAGCGCTCCCCCGAGCACGTGCACACCTACCGGATCACCCCGCTCGGGCTGTGGAACGCCCGTGCCGCGGGCCACGACGCCGAGGGGGTCGTCGACGCGCTGCTGCGCTGGTCGCGCTACCCGGTGCCGCACGCCCTGCTCGTCGATATCGCCGACACCATGGACCGCTACGGGCGCCTGCGCCTGGACAAGCACCCCGTGCACGGCCTGGTGCTGGTCAGCAGCGACCGGGCGGTCCTCGAGGAGGTGCTGCGCTCCAGGCGGGTCGCCCCGCTGGTGGGCGAACGGGTCGACTCCGACACGGTCGCGGTGCACCCCAGCGAGCGGGGCGCGCTCAAGCAGGTGCTGCTCAGGCTGGGCTGGCCGGCCGAGGACCACGCCGGCTACGTCGACGGCGAGGCGCACCCGATCGAGCTGCGCGAGCAGGGCTGGTCGCTTCGGGCCTACCAGCACGAGGCGGTCGAGGGCTTCTGGCACGGCGGGTCCGGCGTTGTCGTGCTGCCCTGCGGGGCCGGCAAGACCCTGGTGGGTGCCGCGGCGATGGCCCGCGCTGGGGCTACGACGCTCATCCTGGTGACCAACACGGTCAGCGCCCGGCAGTGGCGAAGCGAGCTGCTGCGCCGTACGTCGCTGACCGAGGATGAGATCGGCGAGTACTCCGGGGCGCGCAAGCAGATCCGCCCGGTAACCATCGCGACGTACCAGGTGATGACCACAAGACGCAAGGGCGTCTACGGCCACCTCGAGCTCTTCGACGCCAGGGACTGGGGTCTGGTCATCTACGACGAGGTGCACCTGCTGCCCGCCCCGATCTTCCGGTTCACCGCCGACATCCAGGCCCGCCGTCGGCTCGGGCTGACCGCGACGCTGGTGCGCGAGGACGGCCGGGAAGGCGACGTCTTCTCCCTCATCGGGCCGAAACGCTACGACGCACCGTGGAAGGAGATCGAGTCGCAGGGCTATATCGCGCCGGCCGACTGCGTCGAGGTGCGGGTCACCCTCTCGGAGCGGGAGCGGATGCTCTACGCCACGGCCGAGCCGGAGGACCGCTACCGGCTCGCAGCCACCTCCGACACCAAGAACCGGGTGGTGGAGCGGATCGTCGCGGCCCACGCCGGGGAGCCGACGCTGGTCATCGGTCAGTACATCGACCAGCTCGACGAGCTCGCCGAGCACATCGGAGCCCCGGTGGTGAAGGGCGAGACCTCGGTGGCCGAGCGGGAGCGGCTCTTCGAGGCCTTCCGGGTCGGGCAGATCAGCACGCTGGTGGTGTCCAAGGTGGCCAACTTCTCCATCGACCTGCCCGAGGCCTCGGTCGCGATCCAGGTGTCGGGCACCTTCGGTTCCCGCCAGGAGGAGGCCCAGCGGCTGGGCCGGGTGCTGCGCCCCAAGGCGGACGGCCGGACCGCGCGGTTCTACGCCGTGGTGTCGCGCGACACCTCCGACCAGGAGCTCGCCGCGCACCGGCAGCGCTTCCTGGCCGAACAGGGCTACGCCTACCGCATCGTCGACGCCGACGAGTTCCTCGCTGGCGGTCCCGAGGGCCGGCCGCGCGACGGTGAGGCAGGCTCGGCGGAGGGCTGAGCGGGGGACCCCGGCGTGCCGCGGGGTGGCCCGGGGTGGCCCGGGGTGGCACGGGGTGACCCGGGGTGGCCCGGGGTGGCCCGGCGCGGGGACAGCGCCAGGCCGACCTCAGGTCCGGGATCGCCCCAGTGCGGCGAGCCGGTAGCGATGGTGCTGCCGGATCCGCCGCGAGGGGTCGATCGCGGCCGGGGGCGCCCACCCCACGTGCCCGTTGGAAGCGAGCCGAGCGGTCCAGCCCTCCCGGTGCGCCCGATCGTGGTGGTAGTCGCACACCAGGGCACCGTTGTCGAGGTTGGTCAGCCCCCCACTCTCCCAGTGCTCCATATGGTGCGCCTCGCACTGCCGAGGCGAGGCCGAGCAGCCGGGGAAGGTGCAGCCACCGTCACGAAGCTGCAGTGCCCGCCGTTGCGCGGAGGTGAAGAGCCGTTGGGTGCGACCAAGGTCGATGGCCACAGAGGCTCCCCCGAGCACGGCGGGCAGAACCTCGGCATCGCAGGCGACCCGACGCAGCATGTGGTCCGGGATCGGTTGGCCGGTCTCCAGGACCCCTCGCCGGAGCCGGCGGGACAGCACGTCGTAGTCGGCCGTCACGACGAGTAGGGGTCGCCTGGCGCCGTCCCGTCCCTGGGGCTCAGCGGCGCTCAGCGCGAGGCGCACCAGTGTGCTGAACGCGTCGAGCTGGCGCTGTGCTCGGTTGCGCGTGTCAGTCACGGACGCGCCGGCAGGAGCCTTGCCGTCGCGCGAGGCGTCGGCTGCGGACGCGTCGGCAGGAGCCTGGGCGTCGCGCGAGGCGTCAGCTGCTTGGACCCCCTCGGCACCCGCCGGGCGGGCGCCCGCATGGTGCAGGAACGCCACGAGCGCCGCCGTGCCAATCGGGTCCAGCCCGCGCCAGCGCCCAGAAGAGGTGCCGTCAGCGGCCGTCAAGACCCGGATCCAGCGGTCCTCGGGCAGCCGATCGGCCTCTCGCGCCACTGCCTGCGCCTCGTTCGGGTCGTCGGAGCTGGGCCGCACGGTGAGTGTCTCGATCAGATGTGTGGCCGCGCGGCTCAGCTCGCGCGGGGTCAAGAGCACCGCCTGATCGTCGAGGAATCCGGCAGCCTGCTCGCGAACCTCGTCGTCGACACCCTCCAGAGCGTCGATGGCATCCAGCGCCTGGGCCAGCACCCGCGCGTGGTCCACGCCGACCCGCCCCTGCGCCAGCAGACGGGTCGCTCGCGGTTGGCGGGTGAACAGCTCGGCGTCTCGGGCCATCTGGTTGGCCTCGGTCAGCGTCACACCCAGCCGGGCGGACAGCCACCGCGCCATGCTGCTCGAGCCGAGCTCCTCGCTGGCGGCCACCGCCTCGGCGTGGGCCACCAGCGCGGTCTCGACTGCGGCGAGCCGGGCGGCCAAGGCCCGAACCCGGACCAGGGCCGCGCCAGTATCGGCCGTGCTGAGCTGCCAGACACGCCTGGCACCGTGACCAGCCGCGGCGTCGAGACCCGCCTCAGCCAGGATCAGCCCTTCCAGCAAGGGGTGCGCGGGAAGTTCGAGCGCCTCTGACATGACCCCACCCTAGGACCTGGGTCTGACACACTCACCGGGCCTAAACCCCTTGTGCACAAAGGCTTCCATGCCACCAGCGGTGGATGGGGAGGGCCGCGCCACCGACCCCAAGCCCTACTGCCGGGCCAGACCCCGAGACCCGACCCGGCACCCCTGCCCCGGCGCCGCTGGCCCCGCCCCGAGCCTCCGAGACCGCGCCGCTGGGACCCGCCCCGAGACCCGACCCCCGGCGCCCCGGCCCCGGCGCGCCCACAACTCAGTGACGCGTGGGGTTCGTGGGGCTGATGTGACGCTTTAGCCGAGTCGATGCCGAGCTTTGCACGGCGTACTAACGTCAGATCGGCCCAAATCGGGCGCTGAAGCGTTGGTACGCCGTGCAAAGCAGCGATCGACCGGACTCCGTGCCCGTCGCGGCCGTTGTCGGCCCGCCATCACAACTCGGTGACACCTGGGGCATGTGGGGCTGATGTGACACCGCGCCCGGCACCCGCACCCCGCGCCCGCCGACGCGCCACCCGCGCCCGGCACCCGCGCCCCGCACCCGCACCCCGCGCCCGCCGACGCGCCACCCCCGCCCGGCACCCGCGCCCCGCCACCCCCCGCCGCCGCACCCCCGCCGACGCCGCCCCCCGCGCCGCGGGTACCTCATCCGTCCAGGTCCTCGATCCGGGCGGTCGACGGGCCCCGCTCGGCCCGCA
>JAJZTN010000124.1 GCA_021848885.1 Actinomycetes bacterium
ACGGGCAGGGCCGGGGGCACGCAGGTGGGACACCGGGCGAGCCGGGCCCGAGGAGTCGCCGGGCCACCGGTTGTCCAGCACGACCTCCTCCAGCGGCAGCCGCCGGGACCATCCCGCGCGGACGAGCCCCGGCTCCGGGGGCCGCTCGTCGGGCCAGCCCAGGCACAGCCAGCCAAGGGTCGCCACGCCGTCCGGCAGGTCGAGCAGGGTGGCGAGGTCCTCAGGACGGAACAGGGTCACCCAGCCCAGGCCGAGCCCTTCGGCGCGCGCCGCCAGCCACATGTTCTCGATGGCGCACGCGCAGCTCCACAGGTCCGCGTCGGGGAACGTGGCACGACCGAGCACCCCGGCCGGCGGGGTTCGGCGGTCGCAGCACACGAGGACCCCCAGGGGTGCCTCGCGGATCCCTTCCAGCTGCAGGTCCAGCAGCCGCCTGGCCGCATCGGGCTCGAGCAAGTCGGCCTGACGCATGCGCTCGCGGTCAGCCAGCAGCGCCGCACGCTCGCGGATGCGCGGATCGGTGACGACCAGGAAGCGCCAGGGTTGGCTGTGCCCGACCGACGGGCCGTGGTGGGCGGCGGTCAGCACCCGGCGGAGCACGTCGCCTGGCACCGAGTCCGGGCGGAATCGGCGCACGTCGCGGCGCGCGTCGATCACCTCGTAGAGCGCCTCACGGGTCTGGGGGGCAAGGGCCCAGCCCGACGGGTCGGCGGCACGTTCGCGCGCCGACGTGGCGTCACCGACGAGGGGCACCGGCCGTGGCCAGGAAGGCGGATCCTGCAGGCGCCCCGCCTCGCCCGTCATGGCTGAGCCTGCTGGGTCTGCATCGAGGCGAGCTCGACGACGTCGCCGACGACGATGATCGCCGGGGGGGTGATCGGCTCGGCGGCGATGCCCTCGAGCGTCGTGATGGCCAGGCGCTGCTGGCGGGTTGAGGCGTTCTCGATGACGGCCACCGGGGTGGCCCTGTTGCGGCCCCCCGCGATGAGCTCGGCCGCGATCGTCCCGCGGTTGGCCACCGCCATGATCAGGACGAGTGTCCCGTTGCTTGCGGCAAGTGCGCGCCAGTCGACCGTGCAGCGGGGGTCCCCCGGTGGCACATGCCCGGAGGCGACGACGAAGTGCTGCGTCATGCCCCGATGTGTCAGCGGGATGCCGGCGAGCCCGGGTGCCGCGGTGACGCTGCTGACGCCCGGGATGACCCGCACCGGGACGCCTGCCGCCACGCACGCGGCGACCTCCTCACCGCCACGGCCGTAGACGAAGGCGTCCCCGCCCTTGAGCCGCACCACCCGCTTGCCCGCGCGGGCTCGGGTGACGAGCAAGGCGTTGATGTCGTCCTGGCGTGCCGCCGGGCCGTGTGGGGTCTTGCCGACGTCGAGGACCTCCACATCCGCCGGCAGCCCGGCAAGCAGCTGCGTCGGGCCGAGCCGGTCGCTCACCACGACGTCGGCCTCCAGCAGCGCCCGGTAGCCGGCCAACGTCAGCAGGTCGGGATCGCCGGGTCCGCCGCCCACGAGCACCACCTCCCCGCCGCCAGTCCTGCCACTGCGGGCATGCAGATCCCCGGCCCGCAACGCCGCGACGATCCCGTCACGTACGCCGCTCGCGCGGCGCGGGTCTCCTCCGGCGCTCACCGCGACGGTGAGCTCGCCCATCACCCCGACCGCGGGAACCCAGGCGGGCGAGGAGCCCGCGTCATCGGCCCGCGCGCACCACACCCTGGAGGCGGCCGCGTCCTCGGCGATCGTCCGGTCCACGTCGGGATCACCTGTGCAGGCCAGCACGAGCATCGCGCCGTCGAGGTCGCCGGTCTCGTAGCGCCGCGCCAGCCACCGCAGCGCCCCCCGCTGGGCGAGCGAACCCAGCTCGTCGCTCGTCGAAGGGGAGACCACGACGATGTCGGCCCCGGACTCGACGAGGCGCCCGATCCGGCGGGTCGCCACCGCGCCGCCACCGACGACCACGACGCGGCGCCCGGCGAGGTCGAGGAAGAGTGGGTAACGGTTCACTCGGACGCTCCGGGGGCCCGAGAGGCAGGCCCGGGATGAGAGTGCGGGTGCGCGCGGTCGTCGGGGTGGTCGTGCGGGTGCTGGGCGGCCCCGACGCGGTGCTCGTGGCCGGGCAACCCGACCCGGTAGAGGCAGGTGTCGCAGTTCATCCGGATGTCCCCGTCCAGCGCCTCCCGGTAGCGCGCCAGCGTCAGCTCCGCCAGCGCCGGTGCCGGGCCGATGACATCGGCGACGCGTACGTCGACCTGCGGGTGCCCCCTCGCCCACTGCTGCGCCTGAACGGCCGTCCTCGTCGGCAGCACGCCGGCGAAGAGGAAGTACGGCAGCACGACGACCCGCCGGGCCCCCAGCAGCCGCGCCCGCTCGAGGGCCGCGGGAACGCCCGGTTTGGCGAGGCTGATGAACGCCGGCTCGATGCCCCCGAGGCCCCCGCGCTCCCACAACAGGCGGGCGACCTTGACGTGCTCGGCGTTGGCGTCGGGGTCCGACGAGCCCCGCCCAACGAGCACGACGGTGCAGGCGGCCCGCTCGGAGGCGTCGAGCACGGCCGACAGGCGCTCGTCGAGCAGGTCGAGCAGCACCGGGTGCGGCCCGAGAGGGCGACCGTAGGAGTAGGTCAGGCCGGCATGGCGGGACACCTCGCGGGCCAGCGCGGCAGGGATGTCGCCCTTGGCGTGCCCGGCGGCGACGAGCATGAGCGGCACCACCCCCAGGTGCCGGTGCCCGGCTGCCACGAGCCCGGCGACCACCTCGCGCAGCGGCGGCGGGGAGAGCTCGATGAACCCACCGGCCACGGCAACGCCCGCGCGCGCCGCCACCAGGTCGACCAGCGCGGTGAAGCCCTCCACCCCGGCCGCGTCGCGGGTGCCGTGCCCGACCACGAGCATCGCGGTCATGACAGCTCCGCGTACAGCAGGGCGTTGACGACGGCCGCCGCGACCGCGGACCCGCCCTTCTCGCTGAGGTTCGTCACCGAGGGCAGGCCACGCTCGCGCAGGGCCCGCTTCGCCTCGACCGCCCCGATGAACCCGACGGGGACCCCGACGACAAGCACCGGGCGGGCGTCAAGACGCAGCAGCTCCTCAAGCGCGGTCGGGGCGTTGCCGATCGCCCAGACCGCCCCGGCACCGACCTCCTCGTAGGCCATCCGGATCGCGGCGGCGCTGCGGGTGAGCCCGTCGTGCGCGAGGGCGTCCCCGATCCGACACACGCAGGTGATGCTGGTGATGCCGGCCGCGACCATCCGGGCATCGGTCACCACCGGGGCACCAGCTCGCAGCGCGCGAGCCGCCACGGCCAGGTCGGCCTCGCCCGACACGAGCAGGTCGTCGAGGTAGCCGATGTCCGCGCTGGCGTGGATGACGCGCTCGAGCACCGCACGGGTCAGCGCGGGCAGGGCCGTTGTGTCGACCCGGGCGCGCAGGACGTCGTACGAGCGTGCCTCGATCGGGTGGATCATCCTCACTGGCCGTACCTCCTGTGCATACCGGACAGCCGCCAGCCCGCGGCCGCCACGCACCACGCGGCCACGAAGAGCCCCACGATGAGGTAGCCGAGCACCTCGAAGTGCCCGGACAGGCCGGCGTAGGACGCCAGCACCCCACCGGCGCCGGTCGCCTCCACGGTGAGCCCGGCCAGGTACACGCTGCCGATGAACGCCGCCACTAAGACCGTCATCGCGGTCGTGGCGGCGTTGTAGTACAGCCGGCGCACCGGGGCGCGGTGCGCCCAGGAGTACGCCCGCGACATCAGCAGGCTGTCGGCCGTGTCGAAGCCGGTCATCCCGGCGGCGAAGAGCACCGGCAGGGTGAGCACCGCGAGCACGGGCAGCCCGCCCGCCGACGCGGTGCTCGCCGACAGTGCCAGCAGCGTTATCTCGCTGGCGGTCTCCAGGCCGAGGCCGAAGAGGATGCCGACCGGGTACATGTGCCACGACGAGCGGATGAGGCTGCGCGCCCGGGGTCCGAGGATCCGGTTGAGCAGGCCCTGGTTGACCAGCAGCAGGTCCAGCTCCCCGGCGCTGAGCTCACCGCGGGCCACCCGGCGCCACAGCCGAAGCACGCCGAGGAGCACGAGGGCGTTGAGCACCGCGACGAGCAGCAGGAACGCCATCGCGATCACCTGGGAGACCGTCCCGCCGACGTGCCGCAGGGTCGCCACGCTGGGCCCCGCCGCACCGGCCGCGGCGGCCACGACGAGGGCGAGGGTGAGCACCACCGTCGAGTGGCCGAGGGCGAAGAAGAACCCGACACCCACCGGGCGGCGGCCCCGCTGCATCATCAGCCGGGTGGTGTCATCGATCGCCGCGATGTGGTCGGCGTCGAAGGCGTGCCGGATGCCGAGGCTGTAGGCCAGCGTCCCGGCCCCCGCGAACGCCCCGGCTCCGGCGAGGCCGTGCGCGTAGGACAGGTAGAGCGACCAGCCGATCACGTGCAGGGCGGCGATGACGGCGACGATGCCACTGATGCGCGCCCGTTCGGCGCGTGTCCACCCCCCGACGCGCACCGCCGCCTCGCTCACCCCGCCACCTCCTCAACCGCGTCGACCGGGCACACCTCGACGCACTCCCCGCAGCCGGTGCAGCGCTCGGCCAGCACGAGGAGCCACCCGCTCGGGCCGGGACGGATCGCATGCTGCGGGCAGGTGAGCAGGCAGGCCCCGCAGCCCTGGCACCGCACGCTCACCGCGAAGCTCAGTGCGCCCACGTGTACCCCCTCGGGGTGAGGAACCGGCCCGCGACCACCCGGCTCTGCGAGGAGCCGACGATGACGAGACTGCTCATCCCGACACCCTCGAGGTCGACCTCGGCGAGGGTGCTGACCAGCACCTGCTGCCCGGCCCGCGACGCGTCGGTGACGACACCGACCGGGGTGCCCGCCCGGCGGTGCCCGCGAAGGATGCCGAGGGCCTCGGGCAGCTGCCAGTCCCGCCCGCGTGAGCGCGGGTTGTAGAACGCCACGACCAGGTCGGCCTCGGCGGCGGCCCGCACGCGTGCCTGGATGACCTGCCACGGGGTGTGCAGGTCCGACAGCGATATCGCGCAGTGGTCGTGCCCCAGGGGTGCACCCAGCAGCGCCGCGGCGGCCAGCATCGCCGTGACGCCGGGGACCCCGACGACGTCAAAGGTGTCATCGGCCAGCTCAAGCGCCGGGCTGGCCATGGCGTAGACACCGGCGTCACCGCTGCCGACAAGCGCGACGGCGTGCCCCCGCCGGGCCAGCTCCACCGCGGTGCGCGCCCGCTCCTGCTCGGCGCCCAGACCGGACTCGAGGACCTCGGTGCCCGGGCGCAGCAGGTCGCGGACCTGGTCGACGTACTGGTCGAGCCCCACGACGTGGCTGGCGCGGCGCAGCTCCTCGACCGCACGGGGGGTGATGAGGTCGCGTGCGCCGGGGCCGATCCCGATGATCGCGAGCCGGCCCCGGGCCCGCAGCCGGGCCACTGCGACGGTGGCCATCGCCGACTTCTGTTTCGACACGACGAGCTCCCCGCCCTCGGCCAGCGCGGCCGCCTCGGCGACGCTGGGGGTGCCGACGGCGCCACGCACGACCTCGCTCGGGTTCGGGACTGCGACCTGGGCCAGCCGCTGTGGGGGGTAGCTGCGCAACGGGACGCCGAGCGCGCGGGCGGCCTCGACGATCCCCGGCTCGCTGGCCTTGGCCGAGACCGTGGCGAGGTGCGCGATCGACCCCCGCGCCAGGCCCGCTTGGGCCAGGGCGTCCTCGAGCAGCGCCAGGACCTCCTGGGACCCGACACCTGCGCTTCCGCCGACGCCCACGACCAGGCTCGGCGGGCGCAGCAGCACGCTCGGTCCACCGAGGGTGGCGAGCCGGTCGGTCACCACGACCGCCGGTGGCACGGGGGTGTCGCTGCGGGTGACCGGCAGAGGCAGCAGCGGCCAGACATGCTCGGAGCTGAGCGTGACCCGCTCACCGTCCAGCATCGCCCGGGTCACGGCCGCGACATCACCCTCGACGGGCCACCCGATGCTGTCCAGCGCGGCGTTGCCGGTCGCCTCCGTCGCGGTGGTCACCACGGGCACGGCACCGAGGATCTGCGCCACCCGGTCTGCCAGCGCGTTCGCCCCGCCGGCGTGCCCGCCGAGCACCGCGACGGCGAAACGACGCGCCTCGTCGACGCAGACCACCCCCGGGTCACTCGCCTTGCCCGACAGCAGCGGGGCGACCAGCCGCACCGTGGCGCCCACGGCCAGGAAGCACACGAGCGCGTCGCACTCCCGCCACGCCCGGGCCAGGTCGACCAGCGGGTAGTGGCGGGTGTCAGGCCAGCAGCGCGCGATGTGTTCGGCGGCGGCGCGCCCGGCCCTCGTGGCCGTGACCAGGGCGGTGCTCACCGGCGCCCCCAGACCAGGAAGACGGGATTGGTCGCCGCCAGCCGCCAGCTGCCGTCAGGCAGGTCGCTCAACCGCGCGGCGAGCAGCTGGGTCCCCTCGACGGCGTAGCCCCGCTCCCGCAGCGCGTCGCGCACCGCCGCGACGCGGTCCACGGCCGCCAGCGCGACGGCGATCGCGCGAGGCCCGCGGTCCGCGGCCGCCGCCACGGTGGCGACCCCGCCGCCGCCCACGAAGACCGCGTCGGGTGCGGGCAGCACCCCCAGCACCTCGGGCGCCTCACCGGGCAGGACTCGCACCTCGACGCCGTGCGCGGCCGCGTTGCGCCGGGCCCGCTCGCACTGCTCGCGGTCACGGTCGACGGCCACGACGGCGGCTGCGAACCTGGCGCACTCGACCCCGACCGAACCGCTGCCGCACCCGATGTCCCACACCAGGTCACCCAGGCCCGGGCCGAGCACCGCGAGCACGCTCGCGCGGACCTCGGACTTGCTCACCATCGAGTCGCGGTGCTCGAACCGCTCTTCGCCCAAGCCCCACCCCGCCGGCACCTGGCGGGCGGGCCACACCCATCCCCGCTGCCCCGCCCCGGGGGCCAGCGACAGTACGACGTTGGGCTCGTCCCACTCCCGGGCACCGGCCTGCTCGGGCGTGCACTCGCTGACCCGCTGCTCGGTGGTGCCGACCCGCTCGACCACGACGAGGCGTCGCGGCCAGCCGTGCAGCCCCGCCCCCAGCTGCGCCGGACCGCCGCCCGGCCCGGTCAGCACGGCGACCTTCGGCAGGGCGCGGCAGGCGTTGAGCGCGCGGGAGAGCCCACGCCCGTGCGCGCTGACGACCACCGCGTCGTCCCAGCTCACCCCGGCGAGGGCGAAGGCCGCCGACACCGAGGACACCGCCGGTGCCACCTCGACGTCGAGGCCCTCGGCGCGCAGCACCCGGAGGATGCCGAAGAAGCCGGGGTCCCCCGAGGCGAGAACCACGACCGGACCGGAGTGCTCGCGGATCGCGGCGAGGCCGGCCGCGAGGTCGGCGAGCTCGTGCCGGCGCGCGCGGGGCGGGACCGCGACCGCGTCCAGGTGGCGGGGCGCACCCACGACGAGCGTGGCGGCGGCGAGCCGCTGGCTGGCCCACGGGCTCAGCGCCCGCCCGTCGAGGCCGATGACGGTGACCGGTGTCATGCCGGGGCCCCCGGCGTACCGGCGACGCGGGCGCGCCCGTGCGGGTCGACCATGACGACCTCGGCACGCAGCCTGCCGTCGCAGAAGCGCTCCAGCACGCTCTGCACCCGCCGGCACAGCGCCTCACCCGCCGGCTCGACCAGCCCGGCCTGCTCCCACAGCTCGTAGGCGTGGCGTGCGGTGTTGGCGGCGGTGACCGCCTCGACGAGCGCCTGCGGGCCACC
>JAJZTN010000005.1 GCA_021848885.1 Actinomycetes bacterium
TGGGACTCCTACTCGGTGACCAAGGGAGTGGACGAGATCATCCCGGTGGACGTCTACGTGCCGGGCTGCCCACCTCGACCGGAGGCGCTGCTGCACGGCATCCTCAAGCTGCAGGAGAAGATCGCCAGCGAGCACCTCGGGCGCCGCTACACCCCCGACGAGAGCCCTGCCCCGTCGGTCGGAGCGCTTTCCCGGGATCTGGTCCGGCCGTGACAGTGCCCGAGCTTGGCGCTGAGGAGGTGCTGGCGGCTCTCACCGCGGCCGTCCCGCAGGCCAGTGGCGTCGTGGAGTTCGGCCAGGCCAGTGTCGAGGTGCCGGCTGCCGCCTGGGTGCCCGCGCTGCGCCTGGCCCGCGATGAGCTCGGTGCGGACTTCTTCGACTGGCTCACCGCGGTGGACGAGCTCGACGAGGGCTTCAGCGTGGTGGCCCACCTGTGGTCGATGCGAGCCCGGGCGCATGTGCTGCTGCGCACCCGGGTGCCTCGCGAGGCGGCCACCCTCGCCTCGGCCACGGAGGTCTTCGCGGGAGCGGCCTGGCACGAGCGGGAGACCTTCGAGATGTTCGGCATCACCTTCACTGGATTCAGTGAGGTGACCGGTCTGGGCCTTCGGCCGCTGCTGCTGCCCGACGGTTTCAGCGGGCACCCGCTGCGCAAGGACTTCGTGCTGGCCGCCCGGGTGGCGAAGCCGTGGCCCGGGGCGAAGGAGCCTGGCGAGAGCGACGCCGACACCGTCGGCCACCCCCGACGGCGCACCCTGCCGCCCGGGGTGCCCGAGCCGGAGGTCTGGGGCCCTCACCCGATCGGTGCCCCGGCGGGACCGGAGGAAGCGCCGTGAGCGTGCTCGACCTTCTGCTGCGCCTGGTCTTGCTGCTGGCCTGCTTCTTGGTGCTGCCGCTGGTGGTCGGCCAGATCGAGCACAAGGCCATGGCGCATATGCAGTCCCGGCTCGGCCCGATGTACGCCGGTGGCTTCCACGGCTGGGCGCAGCTGGTCGCCGACGGGGTGAAGTTCGCCCAGAAGGAGGACGTGCTTCCAGCCGCGGCCGACCCGTGGGTCTTCCGGCTGGCCCCGGCGTTGGCGCTGCTGCCCTACCTCGTCGTGCTGGCCCTCATCCCGGTCGGTGCGGGTCAGGCCGTCGTCAGCGCCGATGTGGGGATCTTCCTCGTGCTCGCCGTCATGGGCATAGGGATCATCGGCACGGTCATGGCCGGCTGGGCCAGTGCCAACAAGTTCTCCGTGCTCGGTGCGCTGCGCGCCGCGGCCCAGCTGCTCTCCTACGAGCTGCCCCTCGTGCTGGCGGCCGCCTCGGTGGCGATGGCCGCCGGCACGCTGTCACTTCCGGGCATCGTGGAGGCGTGGCGGCCCTGGTGGCTGCTCTGGCAGCTGCCTGGGGCGCTGATCTTCCTGGTGGCTGGGCTGGCCGAGCTGTCCCGCTCCCCGTTCGACATGCCCGTGGCCGAGTCGGAGATCATCTTCGGGGCCTACACGGAGTACGCCGGGCTGCGTTTCGCGCTTTTCCTGCTCGCCGAGTACGCCGGCATCGTGGTGCTCGGCGCCCTTACCACGGTGCTCTTCCTGGGTGGCTGGAAGTGGCCGTTCCTGGTCGGGGGCCTCGGCTGGCTGTGGACCCTGGTCAAGACGCTGGCCGTGGCGTTCCTGGTCATCTGGCTGCGCGTGAGCCTGCCCCGGCTGCGCGAGGACCAGCTGCAGCGGCTGGCCTGGGCGTGGCTGGTCCCGCTGGCCCTGGTCCAGCTGATGATCACCGGGGTGGTCCGTGTGATGGGGTGAACCCGCTGCGCGGCCGCGGCCGAAGGTGATGCCCGCAACATCACGGGTGCTCACCCCCAAGCAATGCCCGAACACGAAGTGTGAGGGCTAGCCTGACGCCTGCGAGGCGGGGCTACGTCGAGGAAGGTGGACGGTGGGTCTTCCCGGACGAGGGCTGGCCGGAGGTCTCGCGACGACCTTTCGCACGATGACCCGTCGCAGCATCACCCAGCAGTACCCCGACGTCTCCCCCGACCTGCCGCCGCGCACCCGCGGTGTCATCGCCCTGCTCGAGGAGAACTGCACGGTCTGCATGCTGTGTGCCCGGGAGTGCCCGGACTGGTGCATCTACATCGACTCGCACAAGGAGACGTTGCCGGCTACCACCGAGGGCGGGCGGGAGCGCACCCGCAACGTGCTGGACCGCTTCGCCATCGACTTCTCGCTGTGCATGTACTGCGGGATCTGCATCGAGGCGTGCCCCTTCGACGCGCTGTTCTGGTCCCCGGAGTTCGAGTACGCCGAACTGGACATCCGCGAGCTCGTGCACGAGCGGGACCGGCTGGCGCTGTGGATGGACACCGTTCCCCCGCCCCCACCGCTGGACCCGGGCGCGGAGGAGGCCAAGGAGATCGCCGCGGCGCGCAAGGCGGTCGCCGCGCCGGCACCCACCGGTGACCGCCACGGTGAGGGAGCCGCACGTTGAACGCGGCGGTCACCGTGGTGTTCGCCCTGCTGGGCGTGCTCGCCGTCGGTTCGGCGCTGCTCGTGGTGACCACCCGTCAGGTGGTGCACGCCGCGCTGTGGCTGGTCGTCGCCCTGGGCGCCGTGGCCGGCTGCTACCTGCTGCTGCGCGCCGAGTTCGTCGCCTGGGTGCAGGTGCTGGTCTATGTCGGGGCCGTCGTGGTGCTGCTGCTGTTCGCCCTCATGCTGACCAAGGCGCCGATCGGGGTGTCGGAGGACCTTGACGCCGGGCTGGCCCAGCGGGTGGTCGCGGCGATGGTGGCCTTGGCCACCGGGGCCCTGCTGGTCACCGTGCTGGTCGACGGCTTCAGTGGCGAGGTCATCGACCAGGGCGCCACGGGAGGAGCCCCGGCCATCGGTGCCTCGGTCTTCCGCAGCTGGGTGCTGCCCTTCGAGGTGCTCTCCGTGCTGCTGCTGGCCGCGCTGGTCGGGGCGATCGTGCTGTCCCGCCGAGACGTGCCCGGCGCCGGGGCGGCCGACTCGGTGGCGGGGGGCCGTTGATGCCGCTGCTGCTGCCGCTGCTGGTCGCGACCGGGCTCTTCACCGCTGGGCTCTACGGCGTACTCGCCCGACGCAACGCGGTGCTGGTGCTGATGGGCGTCGAGCTCATGCTCAACGCCGCCAACCTCATGCTCGTCGCCTTCGGCGCGTGGCTGGCCGACACCCTGCTGGCCGGGCAGGTGCTCACCCTCTTCGTCATAACGGTTGCTGCCGCCGAGGTCGGCCTGGGCCTGGCGATCGTGCTGATGGTCTACCGGCAGCGGCGCAGCATCGCCCTGGACGAAATGACCGACCTGCACGAGAGCCGGACGGCGGGGCTGTCGTGAGTGCCGTGCTCGTCGTACTGCTGCCCGCACTTCCCTTCCTGGCCGCGGTGCTGGCGCTGTCGGTCGGCCGCGCCGCGCCCCGGCTGGTCGCCCCCACCGTCATCACCGGGACAGCGTTGGCGTGGCTGGCCGCCCTGGGGCTGCTGGCCGGGGACATCTCCTCCGGCGGTGCGAACGTCTCGGTCGCCGGCCCGGTTGTGCCCACCGGAGGGCCGCGGTTGGGCATCGACCTGCACCTGGACGGGCTGGCTGCGGTCGTCTCCTTCATGGTCACCACCGTGGCGCTGGCCGTGCAGGTGTACTCCACCGGCTACCTGCGCCACGACGGGCACGCTCGGCCCGGCCCGCGCTACCCCTCCTACGCTGCGCTGGTCGCCGTCTTCACCGCGGCGATGCTGCTGGTCGTGGTGGCCGACGACCTGTTCGTCCTGATCGTGGGCTGGGAGGTCATGGGGGCCTGCTCGTACTTCCTCATCGGCCACCACTGGGAGGAGGAGGGCGCCCGGGCGGCGGCCGTCAAGGCCTTCGTGATGACCCGCATCGGCGACGTGGGCCTGCTCTTCGGCGTCTTCGCGCTGGGCGTGGGCGCAGGCAGCTTCGGCATTCGAGACGTCACCGCCGCGGTGCTGAGCGGGCGCATGGCGGCGAGCACCCTCACCGCCGGCGGCCTGCTGCTGCTGCTCGGGGTGGTCGGCAAGTCCGCGCAGTTCCCGCTGCACAGCTGGCTGCCCGACGCGATGGCCGGCCCGACCCCGGTCAGCGCCCTCATCCACGCCGCGACGATGGTCGCCGCCGGTGTCTACCTGGTGGCCCGCATGGACGAGGTCTTCCTGGCCTCCTCGACCACCCTGGTGGCCCTCGCCCTCGTCGCCGCGATCACCATGCTCGGTGCCGCGCTGGCCGCCCTGGCCCAACCCGACCTCAAGCGGGTGCTGGCGTGGTCGACCGTCTCGCAGCTGGCCTACATGCTCGCCGCGCTGGCCGCCGGATCCTATGTCGCGGCTGGCTTCCACCTGCTCACCCACGCGGCCTTCAAGGCGCTGCTCTTCCTCTGCGCGGGGGCCGTGGCGCACACGGTGGGCAGCACACTGCTGGCCGACATGGGGGGGCTGCGCCGGCGGATGCCGCTGACCGCCTCGGTCATGGCGGTGGGGCTGCTCGCCCTGGCCGGGGTGCCGCCGCTGTCCGGCGGGTTCTCCAAAGAGGCGGTGCTCGGTGCGGTGGAGGAGGCCGCACTCGGCCACTCGCCGCTGCCCGCATGGGCCGGTTGGGTCCTGCTGCTGTCCGCGCTGGCCACCGTCGCGGTCACCGCGGCGTACACCACCCGGGCCTGGCTGCTGGCCTTCGAGGGTCCCGAGGCGGCGTCGCGAGCAGCCTCCCACGGCGTGCCGGTCTACCCGCCCACGGACCCGCCGGCATCGATGGCCGGACCGATGCTGCTGCTGGCCGTGCCGGCCGCGCTGCTCGGGCTGGCCGGGCTGTCGGGAAGCTGGCTGCCGTCCTGGCTGGGTCGCGGCGGGCCGGGGGAGACCGGTGTCTTCGCCGCGGCCGTCGAGCACACCCTCAGTTTCGGTTGGGTCACCACGGTCGCCTCGCTGCTGCTGGTTGCGGTGGGCGCCGGCGGCACCTTCCTCGCCTGGCGCTCGGCCGGGCGCACCGACCCGGCGCTGCACCTGGGTCGGGCCCGGGCCCTGCTGACCGAGGGCTTCCGGGTCGACGAGGTCTACCAGGTCACCGTTGTCGCAGCGGTGCAGGCGCTGCGCGCGGTGCCGGCGTGGGTCGACCGTGATGTCATCGATGTCTACGTGCAGGGCAGTGCGCGCACCGCGACGGCTCTCGGCCGGGTGCTGCGGGTCAGCCAGCTGGGTCAGGTGCAGGTCTATATCGGCATGGCCCTGGCCGGGGCGACTCTGGTGGGGCTGGCGGCGGTGGTGGCGCGATGAGTGCGGTGCTTCCCCTGCTCGACCTGCTCCCGGCCGCCGGCGCGCTCGGCCTGCTGGTGGCCGGTCGGGAGCGTGGAGAGCGCATCGCCCGCCCGCTGGGCGTGGCGGTGGCTGGTCTGACCACCCTCCTCGCCGTCCTCGCCACCGGCGCGGCGGTGCGGACCCGCGGCTTCGCCCTGCAGGTCGACACCGTGTGGGTGCGTGCTCTCGGCGTGCACGCCCATCTGGGCATCGACGGGATTTCCGCCCCGCTGGTGCTGCTCACCGCGGTGCTCGTGCTGTGCGGGCTGGTCTACACCTGGCGGGTGCTTCCCGAGCCGGGCCGGGCGCGTGAGCTGGTCGGGCTCATCCTGGTGCTGGAGTCCGGGGCGCTGGGCACCTTCACCGCCCTGGACCTGCTGCTCTTCTTCGTCGCCTTCGAGACCGTGCTGGTCCCGATGTGGTTCATCGTCGCGGTGTGGGGCGACCCGCACGACCCGGTTGCCCGGCGCGGCGCCGCCACGACGTTCATCCTCTACACCGCCCTGGGCTCGGCCGTCATGCTGGCCGGCCTGCTGCTGGTGGGGCTGCGCGCGGGCACCTTCGACATGACCGCCCTGACGGCGATGCACGGGGCCGGGCTGGCTGCCGGCACCCAGGTGGTGGCGGTGCTGGCGATCGGGCTGGGGTTGGCGGTCAAGACCCCGATGTGGCCGCTGCACACCTGGCTCCCCGGGGCGCACACCGCCGCCCCCACGGTCGGGTCGGTGCTGCTGGCAGGGGTGCTGCTGAAGATGGGCACTTATGGCCTGGTCCGCATCGTCGTGCCGATCCTGCCCGCCGGGGCCAGGGCGGTCTTCCCGTGGCTGGGCGTGCTCGCGGTGGTCGGCATCCTGCACGGTGCGCTGGCCTGCCTGGGTCAGCGTGACCTCAAGCGGCTGGTCGCCTACTCCAGCGTCGGGCACATGGGATTCGTGCTGTTCGGCATCGCGACGCTGACCCCGGTCGGGATCAACGGCGCGCTCTACGCCAACGTCGCACACGGAGTCGTCACCGGTCTGCTGTTCTTCCTCGTCGGCTCGCTCAAGGACCGTTTCGGCAGTGTGGAGCTGTCCCGGCTCGGCGGTCTCTACGCCACCCACCCACGCATCGGTGGGCTGCTCGCCCTTGCCGCGGTGGCCAGCCTCGGGCTGCCCGGTCTGGTCGGCTTCTGGGGTGAGATGCTCGCCCTGCTGGGCGCCTACCAGGCCGGGACGTTGGGCTGGCGGCTGCTCATGGTGGCCGCCGGAGCCGGTGCCGTGCTCACCACGCTGTACTTCCTGCGGATGCTTCGCCGGGTCGCCCAGCAGCCCCGCGACCCTCTCGCGGGCTCAGTGCCGCCCGGCGGTGGGCCACTGGACCCGCGCTCCGACGTCACCGGCTTCGAGGTCGCCTCGTTCTCCCCGCTGGTGCTGGCCACCGTCGTGCTCGGCCTGGCTCCCTGGGTGCTGCTGGGGCTGACCGACCCGGTGGTCCGGCTCCTCACCGGGGGGGCCTAGGTGAGCCTCACCCAGTCGGTGGACCTGCTGGCCATCGCCCCGCCCATGCTCACCATGCTCGGCGCCCTGGTGGTGCTGGCGCTGGACCTGCTGCTGCCCCGCGGGCTCGTGCTGGCCAGGGCCCTTCCTGCCCTCGGCGCCCTCGGGCTGGCGGCACTGTCGGAGCTCGCGTTGGCCAGCGGGACCCGGGCCACCTTCTGCGTGCCCGGTCCGGGTGCTCCGGCCTGCTCCTTCGTCGCCGACCGGCTCACCCTGGTCATCGGCCTGGTGGTGCTGGCCGGGGCGTTCATCGTCGGGTTGCTGTCGACCCGCACCGTGGTCGAGGACAACCTGCCTGCGGGTGAGCACTTCGCTCTCATGATGTTCTCGGTGACGGGGGCCCTCACCCTGGCCGGAGCGCGAGACCTGCTCACCCTCATCGTGGCCCTGGAAACCGTCTCCCTGCCCGTCTACGCCATGGTCGGGTTGCGTCGTGACGACCGGCGCTCGGGTGAGGCTGCCCTGAAGGTCTTCCTGGTCTCGGTGGCCGCGACGGCGGTGACCATCCTGGGTGCCGCGCTGGTGTACGGCACCACGGGTGCGGTGCACCTGAGCCGGATCGCCGCGGCGCTGGCCCAGCCGAGCCCGGCCGCCGACGCCCGGGCCCTGGCAGTGGTGCTCGTCGTGGCCGGCTTCGCCTTCAAGGTGGCCGTCGTACCCTTCCATGGCTGGGTGCCCGACACCTACACCGGGGCGCCGCTGCCGGTGGCGGCCTACCTCTCGGTGGTCTCCAAGGCCGCCGGTGTGGCCGGCCTGGTGCTTCTGCTCGACCTGGGGCTGGCTCCTGCTGCCGGCACGTGGAGCCCCATCCTGGCCGTGCTTGCCGCCGCCACGATGACCGTGGGCAACATCTTCGCGCTGCGTCAGGGCGATGCGGTCCGGCTGCTGGCCTGGTCCTCGGTCGCGCAGGCAGGGTTCATCGTCGCCCCCCTGGGTGCGGTCGGTGCCGGTGGCCGCGGGGCACCGAGCGCCCTGGCCGCCTCGATCGGCTACCTGGCGGCCTACGCCGTGGTCAACCTGGGCGCCTTCTCGGTCGTCACGGTGCTGGCCCGCGACGGGGCCGGCACCGCCCTGGCCGGGCTGCGCGGGCTGGGCCGGCGGGAGCCGTTCGCCGCCGTCGCGTTGGCGTTCTTCCTGCTCTGCCTGGCCGGCCTGCCACCTGGCCTGGTCGGGCTGTTCGCCAAGGTGCGTGTCTTCGGCCCGCCCGTGCAGTCCGGGGTCGGCTGGCTCGCCGTGGTCATGGCGGTCAACGTGGTGCTCGGCCTGGGCTACTACCTGCGATGGGTGGCGCTGCTCTTCTCCCGTGGCGGGCCGGACGCCCAGCCCCGCAGGGTGGGCACGGCTGACGGGCTTGCCGTGGCACTGGCGCTCGCGGGTGCGGTCGTGTTCAGCGTGCTGCCGGGTGCGCTTTTCGGCCTGGCCGGCTGAGCGGCGCCCCGGCGCGAGCATCGGCGGCAGGCCCGGCGGGTGCATCGCAGGCCAGAACGGTGGGGTGCGGCGCAGGTCACGATCTGGGCACAGCCGTTAATCGCGGGTACGCCGGGGAACGTCGCTGCCTCCGATGCTCGTTGCTCGTCTCGGCACCGCCGCAGGCCAGAGGTGGCGTGCGGCCCGGACGAGGAGCACGCGTGCTAGCGCATTCAGACCGACTCGGCGCCCTGGCGCTGCTCGGCGCCCCGGCTGGGGCCGGGCTGTTGCTGGGAGCGGCGTTCGGTCCCACCGGTCTGGCGGTCGCGGTCCCGACCGTGCTGGGCGGCGCGGCGCTGGCCTGGTTCGGCGGCTCCGGTGTGGCGTTGCGCGCCGTCGGCGCCCAACCGGTCGGGGAGGCCCAGCAACCCGTTCTGCACAGCATCGTCAGGGAGCTGTGCACCGCCGCGCGCGCCCCTATGCCGCGCATCTACGTCTGGCCGAGCCCGGCCCCGAACGCCTTCGCCACCGGGCGGGACCCTCGCCACGCCGCCGTGTGCACCACCGAGGGGTTGCTGGCCGTGCTCGACGAGCGTGAGCTGCGCGCCGTGCTGGCGCACGAGCTGTCCCATGTCCAGCACCGAGACACCCAACGCGCCTCGGTGGCCGGGGTGGTCGCCGCCGGGTTGCTGGTGCTGGCCAGTGTCGCGGTCCTGTCCCCTCGGCGGGAGGAGGAGGCCACACACCGGGCCCTGCTCAGCGTGCTGCTCGGCGCGCTCGCCGCCGGGGTGGTGCGCCTCGCGGTGGGCCGCTCCCGCGAGCTGCGCGCCGACACCTGCGCCGCGGTGCTCACCGGCGACCCCCGGGCACTGTCGCGTGCGCTTCGCAAGCTCGATGCCGGTGCCCAGCTCATGCCGATGTCACCGGGGCGCTGGCTGGCCGCCACCGGGCACCTCATGATCGCTGACCCGGCCCCGGGGCGCACCGTGGGCCGGCTGCTGCGCACGCACCCTCCGATGGCCGAGCGGATCGCTCGGCTGGAGAGCCTGGCCGCACAGGCGGACTGAGGCCTCTACCCTTGTGCGGTGCCTGCCGAGTACGTGCTCACCCTGTCCTGTCCTGACCGGCGGGGCATCGTGGCCGCCGTCGCCGGGTGCCTGGCCGAGCAGGGCGGCAACATCGTCGAGAGCCAGCAGTTCGGTGACGAGTCCACCGGGTTGTTCTTCATGCGCGTCCACGTCGTCGTCGACGGGGCGAGCCAGCCGGGTGCGCCGGGGCTGCACGAAGCCCTGACCGCGGTCGGTCAGCGTTTCGAGATGGACTGGGCACTGCACGACCTGGCCGTGCGACCGCGCGTCCTGATCATGGTGAGCCGGTTCGGGCACTGCCTCAACGACCTGCTCTTCCGGCACCGCACCGGGGCGCTTGTGGCGCAGATCCCGGCCGTTGTGAGCAACCACGAGGACTTCGCCGAGCTCGTGGCCGGATACGGGATCCCGTTCCACTACCTGCCGGTGCGCGAGGCTGGCAAGGCCGAGCAGGAGCGCGCGGTGCTCGACCTGGTGGACCGCAACGCGATCGACCTGGTCGTGCTGGCCCGATACATGCAGGTGCTCTCACCGCACATGTGCCAGAAGCTGGCCGGGCGGGTGATCAACATCCACCACTCCTTCCTGCCGAGCTTCCGCGGCGCCGCTCCCTACCAGCAGGCATTCGTCCGCGGGGTCAAGCTCATCGGCGCCACCGCGCACTACGTGACCGCCAGCCTCGACGAGGGGCCGATCATCGAGCAGGAGGTTGCCCGGGTGCACCACGGCATGGGCCCTCGCCAGCTGGCCGCGGTGGGTCGCGACGTGGAGTGCGTGGCCCTGGCCCGGGCTGTGCAGTGGCACCTGCAGCACCGGGTGCTGATCAACGGCGGCAAGACCGTCGTCTTCCGCTGAGCCAGACCGGGACCGGGCGGCCGCGGTGCCCCTCAGCCGGGCCACCTCTCGGCCGCGGTGCTCCTCAGCGGTAGTTGAGTTCGGCAGCGGGTGGTGATGATGGTGGATTCCCGAAGTCGGAGTACCAACCGCCTTCGTCACGAAGGATGTCCGCCAGGCTTGCCGCGAGAGCCTCGGACCGTTCGGCAGGGCAGGTGAAGTCGAGCAGCGTCCAGGCACACTCGGCGTTGGCCACGTAGGCACGGCGCACCCGGGAGACGCAGACCTTCGGGAGGGCAGCGTCGGTACCGAGACGGATGCTCGCGGCAATGAGCACCCCACTCATTCCGGTTCCAGTCGCCATGGCGGCAAGGTGACTCACCCCTCGGCGGACCCGGCCGCGTCGCATGGGGATCGGCTTACGGCGGCGCAGGCTGGTCCGTTGATCGCCGGCCGGCCGCCAGGGCGCGGTGTGTTCTCGTGAGCCGCGGCCGGGTCCTCGGCGTAGGCTGGCGGCGTGTCGTTGAGCGAATCGGAGTTCTACGCGGCGGGGATGTCTCTGCCTCCTGACGTGCGCAGGCACGTGGCTCTGCGGTTGCTCGAATCGGTCGACCCGGACGAGGCCTTCGACATGGCGTCGCAGTCATGGTTGCGCACCGAAGCCGCTTCCGCGTACGACGCACTCAAAGCAGATCCGTCCCGAGCAGTTCCGGCTGAGGACGTCCGGGCTCGCTTCGAGGGCAAGTGGGCCGCCCGTTCGTGACGGGCCGGATCAACTTCACTGCCGAAGCCGAACGGCAACTCAACGAGCTCGACGACTGGATCACCAAGGCGGCCTCCGCTGACACCGCTCGGCGATTCGTGTCGGCGGTCCTCGAGCACATCGACGGCATCCTGGCCTTCCCGCTCGCCGGTCGAGCTCGCGACGACGTTCGCCCAGGCATGCGGGTGACCACGTTGAAGAAGCGGACCCTCGTCGCCTACGAGGTTGATGCGAAGTCCGGTGAACTCGTGGTCAACATCCTCGGCGTCTTCCACGGCGGCCAGAACTGGGAGACCGCATTCGGCGAAGATTGGGTCGATCCCAACGGGGGCTGATGACGCGGGCAGCGGCGGCCAACCTCATGGCGAGCACGGCCGCTCTTGCGGGCTCGGTACGGACTCTGTGCGGACTCTGTGCGGACCAGGAGCGGTTCCTGAGCCGAACTCAGCGGTAGTTGACGAACTGCAGGGCGACGTCGAGGTCGGCGGCCTTGGCCAGCGCGATGACGGCCTGCAGGTCGTCGCGGCTCTTGCCCGACACCCGAAGCTCCTCGCCTTGCACCTGGGTCTTGACGCCCTTGGGCCCGGTGTCGCGGATCAGCTTGGCCAGCTTCTTCGCGACCTCCTGGGACAACCCCTCCTTGAGGCTGGCGGAGATCTTGTAGACCTTGCCCGAGGATGCCGGGTCACCGGCGTCGAGCGCCTTGAGCGAGACCCCGCGCTTGACCAGCTTCTCCCGGAACACCTCCAGCGCGGCCTTCACCCGGTCTTCCGACTCGGCTTCCAGAACGATCCCCTCGCCCGACCAGGAGATGCGCGCTCCGGTGCCCTTGAAGTCGAAGCGCTGGGCCAGCTCTTTCGCCGCCTGGTTCAGCGCGTTGTCGACCTCCTGGCGGTCGACCTTGCTCACGATGTCGAAGGACGACTCGGCCATCCTGCGGGTCTCCTCGTGTGCTCGCGGTGGGGTCCTCGGGTGCACCCGCCCAGCCCGATCGGGGTGCCGGGCCCGGCAGGCGGCTCATGTATCCTCTCAGGCGCCGTGGACGCCCAGCCCGGGGGACGGGCGCGCGGTTCGGCAGGTTGCCCGAGTGGCCAAAGGGAGCGGTCTGTAAAACCGTCGGCTCAGCCTACGTTGGTTCGAATCCAACACCTGCCACCCAGTCGAAAAGGGCCTCTGACCTCGGCGTTTGCCGGTCGGAGGCCCTTTGTCGTTGTCCGGCTGTCCGGGGGGATCCGGCGGTTTGTGGGTGCCCGTGCCGAATGCGTGCCGAAGTTCGGGCCAGTCGAGAAGTGCGACAGCACGCTCCAGCGGACGCGTGGGGCGGTCTGTGGGGCGTCCGTACGGTAGGCGGACTGAGCTCACCGGGGGCGTAGGCGGCGGCACGACACTGTCGCGTCCCGGTGGTATGACCAGGGTCAGTCTTCTGGGGCAGCGGCCAGGGCCATCACTGACCCAACCAACCCAGGCAGAGTGAGCAGCGCCCATGGCCCGAGGGTGGATAGGTCAGAGACCAGGTGTCCTTGGAAGACCCACGCCCAGCCCAAAGCGAGCACCGCTAGCAGAGTCGCGCAGGCCAGGAGGGTCACGCGTTGTCCAGCCTTGTGCCGTAGGACGGCGGCAGCGGCCATGCCGAACAGGACGGCTCCCGCCAGGTTCCCCATGCCTGCGAACAGCCCCCATCCGAGCAGGCGGTGCTTCATGTCCGTGTCGCCGCCTTCCCACAGACTTCCAAGGAACATGATCGCGACCACTGGGAGCGCTGCCAGCATCAGCACGCCCTGCGCGGCCAGGAGCAGACCCGCCGCGTAGCGAACCGGCCGGCTACCGACCTTCGGGCTACGGGCGGTGGGAGCCAACTCAGTCGACATCGTCACACCCCTCTCGGCCCTGACGCCTCCCGGGCCCCACCTGACCGGGGTCTGGTCGCGCCGAGAGGGTCACCGTCAACGCGGGCTTTCGCGGCATGCCGCCGCCGCGTGTATCCTCGTCCGCGCTCGCCCCAATAGCTCAGTCGGCAGAGCGTCTCCATGGTAAGGAGAAGGTCTACGGTTCGATTCCGTATTGGGGCTCTCATGGCGTTTCGCGCCCGCCGGGCGGGGGTGGGGCGTCATCCGGCGGAGTAGCTCAGCCTGGCAGAGCAAGCGGCTCATAATCGCTGTGTCGCCGGTTCAAATCCGGCCTCCGCTACCGGATCGGCCGGGTCGGTCGGCGCTCGATTTCTGCGTCGACCGACTCACGTCGTACCCTTGCCCGGTCCCCGGTTCGACAGACGAAGGATCCTCCCGTGGCTGCCAAGAGCGCAGACGTCCGCCCGAAGATCACCATGGCGTGCGTCGACTGCAAGGAGCGCAACTACATCACGAAGAAGAACCGGCGCAACGACCCCGACCGGCTCGAGCTGAAGAAGTACTGCCCGCGCTGTCGCACGCACACGGCCCACCGCGAGACGCGCTGAGCCGAAGCCGCGCCGCTGGCTGAGCCGCTGGCGCCGAGCATCGCGACCGTCGGAGGCAGCATGCCGCTGGATCCCAGCTACGTCGGCCACTCCTACCCGCCGTCGCGGCCGTTCCAGGTCTGTCGGGAGAAGATCCGCGAGTTCGCCACGGCGATCGGTGATGACAACCCGGTCTACCTGGACCCGCAGGCCGCGCGGACCCTCGGCCACCCCGATGTGCTGGCCCCGCCGACCTTCCTCACCGTGCTGAGCTTCCTCGGCGACGACACGGTGATCTCGGACCCTGGGCTGGGGCTGGACTACAGCAGGGTGGTGCACGGCGAGCAGCGCTTCCTGTCGCACCGACCGCTGTACGCCGGGGACACCGTGGTCGGGGTGACCAGCATCGATGGCATCCGAGCGGCCGGAGGCAACGACATCCTGTCCACCCGCACCGAGGTGAGCACCGTCGAGGGGGAACCGGTGGCCACCCTGTTCGCCACCCTGGTGGCCCGGGGCACCGCGGCGGGGGCCTGATGGCCGCCACGCCGCGCTATGCCGAGGTCACCGTCGGCCAGCAGCTGCCCGAGCTCGTGCTGCGGGTGCGCCGCGTGGACCTGGTCCGTTACGCCGGGGCCTCCGGCGACTTCAACCCCATCCACTGGAACCAGCGGGTGGCCCAGCAGGTCGGGCTGCCCGACGTCATCGCGCACGGCATGCTCACCATGGCCCTGGCGGCGAGGGCCCTGACCGACTGGGTCAGCGACCCCGGCCGGGTGCTCGACTACGGGGTGCGCTTTACCCGCCCGGTCCCCGTCCCCGACGACGACTCCGGCGCGCAGCTGCGGGTCACCGGCGTGGTCAGCGAGTTGCTCGAGGGCGGCTGTGTCCGGGTGGAGCTCACCGCGACCTGCGGCGAGGCGAAGGTGCTCGGCGCGGCCCGGGCCACCGTCCGGCTGGGTTGAGCCCGGACGCAAGCCCTCTAGAGTGCCCGGGTGCGGGTGCGTACCGGGGTCCGGCTCAGCGAGCTGACCACGCTGCGGGTCGGCGGGCCGGCGGCGCGGCTGGCCACCACCGAGACCGTCGACGAGCTCGCCGAGACCGTGCGTGACCTGGACCGTGGCGGCGAGCCAGTGCTCGTGCTGGGCGGAGGCAGCAACCTGCTGGTCGCCGACACCGGTTTCGACGGCACCGTCGTGCAGGTGGGTTGCCCGGGGTTCGCCGCCCGTGTCGAGCCGGACCGGGACAGCGTCGAGCTCACCGTGGCCGCCGGGCAGCCCTGGGACCCGCTGGTGGCCGAGACGGTGCTGGCCGGCTGGTCCGGTCTGGAGGCCCTCTCGGGCATCCCGGGCCTGGCCGGTGCTACTCCGATCCAGAACGTCGGCGCCTACGGCAGCGAGATCGCCGGCGTGCTCGGCGCGGTCGAGGTGCTCGACCGCCGCGGCGGGCAGCGGTCCTGGCTGGCCGCGCCGAACTGTGGGCTGGGCTACCGCAGCAGCATGTTCAAGGGCTCGGACCGCTGGGTGGTGCTGGCCCTGACGCTGCGGCTGCGCCGTGGCGGGCCGGGCGCCCCGGTGCGCTACGCGGAGCTGGCCCGCACCCTGGGGGTGCCGGTCGGGCGGCCTGCCCCACCGACCGAGGTGCGCGAGGCGGTGCTCGCACTGCGTCGGGCCAAGGGCATGGTGCTCGACCCGGCCGACCACGACACCTGGAGCGCGGGATCGTTCTTCACCAACCCCGTGCTGCGTGCCGAGCAGGCTGCCGCCCTGCCGCCCGACGCACCTCGTTGGCCGGAGCCGGACGGGCGGGTGAAGGTCTCGGCCGCCTGGCTCATCGAGCAGGCTGGCTTCGGTCGCGGCTTCGGCTCTGGGCCGGCCCGCGTCTCGAGCAAGCACGCCTTGGCGTTGACGAACCGGGGTCAGGCCCGCGCCGCTGACCTGGCCGCCTTGGCCCGGCAGTTGCGCGACGGGGTGGCCGAGCGGTTCGGTGTCAGCCTGGCCGTCGAGCCGACCCTCGTCGGGGTCAGCCTCTGACCGGGCTGACCGGCCCGGTCGCCATCCGGTCCGGGTCGGTGGCCAGCCAGTTCTCGATCCCCGCCAGCAGCTGTGCCCGCACCGACTCTGGTGCCCGGCTGGCCCGCACGCTGGCCCGCGCCAGCTCGGCAAGCTCGGCGTCACCGAGACCGTGCACGTGCCGGGCGATCTCGTACTGGTCGGCCAGCCGGGATCCGAAGAGCAACGGGTCGTCCGCGCCCAGTGCCACGGGCACACCGGCACGCAGCAGGCGCCGCACCGGCACGTCGGCCAGGGCCGGGTAGACCCCCAGCGCCACGTTGGAGGCCGGACAGACCTCACAGGCCACGCCACGCTCGGCGAGCAGGTCGAGGGTCGCCGGGTCCTCGACCGCCCGGATGCCGTGCCCCACCCGGTCGGCCCCCAGCTCCAGCACGCACGAGAGCACGCTGTCCGGGCCGGCCAGCTCTCCACCGTGCGGCAGGCTGGCCAGCCCGGCCCGGCGGGCGATCCGGAAGGCCGGGCTGAACCGGGCGGCCGGCCCGCGCCGCTCGTCGTTGCTCAGCCCGAAGCCGACCACTCCGCGGTCGGCGTAGCGGGCGGCCAGCCGGGCCAGGGTTCGGGCGTCCAGCTCGTGGCGGGTGCGGTTGGCCGCCACCACGATCGCCACGCCGACCCCGGTTTCCCGACCGGCCTGCGCGGCAGCATCGAGCACCAGCTCGGTCAGCGCGCACAGCCCGTCGAAGCGGGCCGCGTAGCCGGAGGGGTCGATCTGCAGCTCCAGCCATCCGGAACCGTCGGCGGCATCGTCGATGGCCGCCTCCAGCACCACCCGGCGCAGGTCGGCCTCAGTTTGCAGCACGGTGCGGGCAGCGTCGTAGAGCCTCTGGAAGCGGAACCAGCCGCGCTCGTCGGCGACGGACAGCACCGGCGGCCAGTCGGTGAGCAGCGCCTCGGGCAGGCGCACCCCGTTGCGCTCGGCCAGCTCGACCAGCGTGGCGTGGCGCATCGAGCCGGTGAAGTGCAGGTGCAGGTGCGCCTTGGGCAGGGCGGCAAGCGGCCGGGCCCCCAGGCCGGTT
The DNA here is from genome assembly GCA_021848885.1 of Actinomycetes bacterium. Lineage (GTDB taxonomy): Bacteria > Actinomycetota > Actinomycetes > JAJZTN01 > JAJZTN01 > JAJZTN01. The sequence goes on from JAJZTN010000005.1 coordinate 16,456, forward strand.
GGCTCGGGCCGGGCGGTCAGTGAGCCTCGCCGAGCAGCGTCGCCAGCCGCCCCACACCCTCGACCAGGTCGGCGTCGGCAAGGGCGTAGGACAGTCTCAGATAGCCGCTGGGGCCGAAGGCCTCACCCGGTACGACGGCCACCTCGACCTCGTCGAGGATGACCTCGGCCAGCTCGGCCGAGGTCTGCGGGCGCCGGCCGCGGATGTCGCGACCCAGCACGCCGGTCACGCTGGGATAGGCGTAGAACGCCCCCGCCGGGGTGGGGCAGCGCACCCCTGGGATCGCGTTCAGCATCTCCACGATCTTCCGCCGCCGCCGGTCGAAGGCGGCCCGCATCGTCTCGACGACCTCCAGGCCGCCGGTCAGGGCGGCCAGCGCGGCACGCTGCGAGACGTTGGCGACGTTGCTGGTCAGGTGCGACTGCAGGTTGGTGGCGGCCTTGACCACGTCAGGCGGTCCGACCATCCAGCCGACCCGCCAACCGGTCATCGCGTAGGTCTTGGCCACCCCGTTGAGCAGCACGCTCTGCTCGGCCAGCTCAGGCACCGCGGCCAGCACCGAGGTGAACCGGGCGGTGTCATAGACCAGGTGCTGGTAGATCTCGTCGCTTATCACCCAGATGCCGTGCCGCAGCGCCCAGTGACCGATCTCGACGATCTGCTGGGGACTGAAGACAGCACCGGTGGGGTTGGACGGTGAGCACAGCAGAAGCGCCTTGGTCCGCTCGGTGCGTGCCGCCTCCAGCTGCTCGACGTTGACCAGGTAGTCCTGCTCCGGCCCGGCGAAGACCTCGACCACCACGCCACCGGCCAGCCTGACCGCCTCGGGGTAGGTGGTCCAGTACGGCGCAGGCAGCAGCAGCTCGTCGCCGGGATCCAGCAGTGTCGCCATCGTCTGGTAGACCGCCTGCTTGCCGCCGTTGGTGACCAGCACCTGCTCCGGCGCGACGGTCACGGCGCTGTCCCGCAGCGTCACCTCGGCGATGGCCGCGCGCAGCTCGGGCAACCCGGCTGCCGGGGTGTAGTGGTGGTTGCGCGGGTCCCGTGCGGCCTGCACCGCCGCGGCCACCACGTGCTCGGGGGTCGGGAAGTCCGGCTCGCCGGCGCCGAACCCGATCACCGGCCGGCCGGCCGCCTTGAGCGCCTTGGCCTTGGCGTCGACCGCCAGCGTGGCCGACTCGGCGATGGAGCCGACCCGGGTGGAGACCCTGCGGGCGGTGGTGGGCGCGGCCGCGGCGGGCGAGGCTGGGGCGGGGCTGGCAGGCATGGCCCCATGCTGCCACTGCCGCGGCTCGGGTTCGACTCGCGGGCCCGCCACCGCCTACACTCCCACGGAGGAGGCGGCAAGCCCCTGCGCCAGCGCGCCCGGAATCGGGTCGTCGGCGGGGGTCGCGGCCACCACAGGGTCGTAGCTCAATTGGTAGAGTCCCGGTCTCCAAAACCGGCGGTTGGGGGTTCGAGTCCCTCCGGCCCTGCGTCGCATGACGCGTCAGCGCGGGTGCTCCCGCCGTCGTGGCCCGGCCGTCGGCCGGCCCGGCTCGGGAGTCTCCGGGCGGCGCGGGACGCTCGACCGAGCGACCCGGACGACCAGAACAGGTGAGGGCCAGTGAGCCAGACGCGCGGATCGACCGCGACCCCGGAGCGGGGCCGGTCGGATGCCTCCGTCCCCGGCGGTGGTGGCCCGGCGGGTTGGCTGCTCCGCCGGGTGGCCAAGGTGGGGTTGTTCTACCGTCAGGTCGTCGCCGAGCTGCGCAAGGTCATCTGGCCCACCCGCAAGGAGCTGCTGACCTACACCACGGTGGTGCTGGCGTTCGTGGCGATCGTCATGGCCTACGTGTCCGTGCTCGACGTCGGCTTCGGCCGCCTGGTCTTCGCCGTCTTCGGCGGCTGACGACCGCACCGACTGGTAGCCCGCACCCGAGCAGGAAGAAGCCCGCACTGTGTCCCTGACGCCCGACTCGATGCCCGAGCCGACCGCGCCGCGCGATCCGGCCCAGCCGGACGCGCCGGAGGTTGAACTGGCCGACTCCGCCCAGGTCGAGGAAGAGACGGCCCCGACCGAGGACGAGACCGCCCCGACCGAGGAAGAGACCGCCCCGACCGAGGACGATGAGGCAACGGTCGATGCCTCCGTGACCGGCTCCCAGCCGGAGGAGGAGGCCGACGAGGAGGTCATCGACCCGCACCAGGCATTCCGTGACGCGATGCGGCACTCGCCGGGGGAGTGGTACGTCGTGCACTCCTACGCCGGCTACGAGAACCGGGTCAAGAGCAACCTCGAGTCGCGGGTGGGCTCGCTCAACATGGAGGACTACATCTTCCAGATTGAGGTCCCGCAGGAGGACGCGGTCGAGATCAAGAACGGCCAGCGCAAGCAGGTACGACGCAACAAGTACCCCGGTTACGTGCTGGTCCGGATGGAGCTCTCCGACGAGTCATGGTCGGCGGTGCGCAACACCCCCGGGGTGACCGGCTTCGTCGGGCACGCCCACCAGCCGACCCCGCTGACCCTGGACGAGGTGGTCTCCATCCTCGCCCCGGAGGTGGAGCAGTCCGCCAAGACCCCGACCGAGGTCAAGGTGCTCGACTTCGAGGTGGGCGACTCGGTCACGGTCATCGACGGGCCCTTCGCCACGCTGCAGATGACCATCAGCGAGATCCACGCCGAGTCGCAGAAGATCAAGGGCCTCGTCGAGATCTTCGGCCGGGAGACCCCGGTCGAGCTCTCGTTCCACCAGATCCAGAAGAACTAGCCGGCCTCCGCCCGGACGCCGGTCTCTGCCCACGAAGGACCCGAAGGACCCGAAGACCATGCCTCCCAAGAAGAAGCTCGCGGCGATCATCAAGCTGCAGATCAACGCCGGCGCCGCGACCCCGGCCCCGCCGATCGGCCCGGCGCTGGGTCAGCACGGCGTCAACATCATGGAGTTCTGCAAGGCCTACAACGCGGCCACCGAGTCCCAGCGCGGCACCGTCATCCCGGTGGAGATCTCGGTCTACGAGGACCGTTCCTTCACCTTCGTGACCAAGACCCCACCGGCCGCCAAGCTCATCCTCAAGGCTGCCGGGGTCGAGAAGGGCTCCGGCGTGCCGCACAAGACCAAGGTCGCCCGGATCACCTCGGCGCAGGTCCGCCAGATCGCCGAGACCAAGATGTCCGACCTGAACGCCAACGACGTCGAGGCTGCCTCCAAGATCATCGCCGGCACGGCCCGGTCGATGGGTGTCGACGTCGTCGACTGACCCCGCCGGCCGCCGAGGTGGCGGTCGACACCGCCCATGTGGGAGGGCCAGCGCTGGCCCGTCGTACCACGACTCCACCCGCACAAGGAGACGCAGTGAAGCGCAGCAAGTCCTACCGCTCCGCCACCGAGCAGATCGACTCGGCTCGGCTCTACGCCCCGCTGGAGGCCGTCCGGCTGGCCAAGCAGACGGCAACCACCAGCTACCCGTCCACCGTCGAGGTGGCCCTGCGGCTGGGTGTCGACCCGCGCAAGGCCGACCAGATGGTCCGCGGCACCGTCAACCTCCCGCACGGCACCGGCAAGACCGCCCGGGTCCTGGTCTTCGCCACCGGTGAGCGGGCCGAGGAGGCCCGTGCCGCCGGTGCCGACATCGTCGGATCCGACGAGCTCATCGAGGAGGTCAGCGGCGGCCGGCTCGACTTCGACGCCGTGGTCGCCACTCCCGACCTGATGGGGAAGGTGGGCCGGCTCGGCCGTGTTCTCGGCCCGCGTGGGCTGATGCCCAACCCGAAGACCGGCACGGTCACGGTGGACGTCGCCAAGGCGGTGACCGACATCAAGGGCGGGAAGATCGAGTTCCGGGTGGACCGGCACGCCAACCTGCACTTCATCATCGGCAAGGTGACCTTCACCGACCAGCAGCTGGTCGAGAACTACGCCGCGGCCCTGGACGAGGTGCTCAGGCTCAAGCCCTCGGCGGCCAAGGGGCGCTATGTCAGGAAGGCCACCCTGGCCACCACGATGGGTCCGGGGATCCCGATGGACCCCAACCGCACCCGCAACCTCCTTGTCGAGGACGAGTCCGTCACAGCCTGAGGCCGACCGGCTCGACCGGTGCCCCCGGGGGACTCCTCCAGGGGCACCGGTACGGCGGGGGCGCCCGGGTCTGCCCGGCCGATTTGGTCGACTCGCCCGGGTTGGCCTAACCTGACGTCGCCACAGACCGCTGGTCGCCGCCGCAAGGTGGCCGAAGGCTCCGGTTGACCGGACGACCCGCGCAGGCCTGACGAGTGATCCTCGCCGGCACCGGTGCCTGACCGGTGACCGATGACGACGCCCCGTGCACCTGCGCCGGGGCGTCCTGCCTGTCCGGGCCCCGGCCGCAGCGTGGCGGTGTCACCCGGAAGGAGACCCATGGCGAGGCCCGACAAGGCAGCCGCCGTCGCCGAGCTGACCGAGCAGTTCCGCAGCTCGGGCGCGGCCGTGCTGACCGAGTACCGCGGGCTCACCGTCGCCCAGCTCAAGGAGCTGCGGCGTTCGCTCGGTGGGCACGCCTCCTATGCCGTGGTGAAGAACACGCTGACCAAGATCGCCGCCCGGCAGGCGGGGGTGCCCCAGTTCGACGACATGCTCGAGGGCCCCTCCGCGATCGCCTTCGTCACCGGTGACCCGGTGGAGGCAGCCAAGGGCCTGCGTGACTTCGCCAAGGCACACCCGCTGCTCGTGATTAAGGGCGGCATCCTCGACGGCAAGCCGCTGTCTGCCGAGGAGATCCGCAAGCTCGCCGACCTCGAGTCGCGCGAGGTCCTGCTCGCCAGGCTGGCCGGGGCGATGAAGGCCCCACTGCAAGGAGCGGTGTCGCTCTTCGCGGCTCCGTTGGCACAGGCCGCCCGTGCCTTCGACGCTCTGCGCGTCAAGGTCGAGGCCACCGGCGAAGGCTCCACGGCCCCGAGCACCGAGGCCGCCGCAGCGGCCGAACCGAGCACCGAGGCCGCCGCAGCGGCCGAACCGAGCACCGAGGCCGCCGCAGCGGCCGAACCGACCACCGAGGGCTGACCGGCCCTCCCCAGCCACCCACCGCACGGAAGGAAACCGCCACCATGGCGAAGCTCAGCACCGACGAGCTCCTGGACGCGTTCAAGGAGATGTCGCTTATCGAGCTCAGCGAGTTCGTCAAGCAGTTCGAGGACACCTTCGGCGTCACCGCCGCTGCACCGATCGCCGTGGCCGCCGCACCAGCCGCCGCGGGTGGCGGGGCCGAGGCCGCCGTCGAGGAGGAGCAGGACGAGTTCGACGTCATCCTCGAGGAGGCCGGCGAGAAGAAGATCCAGGTCATCAAGGAGGTCCGTGCGCTGACCAGCCTGGGCCTGAAGGAGGCCAAGGATCTTGTCGATGGCACCCCCAAGCCGGTCCTGGAGAAGGTCAACAAGGAGACCGCGGACAAGGCCAAGGCCGCCCTGGAGGGCGCTGGCGCCAAGGTGACCCTGAAGTAGCCTCCCCCCGTAGGCATGGCATGGACCGAGGGGCGACCGGAAGGTCGCCCCTCGGTCGCCTTCTGGGCCGCGCGGAGGCATCGGCCGTCCGGTCGGTCTGTGGGCGTCGGTCTTGACGTCAACCGGTCGATTCGCCATCCTGCCGGGCGGGGCACAGCGGCCTGCGCGAGGGCCGTCGGGTTCACCAGGGCAGGCTGCCGACCGGCGGCCTGGACAGGGCTGCCTGCGGCGGGTAGTCTGTCAAGTTGCGCTGCCTCCTGACTCGACCCGTGGGTTTGCCACGGGGAGTCTGGCATGCGCCGAAGTGACCGCGAGCCCTCGGAAGGATCCCTCTTGGCCGCCTCGCGCAACGCCATCAGCTCGACCACCCCAGGCAGCCCCGCTGCCACCGCCCCCCGCCGGATCTCCTTCGCCAAGCTCCGTGAGCCGATGGAGGTCCCCAATCTCCTGGCCCTGCAGACCGACAGCTTCGACTGGCTGCTCGGCAACGAGCGATGGAAGGCCCGAATCCAGGCCGAGCTCGACGCCGGTCGGGACCAGCTCCCGGCCACATCGGGCCTGCAGGAGATCTTCGAGGAGATCAGCCCGATTGAGGACTTCTCCGGCTCGATGTCTCTGTCCTTCTCCGACCCGGAGTTCTACGACCCGAAGTACTCCGTCGAGGAGTGCAAGGAACGGGACATCACCTACTCGGCGCCGTTGTTCGTCACCGCGGAGTTCATGAACAACACCACCGGGGAGATCAAGAGCCAGACGGTCTTCATGGGTGACTTCCCCCTGATGACCGACAAGGGAACCTTCATCATCAACGGCACAGAGCGTGTCGTGGTGTCCCAGCTGGTCCGTTCTCCGGGGGTCTACTTCGAGCGCACGATCGACAAGACCTCCGACAAGGACGTCTACACGGCCAAGATCATCCCGTCCCGGGGAGCCTGGCTGGAGTTCGAGATCGACAAGCGCGACCAGGTCGGGGTGCGCATCGACCGCAAGCGCAAGCAGCCGGTCACCGCGCTGCTCAAGGCGCTCGGCTGGGACGAGGCGAAGATCAGTGAGCGGCTGGGTGACTACCCGGCTCTGCGCGCGACGCTGGACAAGGACCACCTGGCCAGCCAGGACGAGGCCCTTATCGACATCTACAAGAAGATCCGCCCGGGCGAGCCGCCGACCCGTGAGGCCGCGGCCGGCCTGCTGGAGAACTTCTACTTCAACCCCAAGCGGTACGACACCGCCAAGGTGGGCCGCTACAAGATCAACCGCAAGCTTGGTGTACGCCACCCGATCAGCCAGACCGTGCTGACCATCGAGGACATCGCGGCCACGGTGGACTACATCTGCCAGCTGCACCACGACGAGTTCTGCCCCGACACCCAGGTGACGGTGGTCGACGGCGGGCGCACCCGTGCCCGCAACCGTGCCACCACGGTGGAGCGCGACGAGGCTGGCGAGTGGTTCTGCGCGGCCTGTGGGTCGCGGCTGGGCTCCGGGGAGTTCCCGGCCCCGCACGTGGTGGCCAGCTCCGGGTTGAACGTGGACGGCACTGCGGTGCGGGTCGAGATCGACGACATCGACCACTTCGGCAACCGCCGGCTGCGCACCGTGGGTGAGCTCATCCAGAACCAGGTGCGCACCGGACTGAGCCGGATGGAGCGAGTCGTCCGGGAGCGGATGACCACCCAGGACGTCGAGGCCATCACGCCGCAGACCTTGATCAACATTCGGCCGGTGGTCGCCGCGATCAAGGAGTTCTTCGGCACGAGCCAGCTGTCCCAGTTCATGGACCAGACCAACCCGGTCGCCGGGTTGACCCACAAGCGGAGGCTGTCCGCACTGGGCCCCGGCGGGCTGTCCCGGGAGCGGGCCGGCTTCGAGGTGCGTGACGTGCACCCGTCGCACTACGGTCGGATGTGCCCGATCGAGACACCTGAGGGTCCCAACATCGGTCTGATCGGCGGCCTGGCCACCTTCGCCCGGATCAACGCCTTTGGTTTCGTCGAGACGCCGTACCGCAAGGTGGTCGAGGGTCGCGTCACCGACAAGGTCGACTACCTGACCGCCGACGAGGAGGACGAGTTCGTCATCGCCCAGGCCAACGCGCCACTGACCGATGACGGCTCCTTCGCCGAGCCACGCGTGCTGGTCCGCCGCAAGGGCGGGGAGGTCGAGTTCGTCCATGCTGGCGAGGTCGACTACATGGACGTCTCGCCTCGCCAGATGGTCTCGGTGGCGACGGCCATGATCCCCTTCCTCGAGCACGACGACGCCAACCGGGCGCTGATGGGCTCGAACATGCAGCGCCAGGCGGTCCCGCTGCTGCGCGCCGAGTCGCCGCTGGTCGGCACCGGCATGGAGTACCGCGCCGCCGTTGACGCCGGCGACGTCATCGTGGCGGACAAGCCCGGTGTGGTGCACGAGGTCTCGGCCGACTACGTGACTGTGCTCAACGACGACGGCACCCAGTCCACCTACCGGGTTGCCAAGTTCCGCCGCTCCAACCAGGGCACGTCGTTCAACCAGAAGGTCGTTGTCGACGAGGGTGCCCGGGTCCAGGCCGGCCAGGTGCTGGCCGACGGGCCGTGCACCGAGCTGGGCGAGATGGCGCTGGGCAAGAACCTGCTGGTCGCCTTCATGTCCTGGGAAGGTCACAACTACGAGGATGCGATCATCCTGTCCCAGCGGCTGGTGCAGGACGACGTGCTCTCCTCGATCCACATCGAGGAGCACGAGGTCGACGCGCGCGACACCAAGCTGGGTCCGGAGGAGATCACCCGGGACATCCCGAACGTCTCCGAGGAGGTGCTCGCCGACCTCGATGAGCGCGGCATCATCCGCATCGGTGCCGACGTGGTGCCCGGCGACGTACTGGTCGGCAAGGTCACGCCTAAGGGCGAGACCGAGCTCACCCCCGAGGAGCGGCTGTTGCGGGCGATCTTCGGCGAGAAGGCCCGCGAGGTGCGGGACACCTCGCTGAAGGTGCCGCACGGGGAGTCCGGCAAGGTCATCGGCGTTCGGGTGTTTGACCGTGACGAGGGCTTCGAGCTGCCGCCGGGTGTCAACCAGCTGGTCCGGGTCTACGTCGCCCAGAAGCGCAAGATCACCGACGGCGACAAGCTCGCAGGCCGGCACGGCAACAAGGGAGTCATCGCCAAGATCCTCCCGGTGGAGGACATGCCGTTCCTGTCCGACGGCACCCCCGTGGATGTCGTGCTCAACCCCCTGGGCGTGCCCGGCCGGATGAACGTCGGGCAGGTCTTGGAGACCCACCTCGGCTGGGTGGCCAAGAGCGGCTGGTCCGTCGAGGGCAACCCGAGCTGGGCCGAGCGACTGCCGGCTGACGCGTACACCGCCGAGCCGGGCACCAACGTGGCCACCCCGGTCTTCGACGGCGCCCGGGAGCAGGAGATCACCGGCTTGCTCGCCTCCACCCTGCCCAACCGGGACGGGGTGCGGCTGATCGGCGAGTCCGGCAAGACCCGGCTCTTCGACGGGCGAAGCGGCGAGCCCTACCCGGAGCCGGTGTCGGTGGGCTACATGTACATCCTCAAGCTGCACCACCTGGTCGATGACAAGATCCACGCTCGCTCGACCGGGCCGTACTCGATGATCACGCAGCAGCCCCTGGGCGGTAAGGCCCAGTTCGGCGGCCAGCGGTTCGGCGAGATGGAGGTGTGGGCGCTGGAGGCCTACGGGGCCGCCTACGCGCTGCAGGAGCTGCTCACCATCAAGTCCGACGACACCCTCGGGCGGGTCAAGGTCTACGAGGCGATCGTCAAGGGCGAGAACATCCCCGAGCCGGGCATTCCCGAGTCGTTCAAGGTGCTGCTCAAGGAGATGCAGTCGCTGTGCCTCAACGTCGAGGTGCTGTCCAGCGACGGGGTCTCCATCGAGATGCGCGAGACCGACGAGGACGTCTTCCGCGCGGCTGAGGAACTGGGCATCGACCTGTCCCGGCGCGAGCCGAGCAGCGTCGAAGAGGTCTAACGGTTCGGTGTGGCGGCACGCATCCACCGGTGCCGCCACACCGTCCGCACCGACCGATCCGTTGGACCTGACGAACTGACGAAGGAAGAAAACACGTGCTCGACGTCAACTTCTTCGACGAGTTGCGCATCGGCCTGGCGACCGCGGACGACATCCGCCAGTGGTCCCACGGCGAGGTCAAGAAGCCCGAGACGATCAACTACCGCACCCTGAAGCCGGAGAAGGACGGCCTCTTCTGCGAGAAGATCTTCGGTCCTACCCGGGACTGGGAGTGCTACTGCGGGAAGTACAAGCGGGTCCGCTTCAAGGGCATCATCTGTGAGCGCTGCGGCGTCGAGGTGACCCGGGCCAAGGTCCGCCGGGAGCGGATGGGCCATATCGAGCTGGCCGCGCCGGTCACCCACATCTGGTACTTCAAGGGTGTCCCGTCCCGGTTGGGGTACCTGCTCGACCTGGCCCCCAAGGACCTCGAGAAGGTCATCTACTTCGCGGCGTACATGATCACCGAGGTGGACGAGGAGTCCCGGACCCGGGACCTGCCCACCCTGGAGGCACGGCTCTCGGTCGAGAAGGACGAGATCGCCAAGCGCCGTGACGCCGACGTGGAGGCTCGCCAGCAGCGGCTGGAAGCCGACCTGGCCGAGCTCGAGGCCGAGGGCGCCAAGGCCGACGCGCGGCGCAAGGTGCGCGAGTCCGCCGAGCGGGAGCTGGCCGGCATCCGCCGGCGTGCCGACGCCGAGATCGAGCGCCTCGAGCAGGTCTGGGACCGGTTCAAGAACCTCAAGGTGCAAGACCTCGAGGGCGACGAGGTGCTCTACCGGGAGATGCGTGACCGGTTCGGCATGTACTTCTCCGGCGGGATGGGCGCGGCGGCTCTGCAGAAGCGGCTGGAGTCCTTCGACCTCGAGGGCGAGGCTGAGACGCTGCGCGAGGTCATCCGGACCGGCAAGGGGCAGCGCAAGACTCGCGCGCTCAAGCGGCTGAAGGTCGTCTCGGCCTTCCTCAACACCCGCAACTCGCCGATGGGCATGGTGCTGGACTGCGTCCCGGTCATCCCCCCGGACCTGCGCCCGATGGTGCAGCTGGACGGTGGCAGGTTCGCCACCTCCGACCTCAACGACCTCTACCGCCGGGTGATCAACCGGAACAACCGGCTCAAGCGGCTGCTCGACCTGGGCGCGCCGGAGATCATCGTCAACAACGAGAAGCGGATGCTGCAGGAGGCCGTCGACGCGCTGTTCGACAACGGCCGCCGCGGCCGGCCGGTGACCGGCCCGGGGAACCGCCCGCTGAAGTCACTCTCGGACATGCTCAAGGGCAAGCAGGGCCGGTTCCGCCAGAACCTGCTCGGCAAGCGTGTCGACTACTCCGGCCGTTCGGTCATCGTCGTGGGCCCGCAGCTCAAGCTGCACCAGTGCGGCCTGCCCAAGCAGATGGCACTGGAGCTCTTCAAGCCGTTCGTCATGAAGCGGCTGGTGGACCTCAACCACGCGCAGAACATCAAGAGCGCCAAGCGCATGGTCGAGCGGGCCCGCCCGGTGGTGTGGGACGTTCTCGAGGAGGTCATCACCGAGCACCCGGTGCTGCTGAACCGGGCCCCCACGCTGCACCGGCTGGGCATCCAGGCCTTCGAGCCGCAGCTGGTCGAGGGCAAGGCCATCCAGATCCACCCGCTGGTCTGCACGGCCTTCAACGCCGACTTCGACGGCGACCAGATGGCGGTGCACCTGCCGCTATCGGCCGAGGCCCAGGCCGAGGCCCGCATCCTCATGCTGTCCAGCAACAACATCCTCAAGCCGGCCGACGGCAAGCCGGTGACGATGCCGACCCAGGACATGGTCATCGGGATCTACCACCTGACCGCCAGCCGCGCCGGCCTGACCGGCGAAGGCCGGGTGTTCGCCAGCGTGGCCGAGGCGATCATGGCCATGGACGCCGGAGTGCTGCACCTGCAGGCATCGATCCTGCTGCGGCTGCGCGACATCGTGCCGCCCACAGACTGGGAGGCGCCGCAGGACTGGGCGGCCGGTGACCCGGTCACGCTGTCCACGACGTTGGGCCGCGCGCTCTTCAACGAGACGCTGCCGGTGGACTACGCCTTCGTCAACGACGAGGTCGACAAGAAGCGGCTGTCGACGATCGTCAACGACCTGGCCGAGCGTTACCCCAAGGTGCAGGTCGCGGCCACCCTGGATGCGCTGAAGGAGGCTGGCTTCCGCTGGGCCACCAGGTCCGGTGTGACGATCTCGATCGAGGACGTGCTCACCCCCCCGGGCAAGCAGGAGATCCTCGAGCGCTTCGAGACTCGCGCGGAGAAGGTGCAGGGGCAGTACGAGAACGGCCTGATCACCGACGACGAGCGGCGCCAGGAGCTCATCGAGATCTGGGACCAGGCCACCGTCGAGGTCGCCGACGCCATGAAGGCGAACTTCCCGGCCACCAACCCGGTCTTCATGATGGTCAACTCCGGGGCCCGCGGAAACTGGATGCAGGTCCGTCAGATCGCCGGAATGCGCGGCCTGGTCGCCAACCCCAAGGGCGAGATCATCCCGCGGCCGATCAAGTCCAACTTCCGCGAGGGCCTGACCGTGCTGGAGTACTTCATCGCCACGCACGGGGCCCGCAAGGGTCTGGCCGACACCGCGCTGCGCACCGCCGACTCTGGCTACCTGACCCGACGGTTGGTCGACGTCTCCCAGGACGTGATCGTCCGCGAGGAGGACTGCGGAACTGAGCGCGGACTGGCCCTGGCGGTGGCGGCGCGGTCCAGCGACGGGTCCCTTCGCCGGGTGGAGAACACCGACACCTCGGTGGCCTCCCGGGTGCTCGCCGGCGATGTGGTGGTCGAAGGCGAGACAGTCGCGCCCGCAGGGATCGAGGTCTCCAACCTGCTGGTCGACGAGCTGGTGGCCCGCGGGGTGGACTCCGTGCGGGTCCGCTCTGTGCTCACCTGCGACTCCAAGGTCGGCACCTGCGCGAAGTGCTACGGGCGATCCCTGGCCTCCAGCAAGCTGGTCGACATCGGCGAGGCGGTCGGCATCATCGCCGCACAGTCCATCGGCGAGCCGGGCACCCAGCTGACCATGCGGACCTTCCACACCGGTGGTGTGGCCGGTGACGACATCACGCACGGCCTGCCGCGCGTGGTGGAGCTGTTCGAGGCGCGCACCCCCAAGGGTGTCGCCCCGATCAGCGAGGTGGCCGGCACGGTACGCATCGAGGACAGCGAGAAGACCCGCAAGATCGTCGTCACACCGGACGACGGGTCCGATGAGGTTGCCTACCCGGTGTCCAAGCGTGGCCGGCTGCTGATCACCGACGGCGGTCACGTCGAGGTCGGCGACCAGCTCATGGTCGGCGCCGTCGACCCGAAGCAGGTGCTGCGCATCCTGGGCCCGCGGGCCGTGCAGGTGCACCTGGTCCGGGAGGTCCAGGAGGTCTACCGCAGCCAGGGCGTGTCGATCCACGACAAGCACATCGAGGTCATCGTCCGACAGATGCTGCGCCGGGTGACCATCATCGAGTCCGGCGACAGCGACCTGCTGCCGGGCGAGCTGGTCGACCGGGCCCGCTTCGAGAGCGAGAACCGCCGCGTGGTGGCCGAGGGTGGCACCCCAGCCTCCGGTCGCCCGGAGCTCATGGGCATCACCAAGGCGTCGCTGGCCACCGAGTCCTGGCTGTCGGCGGCCTCCTTCCAGGAGACCACCCGGGTGCTCACCGACGCGGCGATCCACGCCAAGTCCGACCCGTTGCTCGGCCTGAAGGAGAACGTGATCATCGGCAAGCTCATCCCGGCCGGCACGGGGCTGACCCGATACCGCAACATCCGGGTCGAGCCGACCGAGGAGGCCAAGGCCGCGATGTACTCCATGACCGCCCTCGGTGGGTACGCCGACGAGTACGGCACGGAGTACTCCCCGTTCGGCAGCGGCTCCGGTCAGGCGGTTCCGCTGGAGGACTTCGACTACGGCCCGTTCTCGGGCTGAGTGCTCCGGTGAGGGGTCGGCCGACGGCGCAGGCCTGGCGTCGGCCCCTCACTTTGACCAGCCGGGTGAGGGCTCGGTACGCTCTCCCTTCGTGCCTGGGGTGACCCAGGTCCTCCCGCGCGCTCGCGCTCCGCTCCCCCGAGCGGAGCGCACAGCGCGGGGCCGCTACGACCTCCCGACCACCCCGGGGGCGGGCGTCGAACCACCGCAGCCCCGGTTGGCGGTGCCGACACGCCCGACCGCGGGGGTCGCTAGGACACTGGCCCGGCACCCTGCCGGACCGACATCCGAACCAGGGCCCGACCAGTCCGGCGGGCCCAGCCGACGACGCAGGAGACGCTAGACCGCGATGCCCACGATCCAGCAGCTGGTCCGCAAGGGCCGCGAGGACAAGGTCGCCAAGACCAAGACGCCGGCGCTCAAGGGCAGCCCGCAGCGGCGCGGGGTGTGCACCCGGGTGTACACCACGACCCCGAAGAAGCCGAACTCGGCGCTGCGCAAGGTCGCCCGCGTCCGGCTGACCAGCGGCATCGAGGTGACCGCCTACATCCCCGGTGTCGGGCACAACCTGCAGGAGCACTCCATCGTGCTGGTCCGCGGTGGCCGCGTGAAGGACCTGCCCGGCGTCCGTTACAAGATCATCCGAGGCTCGCTCGACACCCAGGGCGTGAAGAACCGCAAGCAGGCCCGCAGCCGCTACGGCGCGAAGAAGGAGAAGAGCTAATGCCCCGCAAGGGCCCGGCCCCCAAGCACCCGGTCGTCATCGACCCGGTCTACGGCTCCCCGCTGGTGACCGCCCTGGTGAACAAGGTCCTGCTGGACGGCAAGAAGTCCGTTGCCGAGGGCATCGTGTACGGCGCCCTGGAGGGCTGCCGTGACAAGAGCGGCACCGACCCGGTGGTCACCCTCAAGCGGGCTCTGGACAACGTCCGCCCGACCCTGGAGGTGCGCAGCCGCCGCGTCGGCGGTGCGACCTACCAGGTGCCCGTCGAGGTCCGGCCGGGCCGTTCGACGACCTTGGCGTTGCGCTGGCTCGTGAGCTACGCCCGCTCCCGCCGGGAGAAGACGATGACCGAGCGGCTGATGAACGAGTTGCTCGACGCGAGCAACGGTCTGGGGGCCTCGGTCAAGCGACGCGAGGACACCCACAAGATGGCCGAGTCCAACAAGGCCTTCGCCCACTACCGCTGGTGAGCTGCGCCGGCTGGAGGGTGACCCCTGACGGCCGGCTGCCACTGGGCGCCTGAGCAGAAAGAGAACGAACCCCGCATGGCGACCGACCTCCGTGCCGTCGACCTGGCCAAGGTCCGCAACATCGGGATCATGGCTCATATCGACGCGGGCAAGACCACGACCACCGAGCGGATCCTGTTCTACACGGGCATCAACTACAAGATCGGTGAGGTCCACGAGGGCGCCGCCACGATGGACTGGATGGAGCAGGAGCAGGAGCGGGGGATCACCATCACCTCCGCGGCAACGACCTGTCAGTGGGACGGCCACACCATCAACATCATCGACACCCCGGGGCACGTCGACTTCACCGTGGAGGTGGAGCGTTCGTTGCGTGTGCTGGACGGCGCCGTGGCCGTCTTCGACGGTGTGGCCGGGGTCGAGCCGCAGTCCGAGACGGTCTGGAGGCAGGCTGACCGCTATAACGTCCCGCGGATCTGCTTCGTCAACAAGATGGACCGGGTGGGGGCGGAGTTCCACCGCACGGTCGACATGATCGTCACCCGGCTCAACGCCACCCCGCTCGTGGTCCAGCTCCCGGTGGGGGCCGAGGGCGACTTCAGGGGTGTCATCGACCTGGTCGGGATGCAGGCGCTGCTGTGGAGCGACGAGGCCGCCAAGGGTGAGATGTACGACACCGTCGAGGTCCCGGCCACTCACCTCGAGGCGGCCCGAGAGTGGCGTGACCGGCTGCTGGAGACCATCGCGGAGAACGACGACGCGATGATGGAGCTCTACCTCGAGGGCGTCGAGCCGAGCGAGGCCGACCTGCTCGCCGCGATCCGGCGGGCCACGATTGCCGGCAAGCTCACCCCTGTGCTGTGCGGCTCGGCGTTTAAGAACAAGGGCGTGCAGCCCATGCTCGACGCCGTGGTGCGCTACCTGCCCTCGCCGATCGACGTCGGGGCGGTGCACGGGCACGCGGTCGGCAACGAGGACAGCGAGCTGTCCCGCGAGCCGCAGGACTCCGCTCCGCTGTCCTCGCTCGCGTTCAAGATCATGAGCGACCAGCACCTGGGCAAGCTGACCTTCGTGCGGATCTACTCCGGGACGATGACCGCAGGGACCCAGGTGCTCAACAGCACCAAGGGGAACAAGGAGCGGATCGGCAAGATCTACCGGATGCACGCGAACAAGCGTGAGGAGATCGAGCGCGCATCGGCCGGCCAGATCGTCGCCGTCATGGGGCTGAAGAACACCACGACAGGCGACACGCTGTGCGGCACGGATGCACCGATCATCTTGGAGTCGATGAACTTCCCGGCCCCGGTCATCCACGTGGCGATCGAGCCGAAGTCCAAGGCGGACCAGGAGAAGCTCGGGGTGGCGATCCAGCGGCTGGCCGAGGAGGACCCGACCTTCCAGGTGCGCACCGACGAGGAGACCGGGCAGACGATCATCGCCGGGATGGGCGAGCTGCACCTGGAGGTGCTCGTCGACCGGATGCGCCGGGAGTTCCGGGTCGAGGCCAACGTCGGCAAGCCGCAGGTCGCCTACCGCGAGACCATCCGCCGCAAGGTGGAGAAGGTCGAGTACACCCACAAGAAGCAGACCGGTGGGTCCGGGCAGTTCGGTCGCGTCATCATCGACCTGGAGCCGACCGGTGGTGGTGACGGCGGCTACGAGTTCGTCAACGCGGTCACCGGTGGGCGCATCCCCAAGGAGTACATCCCCTCGGTGGACGCCGGCTGCCAGGAGGCCATGGAGTTCGGCGTGCTGGCCGGCTACCCCATGGTCGATGTGAAGGTCACCCTCAAGGACGGGGCCTACCACGAGGTGGACTCCTCCGAGCTGGCCTTCAAGATCGCGGGGTCGATGGCCTTCAAGGAGGCAGCCCGCAAGGCCGATCCTGTCCTGCTCGAGCCGATGATGGGCGTTGAGGTCACCACGCCCGAGGCCTACATGGGCGACGTCATCGGCGACCTGAACTCCCGCCGTGGGCAGATCCAGTCCATGGACGAGCGGGCCGGTGCTCGGGTGATCCGTGCCCTGGTGCCGCTTTCGGAGATGTTCGGCTACGTCGGCGACCTGCGCTCGCGGACCCAGGGCCGGGCTAGCTACACCATGCAGTTCGACTCCTACGCCGAGGTTCCCCGCAACGTCGCTGAGGAGATCATCAAGAAGGCACGAGGCGAGTAGCCGCGCGCGGCAGACCCAGCAGACCTACGTCGTCGTACGGCGTAAGACACGACCAGTCCTAGGAGGACCCCCAGTGGCGAAGGCGAAGTTCGAGCGGACTAAGCCGCACGTCAACATCGGCACGATCGGTCACATCGACCACGGCAAGACGACGCTGACGGCGGCCATCACCAAGGTTCTGCACGACAAGATGCCGGACCTGAACCCCTTCACGCCTTTCGACCAGATCGACAAGGCGCCGGAGGAGCGGCAGCGCGGCATCACGATCTCGATCGCGCACGTCGAGTACCAGACCGAGGCGCGCCACTACGCGCACGTGGACTGCCCCGGCCACGCCGACTACATCAAGAACATGATCACCGGTGCCGCCCAGATGGACGGGGCGATTCTGGTGGTCGCGGCGACCGACGGCCCGATGCCGCAGACCAAGGAGCATGTGCTGCTGGCCCGCCAGGTCGGCGTGCCCTACATCGTCGTGGCGCTGAACAAGTGCGACATGGTCGACGACGAGGAGATCCTCGAGCTCGTCGAGCTCGAGGTGCGCGAGCTGCTCAGCGACTACGAGTTCCCCGGTGACGACGTGCCGGTGATCCGGGTGGCCGCCTTCCCCGCGCTCAACGGCGACCCCAAGTGGTCCGAGTCGATCCTCGAGCTGATGAACGCCGTCGACACGGCGATCCCCGAGCCCGAGCGCGAGATCGACAAGCCGTTCCTCATGCCGATCGAGGACGTCTTCACGATTACCGGTCGCGGCACCGTGGTGACCGGCCGGGTGGAGCGCGGCACTCTCAAGGTCAACGAGACCGTGGAGATCGTCGGAATCCGGGAGAAGACCCAGTCGACCACGGTGACCGGGGTCGAGATGTTCCGCAAGCTGCTCGACGAGGCTCGGGCCGGGGAGAACGTCGGCCTGCTGCTGCGGGGCACCAAGCGCGAGGATGTCGAGCGCGGCATGGTCGTCATCAAGCCGGGCTCGACCACCCCGCACACCGAGTTCGAGGCGCAGGTCTACATCCTGTCCAAGGACGAGGGTGGCCGGCACACGCCGTTCTTCAACAACTACCGTCCGCAGTTCTACTTCCGGACCACGGACGTCACCGGTGTCGTCGACCTGCCCGAGGGCACCGAGATGGTCATGCCGGGTGACAACACCGAGATGAAGGTCACCCTCATCCAGCCGATCGCGATGGAGGAGGGCCTGCGTTTCGCCATCCGCGAGGGCGGGCGCACCGTCGGCGCCGGACGGGTCATCAAGATCATCAAGTGATCTGTGCCGGTCCGGGGAGCCGCGCCTGCGGCCCCCCGGACCGGATTGGCCAAAGCCCGTAGGGCTGCGGCATACTAACCAGGTTGTCTTCGCGGTGGCGGGGGAGTTCACGCCCTCGCCGCGGACTGCCCGGCTCGACCGGTGCTGGCCGCCCGCGAGGCAGGGTTCGGCTCCGAGCCGGCCCCGATCCCCGTCAGCGATCGGTTCCAGGGGCGCCTGCGCCCTGCGGGGCCGACACGCCCGACCGCGGGGGTCGGCCACCGCAGCGGTACGACACGAAGGACTCTGAAGAGGACGCCATGGCGGGACAGAAGATCCGCATCAGGCTCAAGGCCTACGACCACGAGGTCATCGACTCATCGGCGCGCAAGATCGTCGAGACGGTGACCAGGACTGGTGCGCAGGTTGCGGGGCCGGTGCCGCTGCCGACCGAGAAGAACGTCTACTGCGTCATCCGCTCGCCGCACAAGTACAAGGACTCGCGCGAGCACTTCGAGATGCGCACCCACAAGCGCCTCATCGACATCCTCGACCCCACTCCCAAGACGGTCGACTCGCTCATGCGGCTCGACCTGCCGGCCGGGGTCGACATCGAGATCAAGCTCTGAGGGATCTGCGAGCATGAGCACAACGACGACTGCCCAGCAGCAGGCTGTGCGGGGGCTTCTCGCGGAGAAGCTCGGCATGACCCAGGTCTGGGACGAGAACAACCGGCTGGTCCCGGTGACCGTTCTGCGGGCCGGGCCCTGCGTGGTGACCCAGATCCGTTCAGCGGACCGAGACGGCTACGCCGGCGTACAGATTGCCTTCGGCGCGGTCGACCCGGTCAAGGTGAGCAAGCCCGCCGCCGGGCACTTCGCCAAGGCCGGCGTCAGCCCGCGCCGCCACCTCGTCGAGCTCCGCACCGCCGACGCCGAGGAGTACACGCTCGGTCAGGAGCTGACCGTGGCGACCTTCGAGCCGGGTGTCACCGTCGACGTGGTCGGTCGGAGCAAGGGCAAGGGCACCGCCGGTGTGATGAAGCGGCACGGGTTCAAGGGCCTGGGAGCCGGGCACGGCACCCAGCGCAAGCACCGTTCGCCCGGCTCGATCGGCGCATGCGCCACCCCCGGGCGGGTCTTCAAGGGCCTGCGGATGGCCGGGCGGCTCGGCGGGGTCCGCACGACGGTGCAGAACCTGACCGTGCACGCGGTCGACGCCGAGGCGGGCCTGCTGCTGATCAAGGGCGCCGTCCCCGGTGCCCGCGGTCGCCTCGTCCTGGTCCGCACCGCCGCGAAGGGGGTCACCAAGTGAGTGCCGAGAGCCAGCCTGCTCAGACGTTGACACTCGAGGTCCGTGACGCCGCCGGGACCAGCGCGGGCACCGTCACACTGCCGAGCGAGCTGTTCGACGCCCAGGTGAACGTGCCGCTCATCCACCAGGTGGTCGTGGCCCAGCTGGCCGCCGCACGCGCCGGCACGCACGACACCAAGACCCGCGGCGAGGTCAGCGGCGGTGGCAGGAAGCCCTACCGCCAGAAGGGCACCGGCCGGGCGCGGCAGGGCTCGACCCGGGCCCCGCAGTTCGCCGGCGGTGGCACCGTGCACGGCCCGTCGCCGCGGGACTACACCCAGCGGACGCCCAAGAAGATGAAGGCCGCCGCGCTGCGCGGTGCCCTCTCCGACCGTGCGCGCAACGGCCGGGTGCACGTCGTGGACAGCTTCGTCACCGGGGAGGACCCCTCGACGAAGACCGCGGTGGCCGTGCTGGCCGGGCTGAGCGAGCGTAAGCACGTGCTCGTGGTGGCCGACCGCGACGACGCGCTGACCTGGAGGAGCCTGCGAAACGTCGAGCGGGCGCACCTCATCGTGCCCGACCAGCTCAACACCTACGACGTGCTGGTCAGCGACGACGTCGTGTTCACCCGGGCCGCACTGGAGACCTTCCTGGCCGGACCGAGGCGCGGCAAGGGCGCCAAGGCGGTGGCCACGCAGTCGGAGTTCGAGACCGCGTCCGACAGCGGGACCGCGACCGACAGCGGGACCGCGACCGACAGCGGGACCGCGACCGACAGCGGGACCGCGACCGACAGCGGGACCGCGACCGACAGCAGATCGG
>JAJZTN010000125.1 GCA_021848885.1 Actinomycetes bacterium
CGAGGTAGCGACTGCTCCGCGCATCGGCACGGTGCAGCAAGGCTGCATCACTGGGCTTGCGGCGCTGCTCCACCACGGCGAGGCGGGTCAGCATCTCGGCCACCCAGCGCCGCTCCTCGCTGGCCGACAGCCGCGCCGGGATGACCACGACGACCCGGCCGTCCTCGCGGAAGGCCGACACGGTGCGGCGGCGACGAGCACTGCGCCGGACCAGCACCGGCTCCTGCGGTGAGACGGCGGGGGGACCGGAGGCAGGCGCACCGGCTGAGCGGTCGCCACCTGTCCTCGCCATGCATGTGACTCCTCCCGCGCCGGACCCGCCATGACGGCGATCGGGCCCACCGTAGCGTCCGTGGATCCGGATGCGCCGATGTCGCACCCAGGCAGTCCCGCCCGGCGGGTCGCCCGACACGCGGACCTTCCGCGACCCTTTGACTAGCGAGCCGCAGGGCCCTACCGTCAGGCCGACGAGGCCCCCGGGACCGGGTCGACGGCGCGCAGGGGAAGGCGAGCCGCGCGAGCACGACCGGGGGCTTCGCATGCCCAGCGGAACAGCACGGCGACCTCGGCTGGGGCGACCCGCCGTGCTGCCGTAGGGTGTCGCCAGGCCCTGGGGCGCCGGCCGTGGCCGAGCGGGGCGGCACCCCTGCAGGTCCGCGACGACCGCACCGACCACAGTCATCACACCAAGGAGGGCCGAACGATGGCCGAGACATACAAGGGCGACGCGTACTGCGTGAAGTGCAAGGAGAAGCGCGAGTTCGAGGGCAACGTCGAGGTGACCAATGGTCGCCGGATGGCCAAGGGCATCTGCCCGGTGTGCGGCACCAAGCTGAACCGGATCCTCGGCAAGGCCTGAGCGACCGCCAGCACTTCCCCGGGCTCAGCCTCACCCGAGGCCCAGCCCAGCCCCACGATCCTCGCCGCAGGCTGGTGCGACAGGGGGCGACCCGAGCAGGTCGCCCCCTGTCGCGTCTGCTGGCCTCTGCTGGCGTCTGCCGCGACCGAGCCGGGCGCACTGTGGATCGCCCCGCGCCGGGACGCCGCCTCGCTGGCAGTCTGACCCCCGGTGAGGGTGGCCGGCAGGGAGGGCGCGTGCGACCGCGGATCAAACCACTGCTGAGCATCATCTGGCGCGACGAGCAGACCCTGCAGCTGGGTGGCGACCCGGGCCACGCCGTGGTGCTCTCGGGCATCGACGCGCCCACGGCGGGCTGGCTGCGGGGGCTGGACGGCACACGCGAGGCCGAGGCGGTGCTGCGCGAGGCCGAGACGGACGGGCCGGGTCGCCCCCGAGCCGAGCGGCTGCTGAGACTCCTCGACGAGCAGGGGCTGCTCGACGATGCCGCGGCCGACCAGCTGGCCTGGCGCCGGCTACCCACCCGGGAGCGGACCCGCATGGCCCCCTGCCTGGCCGCGGCGGCGCTGGTGCACCGGGAGAACCGCGGCGGGGCTGGCCTGCTGGCTCGCCGTCAGGCCGCCACGGTCCGGGTGCTGGGCGCCGGTCGGGTCGGAGCGGGGATCATCGCGCTGCTGGCCGCCGCGGGGGTCGGGGGGCTGGAGGCCACCGACCCGGGGGTGGCCGAGCCCGCGGACCTGTCCCCCGGCGGTCTGGGCCCCCAGGCCCTTGGCCGGCCCCGCGGGCAGGCGGCCCTCGAGCGGGCCGTCCGCGTCAACCCCGCGGTGCGCGTCGGCGCGCCGGAAGGCGTCGGCGAGGGTGGTGCGGGGGCCATCGGGGTGGGCAGCGCTGCCGACGTCGTCGTGGTCTGCGCGGCCGGTGCCACCGACCCGGTGCTGGCCGCCGGGCTGCTGCGGACCGGCATCCCGCACCTGGCTGTCACCATCGGGGAGACCCGGGTGGTCCTCGGGCCTCTCGTGCTGCCGGGGGTGAGCGCCTGCCTGCGCTGCCTGGACCTGGCCCGAGGAGAACGGGACCGGCGCTGGGGGCATGTGGCCGCGCAGCTGTGCCGACCAGCCTGGCGGGCCACCGTGGCATGCGAGGCGGTCCTGGCAACCGGGGCGGCGGCCCGTGCCGCCGCCGCGGTGCTGTGCCTGCTCGACGGCGGAAGACCGGACCTGATCGACGCCACCGTCGAGCTGGACCTTCCCGACCTTGCCGCCCGCCGACGGGTCTGGCGGATGCACCCGGCCTGCGGGTGCGGCTGGTCGCAGGAGCTGGCCGGCGCTGAGCCAGACCACGCGCCGGCGCACATCGAGGCGAGGGCAGCCACAATGGTCCGGTGAGCGATCTCCCCCGCAAGGCCGTGATCCGAGGGGTCAAGCTCGCAACCCTGCCGCTGGGCTTCGCCGGGCGCACCACGCTGGGGCTGGGCAAGCGACTGGGCGGGCATCCCGCCGAGCTCGTCGCCGCCGAGGTGCAGGCGCGCACCGCCGAGCAGGTCTTCAAGGTGCTCGGCGAGCTCAAGGGCGGGGCGATGAAGTTCGGCCAGGCGCTGAGCGTCTTCGAGGCCGCGATGCCCGAGCAGCTGGCCGGGCCCTACCGCGCGACACTGACCCGGCTGCAGGAGGCGGCCCCGCCGCTGCCCACCCGCTCGGTGCACGCGGTCCTGGCCGAGCAACTCGGCCAGGACTGGCGGGAACGCTTCGTGCACTTCGACGACCGCCCGGCCGCGGCCGCCTCGATCGGGCAGGTGCACCGGGCGGTGTGGTCCGACGGGCGCACCGTGGCGGTCAAGGTGCAGTACCCGGGAGCAGGCGACGCGCTGCTGACCGACCTCGCGCAGCTGTCCCGGCTGGGCCGCATCTTCGGGTCGCTGGTGCCGGGGCTGGACGTCAAGCCGCTGCTGGCCGAGCTGCGCGCCCGGGTCGCCGAGGAGCTTGACTACCGCCTGGAGGCCGCGGCGCAGAGCGCCTACGCGCAGGCCTACCGCGCCGACCCGGACATCCTGGTGCCCGAGGTGGTGGCCGGCTCGGACCGGGTGCTGGTGAGCGAGTGGGTCGGCGGGCGGCCACTGTCGGCGATCATCGCGGCAGGTACGCCGGAGGAGCGCGACCGGGCCGGGCTGCTGCTGGCCCGGTTCCTCTTCTCCGGCCCGGCTCGCGCCGGGCTTCTGCACGCCGACCCGCACCCGGGAAACTTCCGGCTGCTCGATGACGGTCGCCTCGCGGTGCTCGACTACGGAGCCGTCAACCGGCTGCCGCACGGGCTGCCCGAGCCGGTCGGGCGGCTGCTGCGCCTGGCGCTCGCCGGACAGGCGCAGGCGGTTCTCGACGGGCTGCGCGCCGAGGGCTTCGTCAAGCAGAACGTGCCGCTGGAGGCTGAGAAGCTGCTCGACTACCTGCTGCCCCTGCTCGAGCCGATGCAGGTGGAGGAGTTCCGCTTCAGCCGCGAGTGGATGCGCGAGCAGGCACTGCGGGTGGGCGACCCACGCTCACCCGCCTACTCGGTGGGCAGCCATCTCAACCTGCCGCCGGACTACCTGCTCATCCACCGGGTCACTCTCGGGACGATCGGGGTGCTCTGCCAGCTGGAGGCGCAGGCACCTTTCCGAGCTGAGCTGGCCGCCTGGCTGCCGGGCTTCGCCGAGCCGAAGCCGACGCGGCGGCGCTCGGGCAGCACCAACTCAGGGAGACGCCACGAGGGCAAGGCAGCCCTGGAGGACCCATCACCCGACGTGGAGTCAGACGCCGTACCGGGCTAGGCACCGTTGGCGGGCCCGGTGCCACCGGGTCCCCCTCTGATCGAGTTCCAGCCCATCCCGTTGCCGTGCGACGCGCCAACACCCTGTCGGGGGATGGCCCGATCAGGTGACATGCGGCACGATGACAACCACAGGTGCTCAATCTGGGAGTTCAACATGGCGCGCCGACTGACAACGTTCCTTGCTGCCTGCGGGCTGGCGGTGCCTGTTGCGCTCGCCGTTCCGCTGACCTCGGCCCAGGCGGCGCCGTCCAACACCGGGCTCACCGCGCGCAATGTCGCGGTCTGTCCGACACCGCAGAACGTCGACACGGCGCAGTGTCACGCAATCCGGCACGAGTTCGTCGACGCCAACGGCAAGCCGGTGAACCCCAATGTCACGCCGTCCGGCTATGGACCGAGTGACCTGCAGTCGGCGTACGGTCTAACGAGCGCGTCGTCGACGTACGGCGCTGGCGTGACTATTGCGATTGTCGACGCCTACGACGACCCCAACGCGGCCAGCGACCTGGCGACCTACCGCAAGCAGTTCGGTCTGCCCGCTATGAACACGTGCACTGTAAGCGGCGGAACGGTGGCAGGCACCTCTCCCTGCTTCGTGAAGGTCAACCAGAAGGGTCAAGTGGGCCCCTACCCACGGGCGAACGGCGGGTGGGCCCAAGAGATCTCCCTGGACCTAGACATGGCCTCAGCGATCTGCCCACACTGCAACATCCTTCTGGTCGAGGCATCCTCAGCGTCAATGACGAACCTTGGCGCGGCCGTCGACACGGCCGCGAGCCTCGGTGCGGTCGCGATCAGCAACAGCTACGGCTCCAGCGGTGACTTGAGCGACGCCAGCTACGGCAGCTACTACAACCACCCGGGGGTCGCCGTGACGGCGAGCACCGGAGACAACGGCTATGGCGTCGGCTACCCGGCGACGTCGGACTACACCGTCGCGGTTGGCGGCACCACGCTGAGCCAGGCCAGCAACAGCCGGGGCTGGTCGGAGACGGCGTGGAGCGGGGCGGGCAGCGGCTGCTCGACCTACCAGAGTGAGCCGGCCTGGCAGTCCTCGTACGGCTTGAGCGCCTGCGGGTCCAACCGGGCCATCGCCGACGTGTCGGCCGACGCCAACCCGAACACCGGCGTCGCGGTCTACGACTCCTACAGCTACCAGGGGATGAGTGGCTGGCTGGTCTTCGGCGGCACGAGCGTGTCCTCCCCGATCATCGCCTCGGTGTACGCGCTGGCCAAGGGCGCGGGGGCGAGCTGGCCGGCCTACCCTGCGGCCCTCCCATATGGCGACGCTGCTGCGCTCTACGACGTGACCGGTGGAAGCAACGGCAGTTGCACGCCGTCGGTGCTGTGCACCGGCGGCCCGGGCTGGGACGGACCGACGGGGCTCGGCACGCCCAGTGGGCTGGCCGCATTCGATGGAAGCGGTGGCAGTGGTGGGTCCACAACCGTCTCGGCACCGACCAGCCTGTTGGCGACTCCAGGCGACGGTTCTGTGAGCCTCACGTGGACCGCACCATCTGGTGGGCCATACACGTACGACGTCTACCGGGGCACCAACTCAGGCGGAGAGTCGCTCCTGACGACGTCACCGGTGTCTGGCACGACCTACAGCGACACCACAGTGGCCAATGGGACCACCTACTACTACTACGTCACCGCCGTGGCTTCCGATGGCACTCAGTCAAGCCCGTCGAACGAAGCCTCAGCGACACCCACGTCAACGACCATTCAGACAATGAGCGTGGGCGCCCTGACCTGGACGCCTGCCCGCAACGGCAAGTCGCTGTCCGTCACTGCGCCCGTCACGTCCACCGGCAACCCGGTCGCGGGAGCCACAGTGTCCGTAACGATCACGGGCACCGACGGTTCCTCAGCCAGCGGCTCAGGCACGACCGGCAGCAGCGGCACGGTCACGTTCAAACTCAGCCGAACCACCACGGGCACGAAATACACCTTGACCGTCAAAAGTGTCACGGCGAACGGCTACCGCTGGGATGGTTCCCAGCCTGGAAACGCTTCTTACACGATGTAGCAGCCTTGCTGGCGGAGCTGCCGCACCACGCGCACGCGATCGTCGGCTCGGACTGAGAGTCGGTCACGACCCCTCCGATAGGTAGAGGAACCCCGGCCCCTCGTCCGGGCCACGACACCCGCATCGCGCACGCTGTCCCGGGGATCGCCGAGCGCGGCCCGCCGGTGTGATGCCCGGTGTCAGTGACGGTGTGCGACCACCAGGTGAGCCGCGGCGCGGCCGCGGCCACAACCTCGAAGACGGTGTCCACCCCGGGCCGAACCCAATCGACCCAGCGGTGCCAGGTGCTGGCGTCGTTGGGCACCACACGCTCACCGGTGGCCCGGTCGAAGCAGCCGTTGCCGACCACCCCGTGCCGGCCCGACCCCATCCCGATCAGCGCCGAAGTGTGGTTCGTCAGAGTGACGCTAGGAAACTCCGCGACGGCTCCCCCGCGCAGCGCCAACCCGCCCTCGAGCAGCCGGGTCAGCGCCGGCAGCTCCCCGGTGTCGATCATGGACTGCAGCAGCGGGACCCGGGACTGGATGACGTCGAGCGAGCCGTGCTCGCCAATCTGCCCGCCCAGGTCCGGGAAGTGGTGCTCCGGGGTGTGCACGATAACGACGTCGGGGGCGGGCCGGTCGGCGAAGAAGGACAACAGCCACGCCGGGCCGTACGAGTAGGCGTTGCGGGTGTTCGGCGGGCAGGGGTCGGCCAGCTCGACCGGGTGGGGCCGGAAGGCCATCGGGTCCTGGCTGGCCATCGGGTCCTGGCTGGCCACCAGGTCGACGACCGGGGCCACCTGAGGCTGGCAGAGCGTCTCGACCGCGCGGCCACGGCTACTGCTCACGGGCACCGACCCTATGCCGTGACATGCGACGGCCCCGGCACGGTGCCCGACGCGTCAAGGACGGGTGGGGCACCGTGCCGGGGCCGGGGCTCGCTGGGTCGCGTGCCCGGTGCGCCGCAGTCTCCGGCGCCCCGGTGGTGCTAGACCCTGGCGAGCAGCAGGCGGGCACGGGCCACGGCACGCTCGGCGCGCCGCTGGGCCCTGCGGGCCGCCAGCAGGCGGTGCGCACGCCTGGCGTGCTCCGCCTCCTCCAGCCGCGCCCGCACCCGGGCGCGGGCCAGCTCCTCGATAGGCAGGCTCATCTCATCTCTCCATCTCATGCGGCCACCTCGTCCTTGCGAGGCCGGCCTCGAGGTCGCTTTCGTGGCACGACGACGCCACCGATGAAGAGCTCGCCACCCCAGACGCCCCAGGGCTCCTCGCGCTCAAGGGCCCCGCTCAGGCAGTCCCGCCGGGCCGGGCAGGTCCGGCACAGCGACTTGGCGAACTCGACATCCTCGGGGGACTCGGCGAAGAACAGCTCGGGGTCAAAGACCCGGCAGGGCAACTGCTCGTCGGCGAGGACGCCGATGGTGTGGCACAGGTCGGCGAGGAGCACGGGGTCACCTCCACTTCTTCCACTCGGTCAGGCCCACCGGGTTGCGGGGGCGGGGCTGGTGAAACACGAAGGCCGCGGATCCCGGGTGTGGGTTCCGCGGCCTTGGAGGTCAGCCGGTCTGGGTGCTGCTAGACCGGTGGACTCCAGGAGCGCGGGCCCGGGGTGGCGTCGACGAGCGTGGTGCCGGTGATGACGTCACTCCCCTGCGGGAGCAGGGTCACGTCGACGCTGGCGACGAAACGGCCGTTGACGGCGACCGAGACGGCACCGAACGGCGCGGCCACGAGGCGCTGCTGCACCCACGGCGCCGACGAGCAGGCGGCACCGCGGAGCGCGGCGAGAGGCACCTCGACCGGCATGGTTGCCGTGGTGGCCAGATTGCTCAGCATCGGTGCACCTCCTCCGTCTGTCCCGGCGAGGCCTTGCGGCCGCCGCAGCTGCGCCGACCCCCATCCGCGGGGGCGGTCACGTTGGATGAGAGTAGGACCGGGTTCTGACAGGAGCAAGGGATTTTGTCGCTCCTTACCGAACCGTGATCCGAACCATTACCCGTCCGCGTGATCCGTCCTGGTGATCCGTCCGCGTGATCCGTCCTGGCCAGGCTCACTGCCTTGCACCCGCGACAGAT
>JAJZTN010000006.1 GCA_021848885.1 Actinomycetes bacterium
CTTCTCTCGGATGTCGGCCAGCGAGGGTGTCGAGTACGTCGTTGCGCTGAACTCCTCGCTGCGCCCGCAGACGGTGCGCATCCCCACCTACTCCTCCGGCATGGCGTTCTCCCAGGTCTGGCCGGTCTCGGCGACCGGGACGGTGTCCAGCGGCGCGGACCGAAGCATCACGGTCACTGTGCCCGCGCTGTCCTCGATGGTGTGGCGTGCCCAGGCCCCGCTTGCCGCCCCGGGGCTGGCCCCCAGCGTGCGCCTGGTGGCCCCGGGCGCGGCCTCGGTCGGGGGCGGCATGCTCGACCTGACAGCGCAGGTGTCCAGCACCGGCTTCGCCCAGGTGACCTTCGCCTGGCGACCGGCCGGCCGGGCCGATGCGGGCGGCTGGACAGTGCTGGGCACCGACGACAACCCGCCGTACCGGGTCAGCGTGGATCTCAGTGCGACCGGCCAACTGGCAGGTACGACGATGCAGGTCCGCGCCGTGGTCAAGCTCGGCACGGGCCCCAGTGCGGGCCCCAGTGCTGGCCCCAGTGTGGGACGGGCCCCGGACTCGGCGGTTGCCAGTGCTGATGCCAGCGTGCTGCTGCGCTGAACCTGTGCCGCTGCTTGCTTTTGACCCCCGCAGCGCCCGGCCGGTATCCTACGAGGTCGTTGCGCGTGCCGACGCGTCCGTGTGCGCTCCGGCATGCCACCGCGCGCCGCCCTTGCGGTGCGGGGAACGACTCGCTACCGACAACGAAGGCTACGACCGTGCGCACGTACAGCCCCAAGCCCGGCGACGTCCAGCGCCAGTGGCTCGTCATCGACGCCGCCGACGTCGTCCTCGGCCGCCTGGCTTCGCAGGCCGCGATCCTTCTGCGGGGCAAGCACAAGCCCACCTTCGCCCCGCACGTGGACGGTGGTGACTTCGTCATCGTGGTCAACGCGGCCAAGGTGGCCCTCACCGGCGCCAAGCGTGAGCAGAAGATGGCCTACCGGCACTCCGGCTACCCCGGTGGCCTGCGGGCGGTCAGCTACGCCGAGCTGCTCGAGCGCAACCCGGAGAAGGCGGTGGAGAAGGCCGTCAAGGGCATGCTTCCGCACAACACCCTGGGCCGCGCGATGCTGAGGAAGCTCAAGGTCTACCCCGGCCCTGAGCACCCGCACCAGGCGCAGCAGCCAGTGCCGTTCGAGATCACCCAGGTCGCTCAGTAGTGCCGGCCTCCGAGTCTGCCCGAGCTGAGAACACGAGGAGAACCGTGGCCGAGACCACTGTCGAGACCCCGCTGGAGACCGTCGCCGAGACGCCAGCACGCCGCAGCATGAGCAACCTCCCCGGTGCGGCCACCGGCCGTCGCAAGGAGGCCATCGCGCGGGTGCGGATCGTGCCCGGCGCCGGCAGCTGGAGCATCAACGGCCGCAGCCTGAGCGAGTACTTCCCGAACAAGGTGCACCAGCAGCTGGTCGCCGAGCCGTTCGCCACCCTCGACCTGACCGACCGCTACGACGTCATCGCCCGGGTCACGGGCGGTGGGGTGTCCGGGCAGGCCGGTGCGCTGCGGCTGGGCATCGCCCGTGCGCTCAACGAGATCGACACCGAGGGCAACCGTCCCGCGCTGAAGCGGGCCGGGTTCCTCACCCGCGACGCCAGGGTCAAGGAGCGCAAGAAGTACGGCCTGAAGAAGGCCCGCAAGGCCCCGCAGTACAGCAAGCGCTGACCGGCCGACCGGGAGCCAGGGTGGGACGGCTGTTCGGCACCGACGGGGTCCGCGGGCTGGCCAACGTCGACCTCACCGCCGAGACGGCGCTGGACCTCGCGGTCGCCGCCGCGCACGTGCTCGCCGATGCCGGTGTCTTCGCCGGGCACCGCCCGGTGGCCGTGCTCGGGCGGGACCCGCGGGCCTCAGGGGAGTTCCTCGCCGCAGCGGTGGCCGCGGGTCTGGCCAGCGCCGGTGTCGACGTGCTCGACGCCGGGGTGGTGCCCACCCCGGCGATCGCCTACCTGACCGCCGAGCTGGGCGCCGATCTCGGCGTGGTGGTGTCGGCGTCGCACAACCCCATGCCGGACAACGGGATCAAGTTCTTCGCACGGGGCGGCCTCAAACTCGACGACGAGCTCGAGGACGCCATCGAGGCTCGCATCGGTGAGGCCTGGCGGCGCCCGGTCGGGGCCGACGTCGGTCGGGTCCGGGCCTTCCCCGATGGCGCCGAGCGCTACGTCGAGCACTTGGTGGGCACGCTCCCCGGTCGCCTGGACGGGCTGTCCGTCGTGGTGGACTGCGCCAACGGGGCGGCCTCCTGGGTGTCCCCGGTCGCGCTCAGCCGCGCGGGGGCCGCGGTCGTGGCGATCGGTGCGGACCCCGACGGGCTCAACATCAACGACGGCTTCGGCTCCACCGACCTGACCCGGCTGCGCGAGGCGGTGCTGGCGCACGGCGCCGATGTGGGAATCGCCCACGACGGTGACGCCGACCGCTGCCTGGCCGTGGATGCCTCCGGTGAGATGGTCGACGGCGACCAGATCATGGCGATCCTGGCCCTGGCCATGCGGGAACGCGGCGCGCTCAAGGCAGACACCGTCGTGGCCACCGTGATGAGCAACCTGGGTTTCCGGCTGGCTCTGGCGGCCGAGGGGCTGAGCATCGTGGAGACCGGCGTGGGTGACCGCTACGTTCTCGAGGCGATGCGCGCCGGTGGATTCTCCCTCGGCGGCGAGCAGTCCGGGCACGTGATCATGCTGGAGCACGCCAGCACCGGTGACGGGGTGCTCACCGCCTTGCACCTGCTCGCGAGGGTGGCCCAGACCGAGCGCCCGCTGGCCGAGCTCGCCGCAGTGATGACCCGCCTCCCGCAGGTCCTGGTCAACGTGCGCGGGGTGGACAAGGGCCGGGTGGGCCAGAGCGAGGTGCTCACCGAGGCGTTGAGTCAGGCCCGGGACCGGCTTGGCCCCACCGGTCGGGTGTTGCTGCGGCCTAGCGGCACCGAACCCCTGGTGCGCGTGATGGTCGAGGCCGCCGATGAGGCCCTGGCCACCGAGGTGGCCGAGCAGCTGGCTTCGGTGGTCCGCGCCGAGCTCGCGCTCTGACCAGGGTCGGCAGAGTCTGCCCGGCCCGCCGCATGCCCGGCCCGCCGGCCTGACTGCCCGGTCCGCCCAACCGCCTGGTTGTCGGCATAGGGCTGATCCCGGACCATGCCGCGGGATGTCACGCTCCCTCGACGTCCGAGCGCTGACCTATCACGCCCCGAAAAGATCTGCTGGCAGACCATTGACACACGCCTCGCCTGGACTGAGGATGGCGCCCGACGCGGCCGGACCCGGGCTTCGACCCGGAGTGCGGCCGGCGTGGTGCTGCCGGCGACCGTCCGGCTGCCTGTCCTTCCCGCGCTGGCGCCGCGGGCCGTCCGCCGGGGAGGCACCGTGCCAGGTGAGCGGCCCCAGGCCCTCCTGGACGCTGCCGTGCTCCGCCCGGTGCGGACCGGCAACCCCTTCGAGTCGACGGTGGCGCGCCTGGGCAGTGCGGTGCGGTTGGGGATCTTCTCCGACGGCGAGCGGTTACCGGCGGAGCGGGAGCTGGCCGAGCGGCTCGGGGTGAGCCGCCAGACCGTGCGCGAGGCGATCGCCGCGCTGCGCGCGGCCGGCCTCGTGCGGACCCAGCGGGGTCGCGCGGGCGGCTCGGTGGTGACCTACGGCGGGCCGGCAGCCGCGGGGTCCTCAGCCGTCGAGCAGTCCCACGGTGGGCCGCCTCTTCCGGACCCGGCAGGGCTGGCCGACGTGCTCGACTTCCGTCGCGTGGTCGAGCCCGGTGCCGCGCGCCTGGCCGCCGGCCAGGCGCTGACGGCCGAGCAGCGCGGCTGGCTGGTCGAGTCATTGCAGGCGGTCACCGCCGCACCGGACCCGGCCGCGCATCGGCTGGCCGACTCCCGGCTGCACCTGGCCGTGGCAGCGCTGGGCGGGTCGGCGCGGCTGCTCGACGCGGTCACCGGGGTGCAGGCCAGCCTCACCGAGCTGCTGGCCGCGATCCCGGTGCTGGCGATCAACATCGGCCACTCCAACCGGCAGCACGCCGCCGTCGTGCAGGCGGTGCTCGCCGGGCGGGCCGATGCGGCACGGGCGGTCATGGAGGAGCACTGCGACGACACCGCCGCGCTGCTGCGCGGACTTATCGGATGAGAGGGGATGGGGCGATGAGCGGACCAGGGTGGATGTCCACGCAGGAGCTGCGTGAGGCGGTGGCCGCCGGTGAGATCGACACCGTGCTGGTGGTCTTCACCGACATGCAGGGCCGGCTGCAGGGCAAGCGGGTGCACTCGGCGTTCTTCGTCGACGAGGTCCTCGAGGGCGTCACGGAGGGCTGCAACTACCTGCTCGCCGTCGACGTGGAGATGAACACCGTCGACGGCTACGCGATGAGCTCGTGGGCGCGCGGCTACGGCGACTTCGTCTTCCGCCCGGACCTTGCCACGCTGCGTCGGGCCGCCTGGCTGCCGGCCACCGCCATGGTGCAGTGCGACCTGGAGTGGATGGACGGCTCGCCCGTGCTGGCCTCGCCGCGGCAGATCCTGGCCGCCCAGGTCGGCCGGGCCGCGGGGCTGGGCTTCCAGGTGCTTGCCGGCACCGAGCTGGAGTTCATGGTCTTCGCCGACAGCTACGAGTCTGCCTGGGACGCCGGCTACCGGGGTCTGGAGCCGGCCAACCGCTACAACGTGGACTACTCCATCCTGGGCACCGGTCGGGTCGAGCCCCTGCTGCGGGCCATCCGCAACGCGATGTACGGCTCGGGGCTCGTCGTGGAGAGCGCCAAGGGTGAGTGCAACCTGGGCCAGCACGAGATCGCGTTCAAGTACGCCGATGCCCTGCGCACCGCCGACAACCACGTGGTCTACAAGACTGCGGCCAAGGAGCTGGCCGCCTCCGCCGGTCAGTCGATCACCTTCATGGCCAAGTTCAACGAGCGGGAGGGGTCCTCCTGCCACGTGCACATGAGTCTGCGCGGTCTGGACGGACGGATCGTCTTCGACTCCGCGGGCACCTCGGCCGACCACGACCGCTCCGACCACGACCGGCCCGGGCACGCCTCCACCGGGGCGGCGGCACCCACCCCAGTGTTCGAGCATTTCGTCGCCGGGGTGCTGGCCACGATGCGTGAGTTCACCCTGCTCTACGCGCCGAACATCAACTCCTACAAGCGATTCCAGCCCGGCACGTTCGCCCCGACGGTGGTGGCCTGGGGGCGGGACAACCGCACCTGCGCCGTGCGGGTGGTCGGGCACGGGCCGGGTCTGCGGCTGGAGAACCGGCTGCCCGGCGCCGATGTCAACCCCTACCTCACCCTGGCCGCCATGATCGCCGGAGGTCTGCACGGCATCGAGGCCGAGCTGCCCCTTGAGCCCGAGTTCGTCGGCAACGCCTACACCTCGGACAAGCCCAGGGTGCCGAGCACGCTGCGCGAGGCCGCCGAGCTTTTCGAGCACTCCCAGCTGGCCCGCTCGGCCTTCGGTGAGGAGATGGTCGAGCACTACCTGAACAACGCCCGGGTCGAGCTGGCCGCCTTCGAGGCGGCCGTCACCGACTGGGAGCGGGTCCGCGGATTCGAGAGGCTGTGAGCCGATGAGCACGCTGCACGACCTGGTCAACCCGGCCACCGGCCAGCGGCTGCGCACGGTGGCGTCGGCCTCGGCCGAGCAGACCGATGAGGCGATCGCTCGAGCCCGCCAGTCCTTCCTCGAGTGGCGCGAGGTCAGCCCGGCCGACCGGGCTCGGCTGCTGCGCCGCTTCGCCGAGGCGGTCGACGCCCACGTCGAGGAGCTGGCGGGGCTGGAGGTCGCCAACTCCGGGCACACCATCGGCAACGCCCGATGGGAGGCCGGCAACGTCCGTGACGTGCTGGCCTACTACTCGGCCACCCCGGAGCGGCTGTTCGGCAGGCAGATCCCGGTGCCCGGTGGCGTCGACGTGACGTTCAAGGAGCCTCTCGGTGTGATCGGGGTGATCGTGCCCTGGAACTTCCCGATGCCGATCGCCGGGTGGGGGTTCGCCCCGGCACTTGCTGCCGGGAACACCGTGGTGCTCAAACCGGCTGAGCTGACCCCGCTGACCGCGATGCGGCTGGGCGAGCTGGCACTGGAGGCAGGCCTTCCCGAGGGCGTGCTCACCGTCGTGCCCGGTAAGGGTTCGGTGGTGGGGCAGCGTTTCGTGGACAACCCGCAGGTCCGCAAGATCTGCTTCACCGGCTCCACCGAGGTCGGCAAGCAGATCATGGTGGGCGCCGCCGAGCAGGTGAAACGGATCACCCTCGAGCTGGGCGGCAAGAGCGCGAACATCATCTTCGACGACGCCGACTTGCAGCGGGCCGCGGCGAGTGCGCCGTACGGCGTCTTCGACAACGCCGGTCAGGACTGCTGCGCCCGCTCTCGCATCCTGGTGCAGCGGGGCGTCTTCGACAGGTTCATGGAGCTCTTCGAGCCGGCCGTCAAGGCGGTGCGGGTGCTCGACCCGGCCGAGGAGTCCGCCGAGATGGGCCCGCTGATCTCCGCGGCGCACCGAGAGCGGGTGTCGGGCTACCTCGACGACACCGTCGAGGTGGCCTTCCGCGGCTCGGCCCCCCAGGGCGAGGGCTTCTGGATGCCGCCGACTGTCGTGCTGCCCCGGGACGAGCGTGACCGGGTATGGCGCGAGGAGATCTTCGGGCCTGTGGTGGCGGTGCTTCCCTTCGAGGACGAGGCCGACGCGGTGGCCAAGGCCAACGACTCCGACTACGGCCTGTCCGGCTCGATCTGGACCCGCGACGTCGGGCGCGCCCTGCGGGTGGCCCGGGCGGTGGAGTCGGGCAACCTCTCGGTCAACAGCCACTCCTCGGTGCGCTACTGGACACCCTTCGGGGGCTATAAGCAGTCCGGCCTGGGCCGGGAGCTGGGCCCGGACGCCCCCGATGCGTTCACCGAGACCAAGAACGTCTTCATCGCCACCGATACCTGAGCACCCCCCAACACAGTCGCGATCAAGCAACCCTGGCTCGCCCCCCCAACACAGTCGCGATCAAGCAATCCTGGCTCACCCGCCCAACACGGTCGCGATCAAGCAATCCTGGCTCACCCGCCCAACACGGTCGCGATCAAGCAATCCTGGCTCACCCCACACACCCCCCATGGAGGACCCCGAGATGACAGGCAGGCTCGACGGAAGGGTGGCGGTCATCACCGGCGCCGCCAGCGGGATCGGGCTGGCCTCAGCCCGGCGTCTGGCCGCTGAGGGTGCGACGGTGGTCGTCGCCGACGTGAACGCCGAGGCCGGTGCCGTGCTCGCCGAGGAGCTCGACGGGCTCTTCGTGCCGGTCGACGTCACCAGCCCGGAGGACAACGAGCGGCTCTACGACACCACGGTGCGCCGCTACGGCCGGGTCGACGTGGCGTTCCACAACGCTGGGATCTCCCCGCCTGATGACGACTCGATCCTCGTCACGGGCCTGGACGCCTGGCGTCGGGTGCAGGAGGTCAACCTGACCTCGGTCTACCTCGGCTGCAAGGCCGTCATCCCGCACATGCAGCGGCAGGGCAAGGGCTCGATCATCAACACCGCCTCGTTCGTGGCGACGCTGGGCGCGGCGACCTCGCAGATCTCCTACACCGCCTCCAAGGGCGGGGTGCTGGCGATGACGCGGGAGCTGGGCGTGCAGTTCGCCCGGGAGGGCATCCGGGTCAATGCGCTCTCGCCCGGTCCGGTGGCCACCCCGCTGCTCATGGAGCTCTTCGCCAAGGACCCGGAACGGGCGCAGCGCCGGTTGGTGCACGTGCCCATGGGCCGCTTCGGCCAGCCCGAGGAGATCGCGGCTGCTGTGGCCTTCCTGGCCAGCGACGACTCCTCGTTCATGACGGCGTCGAACTTCCTCGTCGACGGCGGCATCTCCGGCGCCTACGTCACGCCGCTGTGAGCCGGGACCGATGGCCCGCCCGCTGATCGGGATCAGCTGCTACGCCGAGCCGGCCAGCTGGGGGGTCTGGCGGGACGTGCCGGCCGCGGTGCTGCCCTGGGGGTACGTCGACCACGTCGCCAGGGCGGGCGGCTACCCGGTGCTGCTGCCGCCCGTCCCGCCTGAGGCTGACGAGCCGGCCGGGATCATCGCGGGGCTGGCCGGGCTGATCATCGCGGGTGGCCCAGATGTCGACCCGGTTCGTTACGGGCAGTCACCGCATCCAGCCACCCAGGCACCGCGGCCGGAGCGGGACGCGACCGAGGCCGAGCTGCTGGCCGCGGCCGTGCAGGCGGACCTGCCGCTGCTGGGCATCTGCCGTGGCATGCAGGTCATGGCGGTCGGGGCGGGCGGGCAGCTGGTTCAACACCTGCCTGACCTGGTGGGCGGCAGCACCCATGCCCCCGGCGAGGGTCGCTACGGCAGCCACGAGGTTCGCCTGGTCGAGGGCAGCCTCATGCACCGGCTGCTGGGCCCGTCGCTGCGCGTGCCGAGCTACCACCACCAGGGCGTGGCGAGCCATCCCGGGTACGTGGCCAGCGGTCACGCGCCGGATGCCACGGTGGAGGCGATGGAGGCGCCCGAGGCGCGCTTCCGGGTGGGCGTGCAGTGGCATCCCGAAGCCGACACGGACCCGCGGTTGTTCCAGGCGCTGGTCGCGGCCGCCCGCTGAAGCCGGCCCGGCGGCCACCAACCCGTGGCTTGTCCGGCGCGTGGACCTCCGGTGGGCCACGATGGTCCGGCGGTACGACGGTACGACGGTACGACGGTACGGCGGTACGACGGTACGGCGGCACGGCGGTCGCGGGTTGGGGAGGCGAGCGTGCAGGACGGCAGGGCGGGGCCCGCGCCCCCCGGTGAGCTGGACCTGCTGCTTGCCGGGCAGCCGCTGCTGGCCCGCCTGGACCCTGCGGCCCGGGCCCGGGCCGGGCAGGCCGCGGTGGTCGAGGACGTCCCGGCCGGTGCCGTGCTGGAGGTTCCCGGCGGCCCGAGCGGGGGGGACTGCTACCTGGTCGGGGCGGGCTCGGCGGAGGTCCTGGAGGGGGAGGAGGTCGTCGACCTCGTCGGCGTGGGCGAGCTCGTGGGGCTCCCCGGCTCGCCCGGCGCCGGCCCGGGCACGCTGAGGCTGCGGGTGCGCGAGGCGCTGCGGGTCTACCGGATCCCGGTCGAGCTGCTCACTGCGGCTGCGTCGGCCCGCGCTGCCCCGCCCGTGCTGGTCGCTGGCCTGCATCGTCCCGCCCTGGTGCTGCCCGGTGACACCTCGCTCGAGGATGCGTTGGCCCGGCTCGAGTCCTCGGGCAGCCCCGTGGTGCTGGTCCGGCACGGCGAGGGCCGGCTGGGCATCCTCACCGATCGCGACCTGCGCACCCGGGTGCTCACCCCGGGGCTGAGCCTGCGGGTCCCGCTGGCCCAGGTGATGACACCCGATGCGGTGACGATCGGTCCGGAAGCCTCGGCCGAGCAGGCGCTGACCGTGATGGTCGAGCACGGGGTGCGCCAGCTGCCCGTGCTGACCCGCACCGGGCAGGTCCAGGGCGTGGTCTCGGACGTGGACCTGCTCGCCGCCGAGGCGCACGCGCCGCTGCGGCTGGCCCGGGCCATGGCCGGATCCCGCGACGTTGCCGAGCTCGCCGGGCTGGCCGGGCGGATCGGCCCGGCACTGGTCGAGGCCGTCGACGCCGGGCTGGCCGCCCGCGCCGCGCTGGTGATGCGCAGCGCCTTGGTCGAGGCGGTGGTTCGCCGGCTCGGACAGCTGGGCGCCCAGGAGGGTGACGTCCAACCCTTCCCCGGGTGGCTGCTCGTGCTCGGCAGCACCGGGCGGCGTGAGTCGTTCCCGTGCTCCGATGTCGACACGGCGCTCAGCTTCGACGGGGACGAGGGCGACCCGGCGCTCGCCGCGGCGGTGACGGCGTTCGGCCGTTTCGTGGTCGGCGGGCTGTCCCGTTGCGGGCTGCCCAGCGACCGGCAGGGGGTGGCGGCGGCCGACCCTCGTTTCGCTCGCTCCGCGGCGGCCTGGTCGCGGGCCGTGGCGGGGTGGGTGCGCCAACCCACCGATGTGGAGGCGACGATCTACATCTCCGCACTGCTGGATGCCCGCGTCGCCTTTGGCCCGCCCGGGTGGACTCTGCCCGGGGAGGTGCTCGCCGCGGTGCGGGGCCAGCCGCGCATGCTGCGTGCCCTTGCCCGCCTGGCGGTGCGGATGCGCACCGGGGAGGGCTCATGGTTCGAGCGGATCACCGACCAGGCCGCGGGCCGGCTCGACCGGGTGGACGTCAAGCGTGCCGGCCTTCTCCCCGTCGTCGACCTGGCGCGCTACTGGGCGGCCGCCGCCGGGGTGTCGGCGGTGGGCACGACCGAGAGGCTTCGGCAGTCCGGCGCGGCCGGGGTGGTCCCGACCGAGCGGGCCGGGACGTTGATCGAGGTCTTCGAGCTGCTGTGCGAGCTGCGCATGCACGCCGAGCTGGAGCTGGTGCGCCGCGGGGGTTCACCGGCCGAGGGTGCCGGACCCACCCCGATGGGGGCCTGGCGCCGCGCTGGTCTGCGGCAGGCGCTGCGCGAGGTCGCCGACGCGCAGCACGCGCTGGCCCGTGACCTTCAGGCCCGACGGCTGTGACGGGTCTGAGGGCACGCGGGGTCATGCCCGCCGGCGCCCGGCCGCGAAGACCGCGGGGGTTCGCAGCGGTGCCCCGGCCAGCGCCTCCATCTCCATCCGGCTGAAACGGGCCACATGGTCGCGCAGCAGATCACCGGCCCGCTGCTCGTCATGCGCGGCGATCGCGTCGACGAGAGCGTGCGCGTCACGGGCCTCCTCGGCGAGCACCTCGGCGGTGATGCTGGGCTCGAGGGAGGAGACCGCGCGGGTGAGCGAACCGGTGAGCGCGCTCAGCACGGCGACCCGGATGCGGTTCCCGCTCGACCAGGCGACCCGGGTGTGCAGGGCCAGGTCGAGCTCGCGGAAGCGCGCACCGGCGTCGGGGTGTTGCGCGCTCAGCGCGGTGAGCTGCTCGGCGATGGCCCGCAGCTCGGCGACGTCCTCGGCGCTGGCTCGCCGTGCCGCCCACCGGGCCGTCTCACCCTCGAAGCTGGTGCGGAACTCGGCGAGCTCTCGAATGTCGGCTCCGCCGAAGAGGATCAACGCCGACAGGGTCCGCCCGGCCATGGACGGGTCGGGAGTCTTGATGAAGACCCCGCCGCTGGGCCCGGGCTTGGTCTCCACCAGGCCGCGGGCCTCCAACGTCCGCAGGGCCTCACGCAGGGCGGCCCGCCCGACCCCGAACTGGGTGCACAGCTCCCGCTCTCCTGGCAACCGGTCCCCCGGCTGCAGGTCCCCCGCCAAGATGGCGTCCTGGATCTGCTCGACGATGTCGTCGAAGGCTCGCCGCCTTATGGCCGGGGTGAACACAGCGGGAATCTAGTCGTTGACAGTACGGACCGACCAGTCCTATGGTCCGGCCAATCTGCACGCCCCCGCTCCCGCTTGCTCAGGTGGTCGACGTGTCCTCACCTCCGTCACCGCGGTCGCCTCGACCGCAGTGCCCACCCGGGCCCCGGCCGGCCCCGTCGCCGCGGCTCGCTGCGTGCCCGGGCGGGCCGGCATGAGCGGTCGGGTCGAGGGCAAGGCGTGCGTGGTCACCGGAGCCGGCTCGGGGATCGGCCGGGCCACCGCGGTGCGGCTGGCCGAGGAGGGCGGGTCGGTGCTGGTCGCCGACCTTGACGCGGCAAGCGCCGCCGAGACGGTCAAGCAGATCCGCGCCTTCGGCGGGCAGGCACACCCCTTCACGGTGGACGTCTCCATAAGCTCCCAGGTCGACGCGATGGTGGCCGAGGCGGTGTCGCTGTGGGACCGCATCGACGTGCTGGTCAACAACGCCGGGGTGAACCTGCCCGGCGTGCTGCACGAGGTCAGCGACGAGGTCGTGGAGCGCACCCTGGCCGTCAACGTCAAGGGTCAGATCTACGGCTGCCGGGCAGCCATCCCGCACATGCTGGCGCGCGGCTCCGGGTCGATCATCAACGTGGCCAGCGTCAACGGTGTGGTCAGCGAGCCCTTCCTCGCGGTCTACTCGGCATCCAAAGGCGCCTCGGTGATGCTCACCAAGGGGGTCGCGCTCGATTACGCCAAGCAGGGCATCCGGTGCAACGCGATCTGCCCAGGCTGGGTGGACACCCCGATCAACCATGCGCACGCGGCGATGCTGGGTGGGCTCCAGCACGTCTACGACACCATCGACTCCTTCCAGCCGATCGGCCGCCCCGGCACACCACGGGAGATCGCCCACGTGGCGTTGTTCCTGGCATCGGAGGAGTCAGCCTTCATGACCGGCAGCATCGTGCTTGCCGACGGAGGGATGACCGCGCAATGACCCG
Organism: Actinomycetes bacterium; assembly: GCA_021848885.1. Lineage (GTDB taxonomy): Bacteria > Actinomycetota > Actinomycetes > JAJZTN01 > JAJZTN01 > JAJZTN01. The sequence continues at coordinate 12,312 of JAJZTN010000006.1, forward strand.
GGCACCCGCGCCCTGCGCCGGGTGCCCGGTCCGCCAACTGCCGTGTTCCAGCGAGACCCCCAGGAGAGCAGCGTGAGCACACACGGAGCCGCCCCCGCCCCCCGAGGAGCGGGGACACCAGCGGGCCTGTCCGCCGACGAAAGACGCCTGCACGAGCTGGGCTATGCCCAGGAGCTGCGCCGGCACATGAGTGGTTTCTCCAACTTCGCCGTCTCCTTCACGATCATCTCCATCCTCTCCGGCTGCCTGACCCTCTACGGCTTCGGGATGAACACCGGCGGCCCGGCGGTCATCGTGTGGGGGTGGCCCATCGTCGGTGTCATGACGCTTTTCGTCGGGCTGGCCATGGCCGAGGTCTGCTCCAGCTTCCCGACCGCCGGCGGGCTGTACTACTGGGCCGCCAAGCTCGCCCCCTCCAACGGCCCGGCCTGGTCCTGGTTCACCGGATGGTTCAACTTCCTCGGCCAGGTCGCGGTCACCGCAGGCATCGACTTCGGGGCGGCGTTCTTCCTCAACGCCTTCCTGGACCTGCAGTTCGGCTTCGACGCGCGCCCGTGGCACACCATCCTGCTCTTCGCCCTCATCCTGGTCGCGCACGCGCTGGTGAACACCGTGGGGGTGGGCCTGATCGCCCGGTTGAACAACATCAGCGTGTGGTGGCACCTGATCGGCGTGCTGATCATCGTCACCGCGCTCACCCTGGTGCCGAGCAAGCACCAGAGCGCGTCCTTCGTCTTCACCCACTTCGTCAACAACACCGGCTGGCAGTCCTCGCTCTACGTGGCGATGCTCGGGCTGCTGCTCGCCCAGTACACGATGACCGGGTACGACGCCTCGGCCCATATGACCGAGGAGACCCACGACGCGGCCCGCTCGGGTCCTCGGGGGATCGTCAGCTCCATCCTGGTCTCGGCCGTCGCCGGGTGGGTGCTGCTCATCGGCCTGACCTTCGCGATCCAGAACTACGACAAGGAGGCCACCAGCCCGACCGGCGTCCCGCCGGCGCAGATCTTCATCGACGCGGTCGGCAACGCCGGTGGCAAGGTGCTGCTGCTCATCACCATCGGGGCGCAGCTGTTCTGCGGGATGGCCTCGGTCACCGCGAACTCCCGCATGATCTACGCCTTCTCCCGTGACGGCGCACTGCCGGCATCGGAGGTCTGGCACCGGATCAACCCGCGCACCCGCACACCAACCAACGCGATCTGGTTGGCCGCCGGCGGCGCCCTGCTGCTCGGCCTGCCCTACCTGTGGAACGTCACGGCGTACGCCGCTGTCACCTCGATCGCGGTCATCGGGCTCTACATCGCCTACGTGCTGCCCACCTTCCTGCGGCTGCGGCTGGGCGGGGCCTTCGTGCCCGGCCCGTGGCAGCTCGGCCGGTGGAGCCGCCCGATCGGGATCGTGGCGGTCGTGTGGGTGTGCTTCATCACGGTGCTGTTCATGCTGCCGACCGCCAACCCGGTCACCGTGGCCAGCTTCAACTACACGATCGTCGCGGTCGGCGTCGTGGTCGGCTTCGCCGGTAGCTGGTGGGTCCTCTCGGCCCGCAAGTGGTTCACCGGGCCCAAGGTCCAGGGCAGCCCAGAGGAGCTGGCCGCCATCGAGGCCGAGCTGGAGTCGCTCGCCTGAGCTCAGACCTTGCGCAGCCGGACCCGGGTCACCGCATGGTCGGCTCCCTTGCGCAGCACGAGCCGGGCCCGGCCCCGCGTGGGCAGCACGTTCTCGAACAGGTTGACCTCGTTGATCTGCCGCCACAGCCGGTCGGCCTCGGCAACCGCCGCGGCGTCGGGCAGCGTGGCGTAGCGGTGGAAGTAGGAGGTCGGGTCGGCGAAGGCGGTCTCGCGCAGCCGCAGGAACCGCTCGACGTACCAGTCCCGGATGTGCCCGGCCCGGGCGTCGACGTAGATGGAGAAGTCGAAGAAGTCCGACACCGCCAGCCGGGGCCGCCCGCGCGGGATGGCCCGGGCGGGCTGCAGCACGTTGAGCCCCTCGACGAGCAGGATGTCCGGGCGGTTCACGGTGATCCGCTCGCCGGGCACGATGTCGTAGGTCAGGTGCGAGTAGACCGGGGCGCTGACCGACTCCGCACCGGACTTGACCTCGGTGACGAAGCGCAGCAGCGCCCGCTGGTCGTAGGACTCCGGGAAGCCCTTGCGGTGCAGGATGGCGCGCCGGGACAGCTCGGCGTTGGGCAGCAGGAAGCCGTCGGTGGTGACCAGCTGGACCCGGGGGTGGTCGGGCCAGCGGGACAGCAGCAGCCGAAGGATCCGCGCCGTGGTGCTCTTGCCGACGGCGACCGACCCGGCGATGCCGATGACGTAGGGGGTCCGCCCGCCCTCCTCGCCGAGGAAGGTCTCGGTGGCGTCGTGCAGCCGCTGGCTGGCGGCCACATGCAGGTTGAGCAGCCGGGACAGCGGCAGGTAGACCTCGGCGACCTCGGTGAGGTCCAGCGGGTCGCCCAGGCCCCGCACCGCTGCCAGGTCCTCCTCGGCCAGGGTCAGCGGGGTGTTCTCCCGCAGCCGGCTCCAGGACGCCCGGTCCAGCTCGACATAGGGCGAGCCGATCCCGTGGCCGTTCCAGCCCCCGCCGGTCCCCGGACGCGCTGCGCCGGTGACCCGCCGGCCCGCCGAGCCGGCCCCCCTGGCGGGCAGGCTGGGGACACGCTCGGGGGGCTGGGCTGCCGGCACGGGACGCAATCGTGCCACTAGAGCGGCTGGGCCAGCCCGTACGCTTGCGGGCATGTGCGGAATCGTGGGCTACGTCGGTGACCGGTCCGGGCTGGACATCGTCGTGGCGGGGCTGCGCCGGCTGGAGTACCGCGGCTACGACTCGGCCGGGGTGGCCGTCGTCTCACCCGGTTCGCTGCTGACCGACAAGCGGGCCGGCAAGCTGGCCAACCTGGAGAAGGCGCTGGCCGATTCGCCGCTGGCCACCTCCGGCACCGCCATCGGGCACACCCGCTGGGCCACCCACGGCGCGCCCACCGACCGCAACGCCCATCCGCACACCGACTGCACCGGCCGGGTGGCCGTCATCCACAACGGCATCATCGAGAACTTCGCCGCGCTGCGGGCCGAGCTGTCCGAGCACGGGCACGTGCTGGTCAGCGACACCGACACCGAGGTGGTCGCGCACCTGCTCGAGCAGGTGATGCCGGAGACCGGCGACGACCTCGCCGAGGCGCTGCGCCGGGTCTGCCGGCGCCTGGAGGGGGCCTTCACCCTGGTGGCCGTGCACGCCGCGGCCGCCGACGTGGTGGTCGCCGCCCGACGGAACTCCCCGCTGGTGGTCGGCCTCGGCGTGGGGGAGAACTTCCTGGCCAGTGACGTCTCGGCCTTCCTCGCCTACACCCGCGAGGCCCTCGAGGTGGCCGACGGCCAGGTGGTCGAGCTGCGCCGAGACCGGGTCACCGTCACCGACTTCGACGGGGCACCGGCTCACCCGCGCGGCTACCACATCGACTGGGACGCCGCCGCCGCGGAGAAGGACGGCTACGACTACTTCATGCTCAAGGAGATCGCCGAGCAACCCAAGGCGGTCGCCGACACCTTGATCGGGCGCATCGACGCGCAGGGTCGGCTGACCCTTGACGAGATGCGACTGTCGGTGGAGGAGCTGCGCGCGATCGACAAGATCATCATCGTGGCGGCCGGGACGGCGTACCACGCGGGGCTGGTGGCCAAGTACGCGATCGAGCACTGGACCCGCATCCCGTGCGAGGTCGAGCTGGCCAGCGAGTTCCGCTACCGCGACCCGGTGCTGACCCGCGACACCCTCGTCATCGCCATATCGCAGTCCGGCGAGACGATGGACACCCTCATGGCGATGCGCTACGCACGCGAGCAGCGCTCCCTGGTGCTGGCGATATGCAACACCAACGGCGCGACCATCCCGCGCGAGTCCGACGCGGTGCTCTACACCCACGCCGGCCCCGAGGTCGCGGTGGCCTCCACCAAGGCCTTCCTGACCCAGCTGGTGGCCTGCTACCTCGTCGCGCTCTACCTCGGTCAGGTGCGCGGGTCCACCTGGAGCGAGGAGATCGCCTCGGTGATCGCCGAGCTGGCCGACATGCCGGACAAGGTCGACCGGGTGCTGGACACCATGGCGCCGGTGCGGGAGCTGGCCCGCGAGCTGCGCGAGTGCACCTCGGTGCTCTTCCTGGGTCGCCACGTCGGCTACCCGGTCGCGCTCGAGGGTGCGCTCAAGCTCAAGGAGATCGCCTACATGCACGCCGAGGGCTTCGCCTCCGGCGAGCTCAAGCACGGCCCGATCGCGCTGGTGGAGCAGGGACTGCCGGTCTTCGTGGTGGTCCCCCCGCGCGGGCGTGGCGTGCTGCATGACAAGGTGGTCTCCAACATCCAGGAGGTCCGTGCCCGCGGCGCGCGCACCATCGTGCTGGCCGAGGCCGGTGACGAGTCGGTGGCGCCCTACGCCGACGTGCTGATCCCGCTGCCGCCGACCCCGACCCTGCTGCAGCCGCTCGTGGCCACCATCCCGCTGCAGGTCTTCGCCTGCGAGATGGCCAGCCAGCGCGGCTTCGACGTCGACCAGCCGCGCAACCTGGCCAAGTCGGTCACGGTCGAGTAGCCCGGCCGGCGTGGCAGGCTTGCGCCGTGATCGTCGGGGTAGGCATCGACGTCGTGGACGTGGCCCGGTTCGGGCAGACCCTGGCGCGCACCCCGAGGCTGGCTGCCCGGCTGTTCACCGCCGCCGAGCAGACCCTGCCGCTGGCATCGTTGGCGGCCACCTTCGCCGCGAAGGAGGCGGTGGCCAAGGCCCTGGGCGCCCCGGTGGGGCTGCGGTGGACCGACGCGCAGGTGCATCGTGACGCCGGCGGGCGCCCGGAGATCACCGTCACCGGGACGGTGGCGGCCCGCGCCGGGGCCCTCGGCGTACGCCGTTGGCACCTGACGATGAGCCACGACGCGGGGATCGCCTCGGCCATGGTCGTGGCCGAGGGGTGAGGGGAGGGCGCTGATGCCGGCCGGTTACACCGTCGCGGCGATCCGGGCGGGGGAGTCCGAGCTGATGGCCCGGGCGCCCGAGTCCGAGCTGATGGCCCGGGCCGCGGCCGGGCTGGCCAGCGTCTGCGCGGGCCTGCTGGCCGGTGCCCGCGGCGGGGTGTACGGCGCGACGGTGCTCGTGCTGGCCGGGTCCGGCTCCAACGGTGGCGACGCGCTGCATGCCGGTGCGCTGCTGGCTCGCCGGGGTGCGCGCCTCGAGGCGGTGACGCTGTGGCCGCGCTGGCACACCGCGGGCGCGCTGGCGCTGCGTCGGGCCGGGGGGCGGCTGCGCGGCTGGGAGGAGCTCGACCCGGCCGACTGGGCGCGGCTGCTGGGCGGCTGCGACCTTGTCCTCGACGGGATGACCGGGATAGGCGCGGCGCCCGGGCTGCGGCCCCCCGCCGACCGGATCGCGGCCGACCTGGCCGCAGGCGCCGCCCCCGTGGTGGCCGTTGACCTGCCCAGCGGCATCGACCCGGACACCGGCGAGCTGGCCGGAGCGGCGGTGCGCGCGGACGTGACCGTCACCTTCGGAGCCCCCAAGACCGGGCTGCTGCTCGACCCGGCGGCGAGCCTGGTCGGGGCTCTGACCGTCATCGACATCGGGTTGGGCCCGCACCTGGGCGCCGCTGACGTCCAGACCCTCACTGCCGCTCAGGTCGGGCAGCTGCTGCCCCGACCCGACCCCGCCTGGGACAAGTACCGCCGCGGCGTGCTCGGCGTGCTGGCCGGCTCGACCGACTTCCCTGGCGCGGCCGTGCTGTGCGTCGGTGCCGCGGTGCGCGCCGGGGCGGGGATGGTCCGCTACCTCGGCCCGGACCCGCTCGCCCGGGTTGTGCTGGCCCGTTGGCCCGAGGCGGTGCCCTCCCGCGGGAGGGTGCAGGCCTGGGCGCTGGGCCCCGGCCTGGCTGAGCCGGGCCTGGCTGGGGCGCTGCTGGCCGGCCCGGAGCCGGCGGTCGTCGACGCCGGTGCGCTGGCCGGCTACCTGCCCGGGCGGGCGGGGGCGACCCTGCTCACCCCGCACGCCGGGGAGCTGGGCCGGTTGCTGGGCGTTCCGGCCGAGCAGGTGAGCGCCCGGCGGCTGTGGCACGCCCGGGACGCGGCGGCGCGGCTGGGCGCGGTCGTGCTGCTGAAGGGCTCAACGACCGTCGTGGCCGCCCCGGACGGGCGGGTCCGGGTCAACCCCACGGGCACGCCGTGGCTGGCCACCGCCGGCTCCGGTGACGTGCTGACCGGCCTGGCCGGGGCGCTGCTGGCCGGCGGGCTCGACCCGTTCGACGCCGGCTCGGTGGCCGCGTGGCTGCACGGGCTGGCCGGGCGGATCGCGGCCGAACGGGCCGGGGTGGCCGAGGGCCCGGGGCCGGCGTACGCCGGTGAGGCACCCGAACGGCCCGGTGAGGGGCCGGTGTGTGCCCAGGATGTTCTCGCCGCGCTGCCCGCGGCCATGGCGCGCGTGCCCGGCGGCCACACCGGCTGACAAACTTGGGGCATGCAGCGCCAACCCGCCGGGCCTCGCGCCCAGGCCCTCATCGACCTCGACGCGGTCGAAGCCAACGTCGCACGGCTGGTCGAGGCGTCAGCGGGAGCCGCGGTGATGGCGGTGGTCAAGGCCGACGGCTATGGGCACGGCCTGCTGCCGGTGGCCCGGGCCGCCCGCGCCGGGGGAGCCGACTGGCTGGGCACCGCGCTGCTGGAGGAGGCCCTCGCGCTGCGGGCCGCCGGGGACGCCGGGCCGTTGCTGTGCTGGTTGGCCGCACCGGGGGAGGACTATGCCGCGGCGCTGCGCGCCGGGGTGGACGTCTCGGCCAGCGCACCATGGGTGCTGGGCGAGATCGCCTCGGCGGCCGCCACAACCGGGCGCACCGCCCGGGTGCACCTGAAGGTGGACAGCGGGCTGGGCCGCTCCGGGTCCACCGTCGCGGCCTGGCCCGAGCTCGTCGCCGCCGCCCGGCGGCTGGAGTCTGACGGGCTGGTCGAGGTGGTCGGGCTGTGGAGCCACCTCGCCTATGCCGACGCCCCGGGCCATCCGACCGTGGCTGCCCAGCTGGTGGCCTTCACCGAGGCGGTGGCGCTGGCCGCCCGCGCCGGGGTGCGCGCGCAGGTGCGGCACCTGGCCAACTCCGCTGCCACCTTGACCCTGCCCCAGACGCACTTCGACCTGACCCGGCCGGGGCTTGCCGTCTACGGGCTGTCCCCGGTGCCCGAGCAGGCCAGCGCGGCCGAGCTCGGGCTCACCCCGGCGATGAAGCTGACGGCGCGGCTCGCCCTGGTCAAGAGGGTCGAGGCGGGCCAGGGGGTCTCCTACGGGCACGTCTACCGGACCGCGCGGGCGAGCACTCTGGCCCTGGTGCCGCTCGGCTACGCCGACGGTGTGCCGCGCTCGGCGACCAACTGCGGGCCGGTGCTCGCCGCCGGGGCGTGCCGCACCGTCGCCGGTCGGGTCTGCATGGACCAGTTCATGCTCGACCTCGGCGAGGACGAGGCCGAGCCCGGCGATGAGGTGGTGCTGTTCGGCAGCGGTGCGGCCGGCGAGCCGACCGCGCAGGAGTGGGCCGAGGCCACCGGCACGATCTCCTACGAGATCGTCACCCGGATCGGGGTGCGGGTGCCACGCCACTATGTCGGGCGCTGCGCAGGCCAGGGCGGCCAGTGAGCCGGGCGGGTGACTGGGGCCGACGGGCCGGGGCCGTGGGCGCCGCCGTGGGTGCGGTCGCGGCCGGCGCGGCCGTCGGGCTGGTCGCCGAGCGGGTCTCGGTCGGGCGGGCCGCCCGCGGCTGGCCGGGTCGCCAGCCCGGTCACCAGCCGGGAGCCGCACCTGATGAGCTGCACTGGCCGGAGCCCGGCTCGCCAGGTGGCGGGCGGGTGCAGCCCGTCGTCGCCTCCGACGGCACGCGGCTGCACGCCGAGGTGCACGCCGAGGTGCACGGCGAGGTGCACGGCCGGCACGACGCTGCGGTCACGCTGGTGTTCAGCCACGGCTACTGCCTGAGTTCTCTGTCCTGGGTCTTCCAGCGTCGGGACCTGGCCGACCTGGGCCGTGCGGTCTTCTGGGACCAGCGCGGTCACGGCCGCTCGGCGATCGGGCCACCCGGCAACGTCGGCCTCGACCAGCTGGGCCGGGACCTGGAGGCGGTGCTCGCGGCATGCGCCCCCACCGGCCCGCTGGTGCTGATCGGACACTCGATGGGCGGGATGACGATCATGTCGCTGGCTCAGCAGCGACCCGAGCTGTTCGCCGACCGGGTGCTCGGTGTGGGGCTGCTGGCCACCTCGGCCGGCGGGCTGCCCGAGACCGCCTTCGGGCTGCCCAGGCTGGCCGGTGAGCTCATGCACCGCACCGTGCCCTGGGCGATGACCGCCTACTCCCGGCTGCCCGGCTTCCTCTCGGCGGCTCGGGCGATGGGCAGCGACTTCGCCCAGGCCATGACCCGGCGGTGGTCCTACGCCTCACCGGTCAGCCCAGGGCTGGTCCAGTTCACCGCCGAGATGATCGGTGGTACGCCGCCCGAGGTCGTCGGTGCCTTCCTGCCCGAGCTGACCGGGCACGACACCACCGCGGGGCTGGCCGAGCTCAACCGTGGCGTGGAGACCCTGGTGCTCGTGGGCGACCACGACCTGCTCACTCCGGTGCAGCACAGCGAGGCGATCACCGCCGCGGTGCACGGCGCCGAGCTGCAGGTGGTGCCCCAGGCTGGACACCTCGTCATGCTCGAGCACCCGGAGGTGGTCTCGGCGGCGCTGCGCGCCCTCGTCGGCCGGGCGCTGCGGGCAACCGGATCACCGCGGGGCGGGCCGGCGCGGCGGTCCCGACCGACCGGACCGGCTCGAGGCTCCCGGTGGGTGCGGTGAGCCGAGTGCGCTCCGCCGTGACCGGGCGGGGTGACCCCAGCGTCGAGGCGCACCGGGCGGCCGCGGCCGCGGTGAACGACCTTGACGTGCTCGCGGGGCTGGTGCGCTCCTGCACCGCCTGCGCCGAGCTGGCCGCCACCCGCGGCAGTGTCGTCGTGGGGGACCTGCCGCCCAACGCTCGCCTGCTCATCGTGGGCGAGGCGCCCGGTGCGTCCGAGGACCGCACCGGGCACCCGTTCGTGGGCCGCTCCGGGCAGCTGCTGGACCGACTGCTGAGCGAGGCCGGGCTGGCGCGCACCGGGGTGGCGGTGGCCAACGTGCTCAAGTGCCGACCGCCGGGCAACCGGGCCCCGCGCCGCGGCGAGGCACGCCGCTGCCGGCCGTGGCTGGACCGCCAGGTCGAGCTGCTCGACCCCCCGCTGGTGCTGGGTCTGGGGTCTGCCGCGGCCGCCGAGCTGCTCGGTCCGGGCACCCGGATCGCGTCTGCCCGTGGCCGGGTGCACGAGGTGGGCGGCCGGGGCGTGCTGGTCAGCTACCACCCGTCGGCGGCGCTGCGCTTCGGCCCGGGCGGTGAGCCGGCCCGGGCGCTGGCCGCGGACCTGGTGCTGACCGCGAACGAGCTCCGTCGACGTCACGGGGGCACGCTGTGAGCGGGCTGCCGCCGCAGGTCGGTCTCCCTGGACCCGGGGAGGCCGCACGAGGTGCTTCGCCGGCCGCCGCCGCGCCGCTGGTGCGGCTGGCCCGCCCGCAGGACGCCGAGGTGGTGCGGGCCGTCATCGTCGAGGCGTTCCTGGCCCGACCGCCGCTGGACCCGCCCTCGACCGCACCGGAGGAGACGGTCGAGACCGTCCGTGACGCCATCACCTCCTGCGCGGGGGTGGTGGCCGAGCTGGACGGGGCGGTTGCCGGGGTGCTGCTGCTGGCCCACGAGGCCGACGTGCTGACCCTGCGCCGGGTGGCGACCCGTCCGGCCTACCGTCGGCGCGGGGTCGCGACCGCGATGGCGGCCTTCGCGGAGAGGCACGCCATGGCGCTGCGGGCCCGGGTGGTGGCCTGCTCGGCTCGCACCGAGCTGCCCGAAACCGTGGCGTTCTGGTGGCACCGCGGTTACGTCGCAGTCGGGCACCGCGGGCACCTGGTCGACCTGGCCAAACCCGCCCCGGCCCTGGTGCGGCTGCCCAGTGCCGAGGACACCCGCGCCCTGGGGCTGCGGCTGGCCGGGCTGCTGCGGGCCGGGGACCTCGTCGTGCTCACCGGCGACCTGGGCGCCGGCAAGACCACCCTCACGCAGGGCATCGGTGCCGGGCTGGGGGTGCGCGGGGAGGTCACCAGCCCGACGTTCGTCATCGCCCGGGTGCATCCCGGCCCCGGACCTGACCTGGTGCACGTCGACGCCTACCGGCTCGGCGGGGCGCTGGAGATCGACGACCTGGACCTTGACGCCTCCATCGAGGAATCGGTGACGGTGGTGGAGTGGGGCGCGGGGAAGGTCGAGCGGCTCAGCACCGACCGGCTCGAGGTGCAGCTGACCCAGCTGAACGACGGGTCCACCCGCACCGCGCTGCTGTGCGCCGTAGGGCGGCGCTGGCTGGAGCGCGCCGACGAGCTGGCGGCCATGGCCGAGGGGGCCGGGCCGGACGCCAGCTAGCCTGACGCGGTGCTCACCCTCGCCCTGGACACCGCGACAGCCGCGGTCAGCGTCGCCGTAGTCGAGGCGGAGGCTGAGACCGGGCTGCGGGTGCTGGCCAGCCGCGCCGGGATCGAGGCCCGCCGGCACGCCGAGCTGCTCGCGCCGGCACTTGCCGAGGTGCTGGCCGAAGCGGGAGTGCCCCCCGGTCGGATCGACCGCATCGTCGTCGGGGTCGGGCCGGGCCCCTTCACCGGGCTGCGGGTCGGCCTCGTCAGTGCCCATGCCCTCTCCGACGCCTGGTCGGTCCCGCTCGTGGGGGTGTGCAGTCTCGACGCGCTGGCTCACCGGGCCCTGCTCGAGGGGTCGGGCCCTGACGTCCTGGTGCTCACCGACGCGCGCCGTCGTGAGGTCTATCTCGCCGCCTACCGGGGCGGCGTACGCGTGGCGGGACCCAGCGTGCGGGCACCGGCCGGCCTGCTCGCCGAGCTGGGCTGGTCCGGCCGGGTCGTTGGTGAGGGCGCCCGGCGCTACCCCGAGCAGTTCCCGCTGGCCGGCCCGCCCTGGCTGCCCGAGGCGGGCGACCTCGTGGGGGCGCTGCACGCCGGGGCGGTGAGCCTGCCGGCCCGCCCGCTCTACCTGCGCTGTCCGGATGCGGCCGTGCCGGGGGAGGCCAAGGCGGTGCTGCGGTGAGCTCGGTGGCTTCCTGTCCGTCCGGGGTGTCGGCGCTGCCCGAGGGCATGCGGCTGCGCCGGATGCGCTGGTGGGACCTGCCCGAGGTCAGCGCGCTGGACGGTGCGCTCTTCCGGGCGCAGGCCTGGTCGCTGGCAACCTTCTGGTCCGAGCTTGCGGGGGTGGACGAGACCCGGCACTACATCGTCGTCGAGCAGGTCGAGCAGGTCGAGCAGGTCGGCGGGGCGAGGCTGGTCGGCTATGGCGGGCTGCTGCTGTCTGCAGGCTCGGCCGACGTTGCAACCCTCGGGGTCGCCCCGGAGGCCCGCCGGCGTGGGCTGGGCAGGGCGCTGCTGCAGGAGCTGCTCGGCCATGCCGCGCTGCGCGGGGTGGCCCAAGTGATGCTGGAGGTCGCCGTCGGAAACGCCCCGGCCATCGCGCTCTACCGCCGGGCCGGCTTCGAGGTCATCTCCCGTCGCCGCGGCTACTACCAGCCCTCCGGGGAGGATGCGTTGATCATGCGGGCCCGCCTGGACCGATCCTTGGTGCCGCGATGAGCCGGGCCGGCGATCAGCCACTCGTGCTGGGCATCGAGACCTCCTGTGACGAGACCGGTGTCGGGCTGGTCCGCGGGCACACCCTGCTGGCCGACGCGCTGGCCTCAAGCGTCGAGGAGCACGCCCGCTTCGGCGGGGTGGTGCCCGAGGTGGCCAGCCGCGCTCACCTGCAGGCCATGGTGCCCACCGTGCACCGGGCGCTTGCGCAGGCCGGGGTCCGGTTGGCCGACGTGGACGCCATCGCGGTGACCGCCGGGCCAGGCCTGGCCGGGGCGCTCATGGTCGGGCTGGCCGCGGCGAAGGCCTACGCGCTGGCGGTGGACAAGCCGCTCTTCGGTGTCAACCACCTCGCCGCCCACGTCGCGGTCGACCAGCTCGAGCACGGCGCGCTGCCCGAGCCCGCCCTCGCCCTGCTGGTCTCCGGCGGGCACTCCTCGCTGCTGCTCGTCAGGGATGTCACCGCCGAGGTCACCGAGCTCGGCCGCACCCTCGACGACGCCGCGGGGGAGGCCTTCGACAAGGTCGCCCGGGTGCTCGGGCTGGGCTTTCCCGGCGGCCCGTACGTCGAGCGGGCCGCCCGGCAGGGGGACCCGGAGGCGATCGTGTTCCCGCGCGGGCTCAGCACGCCACGGGACCTGGCCACCCACCGGCACGACTTCTCCTTCTCCGGGCTGAAGACCGCGGTGGCCCGTTGGGTCGAGGCCCGCCGCCGCGACGGGCAGGACGTCCCGGTCGCCGATGTGGCCGCCGCCTTCCAGGAGGCCGTCGTCGACGTACTGACCCGCAAGGCGGTCACCGCCTGCCGGGACACCGGGGTGGGCCACCTGGTCCTGGGCGGGGGGGTGGCGGCGAACTCGCGGCTGCGCGCCGTGGCCCAGGCACGGTGCGAGGAGGCTGGCATCGTGCTGCGAGTGCCCTCGCCCCGGCTGTGCACCGACAACGGCGCGATGGTCGCCGCGCTCGGTGCGCAGATGCTCGCCCGCGGCCGGGAGCCCTCGAGGCTGGACGCCCCCGCGGACTCCTCGATGCCGATCACCCAGGTGCTGGCCGCGGGTGGCGCGGGTTAGGCGCAGCGGGCCGCGGCCCCGTGCACGTCGTCGAGGAAGTCGCGCACCAGCGCACCCACCGCGGCGGTCTCGGTGAGGAAACCGTCGTGGCCGTGCTCACTGGCGACAACCTTCAGCGGCCCTGCGGTCGGGATGAGCGAGGCCAGCTCGGCCTGCTGGTGCACCGGGTAGAGCCGGTCGGAGTCCACCCCGATGACCAGCGTCGGCGCGCTGATCCGACCCAGCGCGGCCGCGACCCCCCCGCGGCCGCGACCGACGTCGTGGGAGTTCATCGACTCGGTCAGCACGACGTAGGAGCCTGCGTCGAACCGGTGCGCCAGCTTGTCCGCGTGGTGGTCCAGGTAGGACTCCACCGCGAAACGTCCCCCGCCGCCGGGGTTCTCGCCGGGCTGCGCCGCCCGCCCGAACCGGCTGGCCAGCTCCGCCTCGGACCGGTAGGTCACATGGGCCAGCCGCCGGGCGATGCCCATCCCGACATGCGGGCCGGCACCCGGCTCGGCGTCGTAGTAGTCCCCGCCACGCCAGGCCGGGTCCGAGCGGATCGCCGCCAGCTGCACCGAGCACCAGGCGATCTGCTCGGCCGTCGCGCTGGCCGAGCAGGCCAGCGCGACCAGCCCGCCGACCCGGTCGGGGTGCTCGACCGCCCACTCGAGGGCTCGCATCCCACCCATCGACCCGCCGAGCACCGCTGCCCAGCGCCGGATGCCGAGCTGGCCGGCCAACGCCAGCTCGGCCGCGACCTGGTCGCGCACGGTGATCCTCGGGAACCGACTGCCCCATGCCCGCCCGTCCGGGGCGGCGGAGGCCGGGCCCGTCGAGCCCTGGCACCCGCCCAGCACGTTGGGTGCCACGACGAACCAGCGGTCGGTGTCCAGCGGGCGGCCGGGCCCGACGAGCCCGTCCCACCAGCCTGGGGTCGGGTGGCCGTCCCCGGCCGGTCCGGCCACGTGGGAGTCCCCGGTTAGGGCGTGCAGCACGAGTACGGCGTTGGACCCGTCGCAGTCCAGACTCCCCCAGGTCTCATACGCCAGCGTGACCTCCGGGATGAGCTGGCCGCTCTCGCAGCGCAGCGGTCCGAGCGCGGCGAAGCGGCGTCGCCCGACCGGGTCGCCGGGTCGCCAGGCACCGGTGACCGGCACACCTCGCCCGGTCGCGGTGCCGCGCTCGGGCCGGGGCGTGTGGGGGTCGGGCCCGTACGAGTGGGGGTCGGTCACGATCATCACGCCCCCTTGGCGGCGCGCAGCCCGGCCTCCAGGTCACCCAGGATGTCGGCGATCCCCTCGATGCCCACCGCCAGCCGGATCAGGCCGGGGGTGACCCCCGCGGCCAGCTGCTCCTCGGGGGTCAGCTGCGAGTGCGTGGTGGAGGCGGGGTGGATCACCAGGCTGCGCACATCGCCGATGTTGGCCACGTGCGAGTGCAGCTCGAGCGCCTCGACGAAGCGACGCCCGGCCTCCACGCCGCCGGCCAGCTCGAACGCCAGCACCGCCCCGGCGCCGCGGGGTAGGTAGCGGCGAGCCCGCTCGGCGTACGGGCTGCTCGCCAGCCCGGAGTAGTGCACCGCGGTCACCTCGTCACGCTGCTCCAGCCAGCTGGCCACCGCCAGCGCGTTGGCCACGTGCCGCTCCACCCGCAGGCTCAGCGTCTCCAGGCCCTGGGCGATCAGGAAGGCGTTGAACGGGGCCACCGCCGGGCCGAGGTCGCGCAGGAGCTGGACGCGGGCCTTGAGGATGTAGGCGAGGTTGGCCCCCAGCGCGCAGCCGACGCCGAGGTCGCGGGCATAGACCAGCCCGTTGTAGCTCGGGTCGGGGGTGTTGTACTGCGGGAACCGGTCGGGGTCGGCGGCGTAGTCGAACCGGCCGCTGTCCACGATGACCCCGGCGATCGCGGTGCCGTGCCCGCCCAGGTACTTCGTCGCCGAGTGCACGACGATGTCGGCCCCGTGCTCGATCGGGCGCAGCAGGTACGGCGTGGCGATGGTGTTGTCCACGACGAGGGGGACGCCGATCTCGTGGGCCACCCCGGCGACGGCCTCGATGTCCAGCACGTGCCCGCTGGGGTTGGCCAGCGTCTCGCCGAAGAAGGCGCGGGTGCGCGGCCCGGCCGCCGCCCGCCACTGCGCCAGGTCGTCCGGGTCGTCGACGAAGGTCACCGAGATGCCCAGCTTGGGCAGGGTGTAGCGGAACAGGTTGGACGTACCGCCGTAGAGCAGGCTGGAGACCACGACGTGGTCACCCGTTTCGGCCAGGTTCAGGATTGCCAGGGTCTCGGCCGCCTGGCCGCTGCCCACCAGCAGCGCGCCCACGCCTCCCTCGAGCGCGGCGATGCGCGTCTCGACGACGTCCTGGGTCGGGTTCATGATCCGCGTGTAGATGTTGCCGAGCTCCTTGAGCGCGAACAGGTCGGCGGCGTGGGCGGTGTCACGGAAGGCGTAGGAGGTGGTCTGGTAGATCGGCAGGGCCCGGGCCCCGGTGGTCGGGTCGGGCACCTGCCCGGCGTGTACCTGCTTGGTCTCGAAGCTCCAGGCACTTGTGTCGGTCATATGAGGTCTCCAAAGGGAACGCCGGGTCGGCCCCGGTGTGAGGATGGGGATGGCAGATCGCGCCGCCAAGCGGCGTCGGCCGCCCGGGCAGACCTGCGGGTCTGGTCGGGGGCCAGGGGGAGGGGCCGCTTAGCGGCGAGGCATTCGCTGACAGCTCACGGTCGGTTCCTCCAGGGTGGGGGACCGGCGTGGTGTCGCGGTCCCGCGCTTGTCAGCACCGGTCGGTGCTGACCCGGTCATCACCCGGGGCACCCCACCGCGGTGGAGGGTTGCCGGCCAGCGAGCCGGGGCTTGGCGCTGGCGCTCATGACCTGACGCCGAGGATAGGCACTACCCCGGGCGCCTCGCCAGTCCTGTCCGTGATCCGAGACAGGCGGTTGCGGCCTCAGTGAGGATGCTCACATGCACTCGCACCCGCTCTTCGCCCGCGCCTACTCCGCCCTTGCCCCACGCGCCGATGACGCGGGCGCGGCCGAGCACCGGCAGAGCCTGCTCGCCGGGCTGCGCGGGCGGGTGCTCGAGGTCGGCTGCGGGCCGGGCGGCAACTTCCCGCACTACCGGGGCGAGGTGATCCAGGTCCTGGCGCTGGAACCCGAGCCGTGGCTGCGCGCTCGGGCCGCGACAGCGGCCCGGCAGGCCGGGGTGCCGGTCGCGGTGGTCGGCGGGCTCGCCGAGTCACTCCCGGTGGCCAGCGCCAGCATCGACGCGGTGGTCTTCTCCCTCGTGCTGTGCTCGGTCACCGACCCGGTCGCCGCCCTGGCCGAGGCCCGCCGGGTGCTGCGTCCCGGCGGTCAGGTCCGCATCTATGAGCACGTCCGGTCGGCGGCACCGCGTGTGGCCGGTGCCCAGCGGGCCCTGGACCGCTTCTGGCCGCATGTGGCCGGCGGCTGCCACACCTCCCGCGACCCGCTGGCCAGCGCGGCCGCCGCCGGGCTGAGCCCGGCCTGGGTGCGCCGCTTCGACTTCCCGCCCGGGCGCTTGGCCCGGCCGCTGCGCGAGCATGTGCTGGCCTGCGTCGTGGCGGAGGGCTGAGCCCCAGACCTGGGCGGGCCGAGACGGGCCCGCGTCGTGGCGAGTCGAGCGGGGCGGTCGCTGCAGTAGCGTGACCTGCGATGACCGACGGCGCGCGAGACCGACGACCTGCGACGACCGACCGGGAGAGGCACCGGCAACCGATGACCGCCAACGTCCTCGCCGTCCACGGCGGCACCCCGCTGTGTGGCGAGGTGTCGGTGCGCGGCGCCAAGAACTTCGTGCCCAAGGCCATGGTCGCCACCCTGCTCACCGCAGCCCCCTGCCGGATCTCCGGGGTGCCCGACATCCGGGACGTCGCCGTGGTGCGTGAGTTGCTCGAGCTGCACGGCGTACGGGTCGGGGACCAGGCCCCCGGTGAGCTGCTGCTCGAGCCACGCGACGTCGAGCTGGCCAACGTTGCCGACATCGACGCGCACGCCGGGTCCAGCCGCGTGCCGATCTTGCTCGTCGGGCCGCTGCTGCACCGGATCGGTCAGGCCTTCGTGCCGGACCTGGGTGGCTGCCGGATCGGGGACCGACCGATCGACTTCCACCTCTTCGCGCTGCGCAGCTTCGGCGCGGAGGTCGACAAGCGCCCCGACGGTCTGCACATCACCGCCCCGCAGGGCCTGACCGGCACGACCTTCGAGCTGCCCTACCCCAGTGTCGGGGCCACCGAGCAGGTGCTGCTCACCGCGGTGCTGGCCCGGGGCCGCACCGAGCTGCGCAACGCCGCCATCGAGCCGGAGATCATCGACCTGATCTGCGTGCTGCAGAAGATGGGTGCGGTGATCGGCGTCGACACCGACCGGGTGATCCGCATCGACGGGGTGGACCGGCTGGGCGGCTTCACCCACCGTGCGCTGCCGGACCGCATCGAGGCCGGCTCGTGGGCCGCTGCGGCGTTGGCAACCGGTGGAGACATCTATGTCCGGGGGGCCCGCCAGGTCGACATGATGACCTTCCTCAACGTCTTCCGTCGCCTTGGCGGGGCCTTCGAGGTGGATCCCACGCCGGGTCACGAGGGGATCCGCTTCTACCATCCCGGCGGTGACCTGCGCCCGGTCGCGCTCGAGACCGACGTGCACCCGGGGCTGATGACCGACTGGCAGCAACCACTGGTCGTCGCGCTCACCCAGGCCGCTGGGCTTTCCATCGTGCACGAGACGGTCTATGAGAACCGCTTCGGCTTCACCGAGGCACTGGTGGCCATGGGGGCCACCATCCAGGTCTACCAGGAGTGCCTGGGCGGGTCGCCCTGCCGCTTCGGGGCGCGCAACTTCCTGCACTCCGCGGCGATCTCCGGGCCGGCCAAGCTGCACGCGGCCGAGCTGACCATCCCTGACCTGCGCGGCGGGTTCTCCTATGTCATCGCCGCGCTGGCCGCCGAGGGCAGCTCGACGCTGCACGGGGTGAGTCTCATCGACCGCGGCTACGAGGGGTTCCTGGACAAGCTCGCCGCCCTCGGGGCCCGCTTCGACGTGCTGGGCTGAGCCCGACGGCGCGCCCGGGTGCGCCCCGTCCACCCACCCGATTCCGCCGAGCTTGGCACTCGGCTTGACCGAGTGCCAACGCGGCGCCTAGATTCGCAGTTGGCACTCTCACCGTGAGTGTGCCAACGCGAGAGCGCAGCCCGGCACCCGCGACGACGGTCTGCCCGCTCGCCCTGACGTCAACGCAACCTTGTGACATCTCGGAAAGAGGAAGGTCACCAGTGTCGGTCTCCATCAAGCCTCTCGAGGACCGCATCGTCGTCAAGCCGCTGGACGCGGAGCAGACGACGGCATCGGGTCTGGTCATCCCGGACACCGCTAAGGAGAAGCCCCAGGAGGGCGAGGTCCTAGCCGTTGGTCCGGGTCGTTTCGAGGACGGCGCCCGCGTGCCGGTCGACGTGCAGGTCGGCGACAAGGTCGTCTACAGCAAGTACGGCGGCACCGAGGTCAAGCTCGGTGGCGAGGAGTACCTCATCCTCTCCGCCCGCGACGTGCTGGCCGTCATCGAGAAGTGATCGGCGGGCCGCTGGCCCAGGCAGTCTCCTGATGCCGCCCCGGGTGGCCGGCCGGTCCGGTCCCCGGGGCGCCGTCGTGCGCGGGCCCGCCGCAAGTTCGCCGCCCTGGGCCCGCACCACCCCAAGCAGCCACACCCGAGCAACCTGAAGAGGGATCTGCACGCATGGCCAAAACCCTGAAGTTCAACGACCTGGCCCGCAACGCGCTGGAGACCGGTGTCGACAAGCTGGCCGATGCCGTCAAGGTGACACTCGGCCCGCGCGGGCGCAACGTCGTCATAGGCAAGAGCTGGGGCGCCCCCACCATCACCAACGACGGTGTGACGATCGCCAAGGAGATCGAGCTCGACGACCCCTACGAGAACCTCGGCGCGCAGCTGGCCAAGGAGGTCGCCACCAAGACCAACGACGTGGCCGGTGACGGCACCACGACCGCCACAGTGCTGGCCCAGGCCATGGTGCGGGCCGGGATGCGCAACGTCGCGGCGGGGGCGGACCCGATGCTGCTCAAGCGCGGGATCGAGGCGGCCGCCGCAGCCGTGCAGGACCGGTTGCGCGAGACCGCCCGAGAGGTCACCGGGCGTGACGAGGTCGCCAACGTGGCGACGGTCTCCTGCCAGGACCCCGACCTCGGTGAGCTCATCGCCGAGGCCTTCGACAAGGTCGGCAAGGACGGGGTGATCACCGTCGAGGAGTCCCAGACGCTGGGCACCGAGCTGGAGTTCACCGAGGGGATGCAGTTCGACAAGGGCTACATCTCGCCGTACATGGTCACCGACCCCGAGCGGATGGAGGCGGTCCTCGAGAACGCCTACCTGCTCATCCACCAGGGCAAGATCGGCTCCATCTCCGACTTCCTGCCGCTGCTCGAGAAGGTGCTCGGCGCCGGCCGGCCGTTGCTCGTGGTGGCCGAGGACGTCGAGGGCGAGGCGCTGTCCACCCTCGTGGTGAACAAGATCCGCGGCACTTTCACCGGCGTCGCCGTCAAGGCGCCCGGTTTCGGTGACCGCCGCAAGGCCATGCTCGAGGACCTCGCGGTGCTGACCGGTGGGCAGGTCGTCTCCCCGGAGGTGGGGCTCAAGCTCGACCAGGTGGGCCTGGAGGTGCTCGGCACCGCGCGCCGGGTCACCGTCACCAAGGAGGACACCACGATCGTCGACGGGGGAGGCCCGGCCGGTGCTGTCGCTGACCGGGTGCGCCAGATCCGCGCCGAGATCGAGGCGACCGACTCCGACTGGGACCGGGAGAAGCTGCAGGAGCGGCTGGCCAAGCTGGCCGGCGGGGTCTGCGTCGTACGGGTCGGGGCGGCCACCGAGGTGGAGCTGAAGGAGAAGAAGCACCGCATCGAGGACGCCGTCTCGGCCACCCGGGCCGCCGTCGAGGAGGGCATCGTGGCCGGGGGCGGTGCTGCCCTGCTGGACGCGATAAGCGCGCTGGAGGGCAACCTCGGGCTCACCGGTGACGAGGCGACCGGGGTGGCCATCGTGCGTGCGGCGATGAGCGAGCCGGCGCGCCAGATCGCAAGCAACGCCGGGCTCGAGGGATCCGTCGCCGTCAACCGGGCGCTCGAGCTGCCCGCCGGGCACGGGCTGGACGCCGCCACCGGGCAGTACGTCGACCTGATCGCGGCCGGCATCATCGACCCGGTCAAGGTGACCCGCTCGGCCGTGGTCAACGCGGCCTCGATCGCCGCCATGGTGCTGAGCACCGAGACCCTCGTCGTGGACAAGCCCGTCCATGTCGAGCCGGCCGGGTCCGGCCACGGGCACGGCCACGGGCACGGGCACTGAGAGTGCCGGGCCGACGCGCCGAGGTTAGGTGCGGGCCCGGAGATCGACCCCCGGTGACGGGCCGGCACGGGATCCCTGTGCCGGCCCGTCGGGGCGTCGGGGAGTCCTGAACCAGCCGCGAAGTGCGCCGCAACGCTCACGCTCGGGCCATAACGTGCCGAGACACCCTGCAGACCCGCTGATCCGTGGCGGCGAGGCAGGAGGACGTGCGTTGACCACCGTCTGCGTGTGCGACGACTCACCGCTGGCCCGGGAAGCCATGCGCCGGTCCCTGACCGCAGTCCCCGGCGTGGACCGGGTGGTGCTCGCCTCGACCGGTGAGGAGGTGCTGGCCCGCTGGGTCATCGAGCGTCCCGACCTGGTGCTCATGGACGTGCGGATGCCTGGGCTCGGGGGAGTGGAGACGACTCGACGGCTGCTGGCCCGCCACCCGGAGGCCGTGGTCGTGATGATGACCGTCGCGGAGGACGTCGACGGCGTGGCCCGGGCGGTGGCTGCCGGGGCGCGGGGCTATCTGGTCAAGGACGCCACACGCGAGGAGCTCGCCGCCGCGGTCACCCAGGTGCTGGCCCGTCCGTCGCCCCCGGGCGCGCCGAACGGCTCGCCCAGCCTGACCGAGCGGGAGATGCAGGTGCTCACCGGGATGAGCCGGGGGCGCAGCAACGCCGAGATCGGCCGCGAGCTCTACCTGTCCGAGGACACCATCAAGACCCACGCCCGCCGGCTCTTCCGCAAGCTCGGTGCCGCTGACCGGGCGCACGCGGTGGCGATGGGGTTCCGCTGCGGGCTCGTGCGGTGACCGGTGCGCCCGGGGATGTAACAACAGGCACCGGCGCGGCGATGAACCCTGCGGCGGATGCGCACGTGCTGCCCTCGGGCGTCGACCTGCACGGGCGTTCGCCCCGGACGGAGGTCGACCCCGGCCTGTCGGACCTGATGATCGCGGCGGTCGCGGGCGATCACGACGCGAAGGCCGCGCTGCTGACCGAGGTGCTGCCCGAGTGCGCCGATCCCGGCCCCGGCCCCGAGGAGCTGTCGATGCTTGAGGTGGACGCGGACCGGCTCGCCTCGATGCTCACCCAGCTGCCCGAGCAGCTGCGTGAGCTTCTCGTGCTGCGGGTGGCCGTGGGGCTCTCCGCGCAGCAGGCCGGGCGGGCCCTCGGCATGAGCCCCGGGGCCCTCCGGGTCGCCCAGCACCGGGCGCTGACCCGGCTGCGCGCGGCGGCCGCCGACCTGGAGGTGTCGACGTGAGCGAGGCGATCGGCGGATGGAGCCCTCAGGAGCTGGCCGACTCCGAGGCGCTCATCGAGTCCTTGCGTGCCCGTGCCGTCCCCACGCTGGCTCCCGGCGCCGCTGAGGCCGACCGGTTCCTGAGCATGCTGAGCCGCTGGGTCAGACAGGTCGACGACCTTGTCGCCGAGGACCTCGCCCGCACGATGCCGCCCCTGCGGCCGTGACCGGTGATCCGCTGGCGCCCTACCGTCCGGCACTGGAACGGATCTTCGCCCACTCCACTGGGGACTCCCAGCCGCCTGAGGGCACCCACAGGGCCGCCGAGGCATCGGACGGCACCGCTGCCGGCGGAGCCCGGGTCATCGCCCGGGAGGACGCGGCGCCCGGGCGCGGCCTGGACGGTCTGGCCACCGTGCTGGCGCAGGTGTCCTCCGACCTCGGTAGGGCACGTTCCGCGTTGGCTCGCGGCCAGCTGGAGGTGGCCAAGGCCGAGCTGAGCCGGGCCAGGGCGAGCCTGGCCACCGCCTCGGCCCGGCTCGACGCTGCGGCCACCGCCGCGGGTGGCCCGGGGCAGCTCAGACCCGAGCCGACGATCCTGGCCCAGCAGCACCGGGTGGCGGCCCTTGCCGTGACGCTGGAGGCGCTCACCCGCCGGGTGACAGCCCTGACTGGCGGCACCGGCGCGGGGGCGGGGGTGGGCGGCCCCGGCGCGAGCCAGCCCGGCGGCGCCGGCCCGGGGGCACAGCCCGGCGGCGCCGGCACGGCCCCGGGGAGCCTGACCGGGCGGTCCGCGGCGGGCAAGGGCTGAGCCGGGCGCGGCTAGCATGGGGCCTCGCCCCGATGCCTGGGAGGCCCGCCTGTGCCCGACCCTCTGCTCGACGCCTCCGGCGTCCCGGAGAAGTTCGCCGCTGTCGGCCTGACCTACGACGACGTGCTGCTGCTGCCCGGTGAGTCCGACCTCTCGCCCTCCGACATCGACACCTCGACCCGGCTGACCCGCGAGATCACCCTGCGCATCCCGCTCGTGTCGGCCGCCATGGACACCGTGACCGAGTCGCGCATGGCCATCGCCCTGGCCCGCCGCGGTGGACTGGGCGTGCTGCACCGCAACCTGTCAACAGCCGATCAGGCCTACCAGGTCGACCTCGTCAAACGCACCCAGACGGGGATCATCACCAACCCGGTGACGATCGGCCCGGAGGCGACCTTGGAGGAGCTGGACCGGGTCTGCGGGCAGTACCGGGTCTCCGGCCTGCCCGTGGTCGACGCCGAGAACCGGCTGCTCGGCATCATCACCAACCGTGACCTGCGCTTCGTCCCGGTCGCCGAGTGGTCGGTGACCAGGGTCGAGGTGGTGATGACCCGGTCGCCGCTCATCACCGGACCCGTGGGGATCTCCCGCGAGGATGCCACAGCGCTGCTGCGCCGGCACAAGCGCGAGCGGCTACCGCTGGTCGACGAGGCCGGGCGGCTTGGCGGACTGATCACCGTCAAGGACTTCGTGAAGTCCGAGCAGTTCCCCGACGCATCCAAGGACGCCCAGGGTCGGCTCATGGTCGGTGCCGCGATCGGCTACTTCGGGGATGCCTGGGAGCGTGCCACGACGCTGGTGGAGGCCGGGGTCGACGTGCTCGTCGCCGACACCGCGCACGGCCACGTGCGGCTGCTGCTGGACATGGTCCGCCGGCTCAAGTCCGACCCGGCCACCCGGCACGTGCAGGTGATCGGCGGGAACGTGGCCACCCGGGACGGTGGGCGGGCATTCCTCGAGGCCGGCGCCGACGCGGTCAAGGTCGGCGTGGGGCCCGGGTCGATCTGCACCACCCGGCTGGTCACCGGGGTCGGAGTGCCCCAGGTGAGTGCGGTCCACGAGGTGGCCCAGGTCTGCCGACCGGCCGGCGTGCCGGTCATCGCCGACGGCGGCCTGCAGTACTCCGGTGACATCGCCAAGGCCATCGTGGCCGGAGCGGAGTCGGTCATGATCGGCTCGCTGCTGGCCGGCTGCGAGGAGGCCCCGGGCGATCTGGTCTTCGTGGGCGGCAAGCAGTTCAAGTCCTACCGCGGGATGGGCTCCCTGGGCGCCATGTCCAGCCGGGGCCGCAAGTCCTACTCCAGGGACCGCTACTTCCAGGCGGAGGTGCCCAGCGACGACCTCCTCGTGCCGGAGGGCATCGAGGGTCGCGTGCCCTACCGCGGTCCCTTGGCCGCGGTGGTCCAACAGCTCGTTGGCGGGCTGCACCAGTCGATGTTCTATGTCAGATCGGA
>JAJZTN010000126.1 GCA_021848885.1 Actinomycetes bacterium
GTCCCGAGGTCGAGCCCCTTCCATGATCATGAAGGATCGCAGGGCCCATAGCCCATGAAACTCTTCATGATCTAAGGAATCCGCGTACGCCGCCCGGGTCGCCGCCCCCCGCCGCCCCCCGCCGGCCCCGCCCCACCCACCCCGCCCGCCCCACCCCGCCAGCCCGTAGACTCCGGCTGTGGCGCGTGGCGACGGTCGGCTCTCGCACGACCTGCTCCCCGGTGAGAAGGGCCCGCAGGACGCCTGCGGCGTCTTCGGTGTGTGGGCCCCCGGCGAGGAGGTCGCCAAGCTCACCTACTTCGGCCTCTACGCGCTGCAGCACCGCGGCCAAGAGTCGGCCGGCATCGCTGTCTCCAACGGCAGCCAGACGCTGGTCTACAAGGACATGGGCCTCGTCGCGCAGGTCTTCGACGAGTCGCACCTGGCCGCGCTGCGGGGGCACCTCTCCGTCGGGCACACCCGCTACTCGACGACCGGTGCGAGCGTGTGGGAGAACGCCCAGCCGACCTTCCGGGCCACCGCCCGTGGCTCGATCGCCCTGGCGCACAACGGCAACCTCACCAACGTCGGCGAGCTGGCCAAGCTGGTCGCCGAGCTGACCCGGGACCCCCGCCGCTCGGGCGAGCTCGACCTGGGGGTGGCGGTGGTGTCCACCTCCGACACCGACCTGATCGCGGCGCTGCTGGCCGGGCACGAGGGCACCGTGGACGGCTCGATGGAGCGGGCCGCCATGCAGGTGCTTCCGCTGCTGCGCGGGGCGTTCTCGCTGGTCTTCATGGACGAATCCACTCTGTACGCCGCCCGCGACCCGCATGGTGTCCGCCCGCTGGTGCTCGGCCGGCTGGAGCGGGGCTGGGTGCTGGCCAGTGAGACTGCCGCGCTGGACATCGTCGGGGCCTCCTTCGTCCGTGAGATCGACCCCGGTGAGCTGGTCGCCATCGACGAGGCCGGGCTGCGCTCGAGCCGGTTCGCCGAGCCCACCCCGCACGGGTGCGTCTTCGAGTACGTCTACCTCGCCCGCCCGGACACCACGATCGCCGGGCGGGTGGTGCACGACGCGCGCGTCGCGATGGGTGCCGCGCTGGCCGCCGAGGCCCCGGCGGAGGCCGACCTGGTCATTCCCGTGCCGGAGTCGGGCACCCCGGCCGCGATCGGCTTCGCGCGGGCCTCCGGGATCCCCTTCGGGCAGGGCCTGGTGAAGAACTCCTACGTGGGTCGCACCTTCATCCAGCCCTCCCAGACGATCCGCCAGCTCGGCATCCGGCTCAAGCTCAACCCGCTGCGCGACAGCATCCGCGGACGGCGCCTGGTCGTCGTGGACGACTCGATCGTGCGAGGCAACACCCAGCGGGCCCTGGTCCGGATGCTGCGCGAGGCCGGCGCCGCCGAGGTGCACGTACGCATCTCGAGCCCCCCGGTGAAGTGGCCCTGCTTCTACGGGATCGACTTCGCCACCCGGGCCGAGCTGATCGCCAACGGGCTCGCGGTGGAGCAGATCCGCACCTCGATCGGGGCGGACTCACTGGCCTTCCTTTCCGAGCAGGGCATGCTGACAGCCACCGGTCAGCCCCGGGACCGGCTGTGCCTGGCCTGCTTCGACGGCAGCTACCCCATCGCGCTGCCCGACCCGAGCCTGCTGGGCAAGCACCTGCTCGAGATGAGCCCCGGCCCGGTCACCGACGTCGAGGGGGTACCCACCGGCGCGCCCGGTGGCGCCGCCGACGCGCTGGCCCGCCCCTGACGATGACGCCGACCAGCCCATCGCGTCGTGCGGGCGCGGCCCCGCCCCTGACGATGACGCCGACCAGCCAGTCGCGCCGCCGACGCGCTGGCCCGCCCCTGACGATGACGCCGACCAGCCGGGCGCGCGCAGGCATTGCTTGATCGAGGACAGGAGGCCCGCCGCGGTGACCGGCAGCATCAGCCCCGACGGACCCGAAGCGACGTACGCCGCCGCCGGGGTCGACATCGCCGCCGGTGAGCGCGCGGTCGAGCTCATGCGCGAGGCGGTCTCGCGCACCCGCCGCCCCGAGGTGATCGGCGGGATCGGAGGGTTCGCCGGACTGTTCGACGCCAGCGCGCTGGCCGGCTACCGGCACCCGGTGCTTGCCACCTCCACCGACGGGGTCGGCACCAAGGTCGCCATCGCCTCGGCGTTGGGCCGCTACGACACGATCGGGCTGGACCTGGTCGGCATGCTCGTCGACGACCTGGTGGTCTGCGGGGCCGAGCCGCTCTTCCTCACCGACTACATCGCCTGCGGTCGGGTGGTGCCCGAGCGGGTCGCGGCGATCGTGTCGGGGGTGGCGCGCGGCTGCGAGCAAGCCGGCTGCGCGCTGCTCGGCGGGGAGACCGCCGAGCACCCGGGCCTGCTCGGCGCGGAGGAGTTCGACCTCGCCGGGGCAACCACGGGGGTCGTGGAGGCCGACGAGCTGCTCGGCCCGGACCGGGTCCGCGCCGGTGACGTCGTCGTGCTGATGGCCTCCAGCGGGCTGCACTCCAACGGCTACTCGCTGGTCCGCCATGTGCTGCTGGAGCGGGGCGGGCTCACCCTCGAGCAGGAGGTCGCCGAGCTCGGTCGCCCGCTGGGCGAGGAGCTGCTCGAGCCCACCCGGATCTACGCCGCGGACTGCCTGGCCCTGGCCGGCGCGGTCGAGGTGCACGCGATGGCGCATATCACCGGCGGAGGGCTCGCAGCGAACCTCGCCCGGGTGCTCCCCGCGGGCCTGACCGTGACGCTGGAGCGCTCCACGTGGGCGCCGGCGCCGATCTTCGGGCTGGTTGGTGCGTACGGGAAGGTCGAGGGCAAGGACCTCGAGGCGACGCTGAACATGGGGGTCGGCATGGCGGCGGTGCTCGCTGCCGCGGACGCGGACCGGGCCGTGCGGCTGCTGGTCGATCGTGGACTGCCGGCCTGGGCCGGCGGGGTCGTGCGGCGCGGCGACACCGGGGTGCGGCTCGCCGGGGAGTACGCCGGATAGGCCGTGGGTCGTGCGCGTGCGCGGGGCCGGGGGTCGTGCGCGGGGCCCCGGGGTGTGAAAGCGGAATCGGGCGAGCGGCAACTGCCGCTCGCCCGATTCCGTCTCGCCTGATCGGTGACTGCTCTGCGGTGGCTAGCCCCGGCCCGCTTCCCAGTCCTCGTCGAACTCGTCGAAGCTGTCGAACTCGTCGGTCTCGTCAGCGTCCTCGCTGCTTGCGGACGTGCTGGACGTGCCGGCGAGCTCCCGCTGCAGGGCGTCGAGGTCGGTCGTCGGAGCGTTGTACTTCAGCTCCCGCGCCACCTTCGTCTGCTTGGCCTTGGCCCGGCCGCGCCCCATGGCTCGACCCCCTCACACGTAAAACGGGGCGGCCTCGCAGGCGGCCCCGGCTGAGTGCTCTCTGCGTGGCACAACGGTACAGGGTCGCGTGCGCTTCCGGCACTCCCACTCGCCGGCCTCCGCGTGCCCGGCAGGGCCCCACTCGCCGGCACCGAGCCGGCCCCCGCGTGCCCCCAGTCGGCCCCGGCCGGGCCCGGGTCGCCGGCCCCGCGTGCTCAGCTCAGGGCAGCCATATCCTCGTGAGCGCGCCGACATCGGCCATCCGTTGCTCGGCAATCCGGTCGGCGGCCACCGCCGGCGGCACCGCGTCCCGCTCGGCGGCGGCGAAGACCGCCAGGGTGGTGTCGAAGATCCGCTCGGTCTTGGCCCGGGCCCGGTCGAAGACGAAGCCGTGCCGCTCGTCGTCGACCTGGATTACCCCACCGGCGTTGACCAGGTAGTCGGGTGCATACAGGATGCCGCGCTCGAGCAGGAGGCGCTCGACCCCGGGGTGGGCCAGCTGGTTGTTCGCCGCCCCGCACACCACGCTCGCCTTCAGCCCGGTCACGGTGTGCTCGTCCAGCGCCCCGCCCATGGCGCACGGTGCGTAGATGTCGATGTCGGCGCCGATGAGCTCCTCGGTGTCGGCGACCACGTCGACCTCGGGGTGGGCGGCACGCACCGCGGCGACAGCGGTCGGGGAGACGTCCGCCACGACGATCTCGGCCCCCTCGGCCAGCAGGTGCTCGACCAGGTGCCTGCCGACCTTGCCCACCCCGGCGATGCCGACCCTGCGCCCGCGCAGGCTCGGGCTGTCCCAGAGCCACTTGGCGCTGGCCCGCATCCCTTGGAAGACCCCCAGCGCGGTCAGGATCGAGGAGTCCCCCGCGCCACCGTCAACCGGCGAGCGCCCGGTCACCCAGCGGCACTCGCGGGCGATGACGTCCATGTCCTCGACATAGGTGCCCACGTCGCAGGCGGTGACGTAGCGGCCGCCGAGCGAGGCGACGAACCGGCCGTAGGCGCGCAGCAGGGCCTCGGACTTGTCCCGCTGCGGGTCGCCGATGATCACAGCCTTCCCGCCGCCGAGGTCCAGGCCGGCCAGGGCGTTCTTGTAGGCCATCGCCTTGGCGAGCTGGAGGACATCGGTGAGCGCGGCGTCCTCGTCGGGGTAGGGGAAGAACCGCGTGCCGCCCAGCGCGGGGCCCAGGGCGGTGGAGTAGATGGCGATGATCGCGCGAAGCCCGGTGCGTGGGTCGTGGCAGAAGACGACCTGCTCGTGCCCCTCGCCGCGGTCGAAGACCCCGCTCACACCTGCCAGCCTATGCCCGAGCGCGTCATGTCACGATGACCTGGTGAGTCGCCCCGGCCCCGCTCGCCCGTACGACGCATACCTGCGCGTCTATGAGCCGCTGGAGGCCTTCGGTGCGCAGGAGCGAGCCCACTGGTCGGCGTACCTGGTCGCCCGGCGGCCCCCGGACCTGGCCGCGGCCGTCCGCTCGGCCAGTCGGCAGTCCTGGGCCAACCTGGCTGCCACACCGCCCGTGCTGGTCCCGGCGACCGAGAGCGAGGAGGCCTTCGTCCTGTCGTTCGAGGGCCGGATGCTCATCTGCCCGTGGGAGACCCGGCTGCGCTCCTGGTTGGCCTTCTCCGACCTCGACGAGGTGTTGCCCCCGCCGGTGCTGGCCGCCGTGGCGCCGCCGCTGGCCAGGGCGCGCGCCGAGGCCGAGCAGGCCGACTGGCGGGCCCGCCATCCCGAGGTGCGCCCGCGGATCCTGACCAGCACCTGGCACGTGCCGCTGTGGTGGTTCGTGCCGTTCGCCGCGCAGGAGCGCCGTCTTGTCGAGAACCCCGACGGGTCCCTTGAGCTGACCTACCGCACCGCGATGGCCCAGGCCCGCCGTCGGGTGGCCCGCGCGCTGCGGACGGTGCGCGCTCGTGCCGACGATGTCGTGGTGGCGGCCCTGGAGAACCTCGGCCGCTGGCTGGAGGAGTTCCACCCGGGCGCCGCGGTCGAGCTCGACTACGGGGGGCTGACCGTTCTGCTCGGCCCGCGACGGCTGCGCGAGGACACCTCGGTCGCCGATGTCGCCAGCGCGCTGGCCGGGCTGGACTCCGGTGACACCGAGGCCGCGGCGGCGACGTACCGGCGGCTGTTCGAGCGCTGGGAGGCCGTCCAGGCCTTCGAGCACGCGAACTGAGGGACTCGCATGGCCCGGCTGGGCCAGCGGTTCAGGACTAGTCAACTAGTCCCAGGTACGGAATGATCCGAATGGGCCATATCGGACAACAAGGCCCAAGGGGCACGATTGCCCGGCGAGCCGGAGGTCGGTTCGCTCGAGGAGGCTTCCGCACGATGTCTGCGCGTACTCCCGACACCGAGCCGCTGCTGACTCCTGCGGAAGTCGCAACCATGTTCCGGGTCGACCCCAAGACCGTGACCCGCTGGGCGAAGGCGGGCAAGCTGTCATCCATCCGCACGCTGGGTGGTCACCGCCGCTACCGGGAGTCGGAGGTGCGCGCCCTGCTGGCCGGCATGCCCGACAGTCGGGCTGCCGCAAACTGAGCGCGCCGGCCGGGGACCTCACCGTCCCTCGCCCTGCTCGGCTCACCGTCCCTCGCCCTGCTCGGCATAGACCCGAGCGGCGTAGTCCTCCAGCGCCCGCTCGCAGTCATCCAGCGCCGCCAGGGCTGTCGCACGCCCGGCGGCGGCGAACGCGTCGCGGTCGCGAACCTTGGCGAACCAGTTCCGCAGTTTGATCAGGTCCTCGTCGTTCTCCTCGAGCTCGGCGTAGGTGAAGTGCTCGGCGGCGTACTCCTTGTCCAGCTGTGCCTGGAAGTCCTGGCACTTGTCGACGATCTCCTCGTACTCGTCATCACGGGCCGCGTTGAAGGCGGCGAGAACCTCCGACTCCCCGGCCAGCACGGTGCACCCCAGCAGCACGGCCGTGCCGCCCATCTCGACGATGTCGTTGCGCAGCCCGCGTAGCGCGCGCTCACCCGCGGGGCTGGCGGGCAGGGCGGCGGCGGAGTTCTGCAGGTAGATCGCGCCGAGGCCCTTGAGCCTGCGCCACACCCCGGCCCGCAGCCGGGTCGGTTCGGTGGGCACCCGGTAGACCAGCAGCAGCCAGCCGGCGGCGGCAGGGCGGGGTCGGTCAGGGCTCACGTCACGCTCCTTGGTGCGAATCCCCAGGCGCTGATCATGCAATCGTTGCCCGCGAACGCGGGCAACGATTGCATGATCACGCTGATGGGGGTCGACTGCTCGGCAAGCGTTCACTTCCCGGCCATCATGTGATCCTTGGCAAGCAACCATTGCCACCCATTCTCCCTAACGGCGGTTACGTCGTCACGTTGACACTCGACGTTGGGAGATTCCTTCATGCGTGCTCCAGGACCTCGCCGGTCCCTCCTGGCCGGTGGGCTCGCCGCGCTGGCCGCGGTGGCGCTGGCCGGCTGCTCGGGCTCGAGCTCGGCAGCGACCTCGCCCTCGAGCTCGGCCGCTGCCGCGGCGCCGAGCAGCGCGTCGGCCGCCGCGGCTCCGGCTGCGACATCGAGCAGCGCTGCCGTTGTCCCGCTGGTCGTCTACTCCGCGCAGGGCTACGACTCGGCGGTGACCCAGGCCTTCCAGAAGGCCACCGGGATCCCGGTCAAGCTCGTGGACGACAGCACCGGCCCACTGCTGACGAAGGTGGCAGCGGAGCGGAACAACCCGCAGTGGGGCCTGCTCTGGGTCGACGGCGACACCGCGTTCGCCGCGCTGGACAAGCAGGGCCAGCTGCTGCCCTACACCCCGTCGGCCACCCTGACCGCGGCCGGGCAGGCGCTGCTGCCGGCCGACCACTCCTACGTGCCGGTGAGCACCACGGTGATGGCGACGCTGATCTACAACGCGGCTCGGGTCAAGGCCGTCCCGGCCTCCTACAACGACCTGCTCACCTCGGCCTACCGGGGCAAGGTGGGCATGAACGACCCCTCACAGTCCGGCCCCACCTACCCGTTCATCGCCGGGCTGATGAACCAGCTCGGTGGCCAGGCCAACGGGGTCAAGTCTGGCGAGGACTACTTCACCAAGCTCAAGGCCAACGGCCTGCACGTCTACCCCACCAACGGTGACACCCTGCACGCGCTGGAGACCGGCCAGATCGACTACGGCTTGATCCAGAGCTCGGCCGCGGTCGGTGAGACCATCAAGGTCAAGCCTTCGGCGACCTTCGACCCGAAGCTGGTCAACCTGCCGCAGTCCACTCTGCTGCCCGGGG
>JAJZTN010000127.1 GCA_021848885.1 Actinomycetes bacterium
CAGGGGGGCGCGGGCCCGGCTCAGGGGGGCGCGGGCCCGGCTCAGGGGGGCGCGGGCCCGGCTCAGGAGCAGGTCGCGTCATGGTCTTCCCACAGGCTCGAGCACCTCAGCCGCGCACCGGTCTCGGCGGCGGTGACGAGCACCGTGTCGGCGGCGATCACCGCCCCGGGGTTGTCCTGCTGCAGGACGTGCCCGGAGTGCGCGATGACGTGGATGGAGTCGGTGGACAGCCTGACATCGGCGGCCTGCTGCGCCCGCCACAGGTCGATGGCCCACTGCGGCTGACCGTAGGTGGGGCCCCCGAGGTGGTCCTCCTCCGGGTCGGAGGCGGACAGCACGAGCAGCGGCAGGTGGCCCATGTCCGGCCCTGCACCGGTGGCGGCCGAGCTGGCCGCCATGCTGATCTGGTGGCCTGCCTCGGCCCAGAAGGCGCCGTTGGTGGGGTCGTACGGCGCCACGCTCTCAGCCAGCATGACCCCGGCGACTGCCCAGGTGTAGTCGCGCACGAAGGCCCGAGCGATCAACCCGCCGAAGGAGTGCCCGACCACGACATAGGGGCCTGGTTCACCCACGGCCAGCAGCAGGGCGTGCAGCTCGTGGGCGTAGATCCCCGCGTCGAGCACCTGCGTGGCCTCGGGTCGTGCCGGGCTGAGCCCCAGCCCGGGCCGGTCGTAGACGCAGGTGCGCGTCACCCGGGTCAGGGCAGGGTAGACCTGCGACCAGCTTGCGGCTGTGGCCCCCAGCCCGGGGACGACCACGACGGTGACCGGGCCGTTGCCGCGGCAGTCCACCCACTGGCGCACCCCCGCCGTGGAGACGACCCCCCGCACCTCGTGTCGGGTCACGGAGCGGGCCCGAGCCGGCGGTGAGCTGGTGCGAGCGGGAGCGGTCGGGGTGTGTCGGGGGGTGGGCCGCGGGCTGGGCGGGTCCACGGAGCTGTCCAGCACCACTATCGGGGCCAGCGCCCGGGCGCTGCTCGGGTCCAGCGATTCAGCGCTGGAGGCTCTTGCGGGCACCGCGGCGACATGCGTCCCGCAGCCGGTCGCCACGGTGGCGGCCAGCACGGTGGCGGCCAGGGCCCGGCCGCGACGCGAGGGCAGGCTCACCGTGAGGGCAGATCACGGTGAGCCGGGTGCTGCGGCCACGGCGCATCGGCGGGACGCAACGTCGCCCAGCCGGTGTCCCGGCTTGCGCAGGCGGCCAGGACGCCCACCACCGACGAGGGGTTGTGGACCCGACCGCTCAGCACGGCGTCCCGAGCCGCGTCGAGCGGGACCCAGGCCAGGGCCATGTCCAGCTCCTCCGCCTGCCTGCGGTGCCGGTCGGCCTCGGGGACCGGGGACAACTCTCGGGCAAGGAAGCAGCGCAGCGCCTCGTCGGAACCCCCTGGGCTGGTGAACCAGTCGACCAGCACGTCCCAGCGCTGGGCGCGCAGGTCGGCCTCCTCGGCCAGCTCGCGTCGAGCTGCATCCGCGGCGGGCTCCCCGTCGACATCGAGCAGCCCGGCCGGCAGCTCCCACAGGTCATAGCCCACCGGGTGGCGGTACTGGTGCACCAGAGCCACCCGCTCGTCATCGTCGAGGGCGAGCACGGCCACCGCGCCGGGATGGCGCAGGAACTCCCGGCGGACCGGACCGGCCCGGCCCAGATCGACGGTCTCAGCGACCAGGTCGAAGACCATGCCCGCGTGCAGGAGCCGGTGCTCGCGCACCGGTCGCGGGGCGAACCGGTCGACGAGCGGGCGGGGGTCCGCGGTCGGACTCACGAACCTGCCCCGACCCGGTCGGCAACCTCGACCGGCAGGCGCAGCTCGCCCTGGCGGGCCAGAGCGGCCCGGACCAGGCCGGCGAAGAGCGGGTGTGCCCGATGCGGCCGGGAGCGCAGCTCCGGGTGCGCCTGGGTGGCCACGAAATAGGGGTGGATGTCGCGAGGCAGCTCGACGTACTCGACAAGCGAGCCGTCCGGGGACAGACCCGAGAAGACCAGCCCCGCCTCGGTGAGCTTGTCCCGGTAGGCGTTGTTGACCTCGTAGCGGTGGCGGTGGCGTTCGTGGACCACCGCGGTGCCATAGAGCTCACGCACCAGGCTGCCCTCCGCCAGCGCTGCCGGGTAGAGACCCAGGCGCATCGTGCCGCCCATGTCCCGCTCCCCGGCGACGACATCGCGCTGTTCGGCCATCGTGGCCACCACATGGTGGGGTGCCTGCGGGTCGAACTCGCTGGAGTTGGCCCCCTCCAGACCGACGACGTTGCGGGCGAACTCGATCACCAGGCATTGCAGGCCCAGGCACAGGCCCAGCAGCGGGACGTTCATCTCCCGGGCCCAGCGGATGGCACCGACCTTCCCCTCGATGCCGCGCACACCGAACCCACCCGGCACGCACACCCCGTCGACGCCGTGCAACGCCCGGGCGGCCCCCTCCGGGGTAGCGCACTCGTCGGAGGCGATCCAGCGGATCCGCACGCGGCAGTCGTTGTGGAAGCCGCCGGCGCGCAGCGCCTCAGAGACTGACAGGTAGGCGTCGGGAAGGTCGACGTACTTGCCCACCAGCGCGATCTCGACCTCGTCGGCCGGGGCATGCACCCGGCGCAGCAGCTCGTCCCAGCCGGACCAGTCGACGTCGCGGAAGGGCAGGTTGAGCCGGCGTACGACGTAGGCGTCCAGCATCTCCGCGTGCAGCACCTTGGGGATGTCGTAGATGCTCGCTGCGTCCATCGCCGAGACGACCGCCTCGGTGTCGACGTCGCACATCAGCGAGATCTTGCGCTTGACGGCCAGCGGGATCGGCCTGTCGGAGCGGCACACGATCGCGTCGGGCTGGATGCCGATGCTGCGCAGCGCGGCCACCGAGTGCTGGGTCGGCTTGGTCTTCAGCTCCCCCGATGGCGCCAGGTAGGGCACCAGCGAGACGTGCAGGAAGAAGACGCTTTCCCGACCGACGTCGTGGCGGACCTGGCGAGCCGCCTCGAGGAAGGGCAGCGACTCGATGTCGCCGACCGTCCCGCCGATCTCGTGGATCACCACGTCCACGTCGGGCCCGCCCATGGACAGCATGCGGTCCTTGATCTCGTTGGTGATGTGCGGGATGACCTGCACCGTGTCCCCGAGGTACTCCCCGCGACGCTCCTTGGCGATCACCGTGGAGTAGACCTGGCCGGTGGTGACGTTGGCGTCGCTGCTCAGGTCGCGGTCCAGGAACCGCTCGTAGTGCCCGATGTCCAGGTCGGTCTCGGCACCGTCGTCGGTGACGAAAACCTCACCGTGCTGGAAGGGGTTCATCGTGCCCGGGTCGACGTTGAGGTAGGGGTCCAGCTTCTGCATGGTGACCCGCAGTCCCCGGGCGGTGAGCAGGTTGCCGAGGCTGGATGCGGTGAGTCCCTTGCCGAGCGAGGAGGCGACTCCCCCGGTGACGAAGATGTGACGTGTGGTCTGCGTGACTGGCAGCACGGCCAACGAGGGCTCCCGTGGTGGTCTGTGCGGCAGGAACACCTGCCCGTCCACGGACCACCAGGCTATCAGTGCCCCCCGGTGCGATCAGCCCCCGGACGCGCCGGGACTGGCCGTGACGGCCGGGCTGGCTCCGCTCAGGTCGGGCAGCACGGCCTGGGCGCCCGGCCCGGTGCCATAGGCGCCCGTGCCCCCGGCCAACTGCTCGGCTGCGGCGAAGACCAGGGTGACCCCGCCGGCGGCGGTGTCGATGTTGTCGACCGTGGAGACCTGCGCCACGCTGGCGCCGCCGGCACGCACCGCGGCGAGCAGTCCCCCCGCCCGCGCGGCAGCCGCCGGGCCGACAAGGACGGCTCCGGCGCCGATGCCGCGCAGCTGGCCCAGGAACGACACCGCCCGGCCCAGCGCGTCAGTCTCGGCCTGGGTGGGTGTGGCCGCGGGCACCCCACTGACCACGACCGCCAGGTTGGCCCGGGTCGCTGGGTCACCGGTGGCGGTTATCAGGTCGAGCTGCTCGAGCCCGGCGATCAGCTGGGCCGCGGCGGTGTTCGGCTGCCCGCCGTCGGTGCCGGGCGCGCGCGTCACCAGCGCCTGCGCGACCGCGGCCAGCGCCCGCTCGGCCGGGCCTGCCGTGGTGGGCACCGGTGAGCCCAGCCGGGACACCAGGTCGTCGAGGTAGCCGGCCCGGGTGGGGTCGAAGAGCTCCGAGCGCAGCGACACGGTGCCGCTGATCTGGGCACCGGCCGAGCGCAACGTGGCGGCCACCGCGCCGGTCAGGTCCCTCGTGGCGCCCGGCATCGCCACGACGACGGCCCGGGCACCGGAGAGGCGGCCCTGCTCGAGCAGCGGGGCGACGGTGGTGATGAAGGACTCATCGGCCCTGCCCTGCTGGGTCAGGGTGCCCACCTGGTTGCGCAGGTCGTTGCTCGTCGGACCGCTCACCGCTGCCCTGCCGGTGGCCGGCTGGGCCTGCAGCGGGCCCGCCCCCAGGGCGATCCCCACCGCCAGGGCCAGGAACACCGCGACGAGGGACACGATGTGGTAGCGGAAGTCGATCACGAGGAGACCAGCCCTTGCACCCAGGAGACGACGGAGGTCCACCAGCCCCGCAGGGTCGGAAGGGTGTGCTGCCCGACCGGGGTGCTGGCCAGGGCCACAGCGAGGGCGGCCAGAGCCACCAGCATGAGCAGCAGCAGCACACCGACCCCGATCCGGCGGCGGTGCACGGTGCGTACGACGTCGGGGGTGACCAGCCGGTCGGCGGCAACCAGGCGAGCCAGCACTGCAGCCGACATCGCCGGACCGCCTCCGTCGAGAAGCTCGGTGAGGCCGTGCGGCATGCCCACCCCCACGAGCAGGCTCGCCCCCGATAGCGCGGCTAGCAGCACTGCGGCCTCCGGCCCCGGCAGCGAGGTGGCCAGCAGGCTGGCGCTGACCCCACGTTCCTCAAGGGCCGCAAGGCCCGGGTGGCTGCCCTCGCCGGGCACCCGTACGACGATCTCCGCCCCGCTGGCCAGGACCTGCTCGGGCAGCCCGTCGGGGTCGGCCAGCACGATGTCGGGGCGGACTCCGAGCTCGGCCAGACCCTCGGCGCCGCTGTCCACGGCGATGAGAACAGGGTGGTGCTCGCGCAGGTAGCCGCGCAGCTGGGCCAGCTGCTCGCGCCAGCCCGGGCCACGGCAGACCAGCACGACCGGGTGGCCGCGCAGCGAGGTCCGAAGCTCGGGCAGGCCCGCACCGTCGAACAGCAGCGGGGCCTCGCGGGCGAGCAGCGTCGCGGTGCCGGCCGCGAACGAGCTCAGCTGGGCCTGCAGGCCGGCCCGGGCCTGGGCCTGGGCGACCTGCACCGCCGGCTCGTCGAGCAGCCGCCCATGGGCCAGCTCCTGCTCGCCACGCAGGAGGAGATCGGCGTTCACCCGGACGCTGTCCCCGTCGCCGAGCACCGCGAAGATCTCGGGGCCGACCTGGTCCAGCAGTGGCACCCCAGCGGCGAGCAGAACCTGCGCTCCTCCTGCCGGGCGGCGCCCGCTCATGGTGGAGGAGGCGTTGACGACGGCGGCGACCCCAGCCGCCACCATCTGCTCGGCTGTGCCCCGGTCAAGGTCGAGCGCGTCGATGACCGCC
Source organism: Actinomycetes bacterium (assembly GCA_021848885.1). Lineage (GTDB taxonomy): Bacteria > Actinomycetota > Actinomycetes > JAJZTN01 > JAJZTN01 > JAJZTN01. Next base: position 5,572 of record JAJZTN010000127.1, read on the forward strand.
ACGTCCCCGGGTCGCAGCCGCGGCAGCAGGGCCGCGGCGTGGCGCTGCACCCGAGCGGGTCCGGTGATCCCGGGCAGCCCCGCGCGGCCTCGTCGGCGCACGACTGGGCTCATCCGACCGATCGTGACAGAGCCGGCGGCCCCAACCCGGCAGGTGCAGCTCCAGGGCGCCGGCGTGTCGACTCCAGGGATCGGGCGGGCCGCGGCGGGCGCCAGCCCCACGCGCGTCCCAGCCGCCGCGACCGGCTCAGCGCCCCTTCTCGGCCGCCGCGGTGGCCAGCAGCTCGCTGGCGTGCGCTGCCGCGGTGGCCGAGTCCTCCTGACCCGCCAGCATCCGGGCCAGCTCCCGCACCCGGCCGGGCTCGTCCAGCCTCAGCACGTCAGTGCTGGTCACCGGGCCGCCCTCGACCTTGCGCACCACGAGGTGCCGGTCGGCGTAGGCGGCGACCTGGGGAAGGTGGGTGACGACGAGCACCTGCGCGGTCGCAGCCAGCCGGGCCAGCCGCCGCCCCACCTCCACCGCCGCCTTGCCACCGACCCCGGCGTCGACCTCGTCGAAGACGAACACCGGAACCGGCGCCACCCCGGCCAGCACCACCTCGACGGCCAGCATGACCCGGGACAGCTCCCCACCGGAGGCTCCGCGGGCCAGCGGGCGCTGCGGGGCACCAGCATGGGCGGCCAACCGGAACTCGACCTCGTCGACACCATCCGGACCGAACGCGACCCGCCGACCCCCGACCGGCAGGCCGTCCGGCTGCTCGCGCTGCTCGACCGCGACGTGCAGCCGGGCGGCCGGCATGGCCAGCTGCCTCAGCTCGGCCCCCACCTGATCGGCCAGTCGACCCGCGGCGGCACCGCGAGCGGCGCTGACCTGCTCGCCGGCGCGTGCCAGCCGCTCGAGCAGCTCGGCCTCGCGAGCCTGCAGCTCCTCGAGCCTGTCCTCGTCACCGGACAGGTCGGCGACCCTGGCCTGCGCCGCCTGGGCCCAGGCCAGCACGGCGTCGACATCCTCGCCGTACTTGCGGGTCAGCCGGGCCAGCTGGGCGCGCCGCTCGGCCACGGCCGCCAGCCGGTGCGGGTCGGCGTCCAGACCACGCAGGTAGCCGGACAGGTCCGTGGCCAGGTCGGCGAGCAGGTAGCTGGTCTCCTCCAGCCGCTCGGCCAGCCCGTGCAGGGCCGGGTCGTGGCGGGCCGGGCCGGTCAGCTCGCGGGCGGCCCGGGCCAGCAGCGTCACGGCATCCGGGGAGGTCTCGGCGTCTTCCGCCTCACCGGCCAGCAGCCGGTGTGCGGCGGCTGCGGCCTGCCGGAGGTTCTCGACATGGCCGAGCCGGTCCTCCTCCTCGCGCAGCGCGTGATCCTCCCCCGCGGCGGGAGCCACGGCGGCGATCTCGTCGAGGCCGAAGCTGAGCAGGTCCAGCTCCCGGGCCCGTTCCGCCCGGTTGTTGCGCACCTCGGCGAGCTCGGCCACCACCTCGCGCAACTGGGCGTAGTCGCGCTGGTAGCCGGCCAGCGGCTCGGACAGCGCCGCACCGGCGTAGCGGTCAAGCGCCGCCCGCTGCAGCGCCGGGGCGAGCAGCCTCTGCTGGTCGGACTGGCCGTGCACCGCGACCAGGGCCCCGCCGATCTCGGCCAGCAGGGCCACCGGCACCGAGCGCCCGGCCAGGTACGCCCGCGAGCGGCCCTCCGCGGATACGGTCCGGGCAGCCACCAGCTCGCCGTCCTCGCCGACCTGCCCGCCCGCCTCGGCGACTCGCCTGCGCAGCTCGTCGGAGCCGGGCGGCAGCAGCAGCAGTCCCTCGACCGAGGCCTGCTCGGTCCCGGCCCGAAGCGTCCCGGTGTCGGCCCTGGCGCCCAGCAGGAGGCCGAGCCCGGTGACCACCATCGTCTTGCCGGCCCCGGTCTCACCGGTGAGAACCGTCAGGCCCGGGC
>JAJZTN010000128.1 GCA_021848885.1 Actinomycetes bacterium
CCGATCTCGTCGCGCTCACCGCGGCGCTGCTGCACGTGGTCAACCACGCCGCGTTCAAGTCCCTGGGCTTCCTCGCCGCCGGATCGGTGCTCAGCGCGACCGGACACCGTGACCTCGACCTGCTCGGCGGGTTGGCCCGCCGGATGCCGGTGACCACCGCGGCATTCGGGATCTCCGCGCTGGGCGCCTCCGGTCTGCCGCTGGGCGCGGGTTTCATCAGCGAGTGGCTGCTGCTGCAGAGCCTCGTGCACGCCCCGGCCACCGGCGGGGCGATGCTGGCCCTGGCGATGCCCCTGGCGGTGGCTGCGGTTGCACTGACCACCGGGCTCGGGGTGGCGGCGATGGTCAAGGCCCTGGGCGTGGGGTTCCTGGCCCGACCGCGTTCGCCGGGTGCGGCCGCGGCCCGGGAGGGGTCGGTGAGCATGCGAGCCGCCCTCGGGCTGCTCGCCGCGGCCTGTGTGACGCTCGGGCTGGCGCCCGGCCTGCTGGCCGCCCCGCTGCGCGTCGCGGTGGCGACCTGGCCGGTCGTCGCGGCCGCCCCCGGGCCGATGCTGGGTGCGCTGCTGCGCCTGCCCGGTCTGTCCGGCTCCAGCTCCCCGCTGCTGCTGGCCGCCCTCGTGGGCGCCGGCTCGCTGCTCGCTGCGGTGGCGGCCCGTCGCGGCGGCCCGGCGCGCCCCGCGCCGCTGTGGGCCTGCGGCGGGGAACCGCCGAGCGCCCGCATGCAGTACACCGCGACCGCGTTCGCCGAGCCGCTGCAGCGGGTTTTCGACGACGTGCTGCGCCCGGACACCGACATCACCGTCACCCATGCCGCGGAGTCCCGCTACCTGCTGGCCAAGGTCAGCTACCGCAACCGGATCAACGACGCGGTCGAGACCGGGCTGCACGCTCCAGTGCTGCGCGTGGTCGAGGCCCTGGCACGGCTGGCCCGCCGGGCGCACAGCGGCAGCGTGCACACCTACCTCGGCTACGGCGCGCTGGGCCTTCTCATCCTGCTGGTGGTGGCGCGGTGATCGCACTGGTGGCGCTGCTGCAGCCCCTCGCCGTCGCCCTGGGGGCGCCGCTGGTGCTCGGCCTGACCCGCCAGGTCCGGGCCAGGCTCGAGGGTCGGGTGGGTGCCGGTGTCGGGCAGCCGTGGCGCGACCTTCGCAAGCTGGCGGGCAAGCAGCGGGTCCGCCCGACCGGCACCACAGTGGTGTTCCTGGCCGCCCCGGTGCTGCTCGTGGGCACGACGCTGGCCGCTGCGGTGATCATCCCGCTGGTGGGCGTCTCGCCGCTGGACCGGGCCGGTGACCTCTTCGCGGTGGTGGGGCTGCTGCTGACCGGCACGGTCGCGTTGACCCTGGCCGGGCTGGACACCGGGACCGCCTTCGGGGGGATGGGCGCCAGCCGGGAGGTCACCATCGCCGCCCTGGTCGAGCCGAGCATCCTCATGGCCGTCTACGCGCTGTCCCTGCCCGTGCACTCCACGAGCCTGGCCGCGATCGTCACGGCGGTGTCGGCCGACCCCGGCCGGGTGGCGACGCCCGCCGCGGTGCTGGCCGCGGTCGCCCTGGGGGTCGTGGTGCTGGCCGAGACCGGCCGGCTGCCGGTGGACAACCCCGCCACGCACCTGGAGCTGACCATGGTGCACGAGGCGATGGTGCTCGAGTACGCCGGACCGCCGCTGGCCCTGCTTGAGTGGGCCGCGGCGATGCGGCTGACCGTCCTGCTGGGCCTGCTGGCCAACCTCTTCCTCCCGGTCGGCCTGGCCACCGCGGTCACCGGGGCCCCGTCGGTGGCCGCCCTGCTGGTCGGGCTGGCCGCGGTGGCGGCCAAGGTCAGCGTGCTCGCCGTTGTGCTGGCCGCCGGTGAGGTCGCGCTGGCCAAGCTGCGGCTGTTCCGGGTGCCCGAGCTGCTGGCCGGCTCCTTCGTCCTCGGCATGCTCGCGGTGACCGCGTCGTACTTCCTGATAACCCCGACCGGCTGAGGTGCGGATGAGCGAGACGAGCTATGTGACCGTGCTGGACCTGGCCGCCGGAGGGCTGCTGCTCAGCGCGGTCCTGGTGGTCTGGCGGCGCGACCTGGCTGCGCTGGTGCGGCTGCTGTCCTGGCAGGGGGTGGCGCTGGCCGCCATCCCGGTCACCCTCGGCGCCCACCTGCATGACGCGGCGCTGCTGGGGGTCGGTGTCGGGGTGGGTGTGCTGCGTGCCGTGGTCATCCCGCGGGTGGTCGCTCGTCTGCTGCTGCACGAGGGCAGCCCGCGCGAGACCGAGCCCGTGCTCAACACGGTGTCCGGGCTCTTGGCCGTGGCGGTGCTGACCGCGCTGGCCTACGCCACCAGCCGGTCCCTGGTGGCACTTGACCCGACCCCGGCCACGCACGCCATCCCGTTGGCCCTGGCCGTCGTACTCATCGGGATCCTCGTCCTGGTGACCCGACGCCGGGCGCTGTCCCAGGTGGTCGGCCTGCTGCTGCTGGACAACGGCATCGCCGCGGTCGCCTTCCTGGCCACCGCGGGGGTGCCGCTCGTCGTCGAGCTGGGCGCGAGCCTGGACGTGCTGCTGGCGGTGCTCGTGCTGCAGCTGCTCGGTGACCGCATGCGGATCAGCTTCGGCGGCACCGATCTCGGTGAGCTGCGGGAGCTGCACGAGTGAGCGCGACGTCGATGGGTGCCGGGCTGCTGCTGGCCCCCCTGCTTGCTCCGCTGCTGGCCGCGACCGTTGCGGCGGCGGCCGGGTGGCGCCGGGGGACCGGGCTGGTCGGGGTGGCTGCCGCAGCCACGATCCTGCTGGCCGGGGTGGGCCTGGCCGCGCGGGTCATGGGGTCCGGCCCCGGCGCCGTCGTGACGGCGGGCATGCTGCGTGCCGACCCGCTGGCCGCGGTCATGCTCATCGTCATCGGTGCGGTGGCCCTGCTGGCCACCTGGGCCGGGCTGGACTACCTCGACGGTGAGCTGGCCGGTGGCCAGACCACGCCGGCCGGGGCACGTCGCTACGCCGTTCTCGTTTCGCTCTTCCTGGCGACCATGGTGTTGGCCGTGCTGGCCGACAACCTCGGCGTGGTGTGGGTGTCGGTGGAGGCCACCACGGTGTCCACCGCGTTCCTCGTCGGTCACCGTCGTACCCGCGCGGCGATCGAGGCGAGCTGGAAGTACGTCGTGGTCTGCTCGGTGGGCATCGGCCTGGCGTTCCTCGGCACCGTGCTGGCCTACTTCGCCAGCACCCGGGCCGGCTCGCCCTCGGGGGCGCTGGACCTGAGCATCCTGCTGGCCCGCGCCCCGCACCTGGACCCGGGGGTCATGCGGCTGGCCGGGGGGCTGCTGCTGCTCGGCTTCGGCACCAAGGTCGGGCTCGTGCCGTTCCACTCCTGGCTGGCCGACGCGCACAGCCAGGCGCCGGCCCCGGTGTCGGCGCTGATGAGCGGTGTGCTGCTGTCGGTGGCCTTCTCGGTGCTGCTGCGGGTCAAGCAGGTCCTCGACCTGAGCCTGGGGGCCGGCTTCTTCCGGGTGGGGCTGCTCGTCATGGGCCTGCTCACCCTGGCTGTGGCGGCGTTCCTGCTGGTCGGTCAGCGCGACTACAAGCGGATGCTGGCCTACTCCAGCCTCGAGCACATGGGGCTGCTCGCTCTGGCTGCCGCGGCCGGCACCCGCCTGGCCGTGGCCGCGCTGCTGCTGCACGTGCTGGCCCACGGGCTGGGCAAGGCGGTGCTCTTCGTGACCGCCGGACAGCTGCAGCACGTGACGGGCTCGACCGCGATCCGTGACGTGACCGGGCTGCTGAGCGCCAACCCGGTGCTGGGGCTGAGCCTGGCCGGTGGCCTGGTGGCGCTGCTGGGCCTGCCGCCGTTCGCCCTTTTCGCGAGCGAGGTCGGCATCGTCCGGGGGGCCGCGGCCGCGCACCTGATCTGGCCGACGGCGCTCGCGCTCGTCCTGGTGCTCGTCGCGTTCGGGGCCCTGGCCCGCCACGCTCTGGCGATGCTGCTCGGTGAGCCGGCCCCTGATCCGGGGGCGTCGGGGGCGGGGCCAGTGGGGCTGGCTGTGGCGTCGGGCTGGGCGGCGAGGCTGCCCATGGTGCTGGGGCTGGCCGCGTGCCTGGCGCTGGGCATCAGCGCTGGCCCGCTGACCGGGTTGCTGCACCTCGCGGCCGCGGGACTGGGGGCCGCCTCGTGAGCACACCACCGGAGGCTGCCGACCGGCGAGCCCTCGAGGTCTCGCCCGGACAGCTGGGCACGGCCGCTGCCGGGCTGCTCGACCAAGGCCACCGGCTCGCGCTGGCCGCCGCGCACGACGAGGGCGAGACCCTGCGGGTTGTCTACCTCTTCCTGGCCGGCGCCCGACCGGACGTGCCGGAGATGCGCACCGAGCTGAGCGTGCAGGTGCCCGCCGCCGCGCCGCACCTGCCCTCGCTGGCCGGGGCGTCCTTCCCGGCCGGGCGGTTCGAGCGGGAGATGCACGACCTGTTCGGGCTGATCCCCGACGGGCACCCGCTGCCCCGGCGGCTGGTGCGCCACGCGCACTGGCCGGCCGGCTGGTACCCGATGCGCCGCGACGCCGGGCCGCCGCCGCCCTTCTCCGCCGCCGAGCCGTACCCGTTCCTCACCGTGACCGGCCCGGGGGTCTTCGAGATCCCGGTCGGCCCGGTGCACGCCGGGCTCATCGAGCCGGGCCACTTCCGCTTCTCGGTGGTGGGGGAGAGCATCGTCAAGCTCAAGGCGCGGCTGTGGTTCGTGCACCGTGGGGTGGAGAAGCTCTTCGAGGGCATCGACCCGGTGCGCGGGACCGAGCTGGCCGAGCGGATCAGCGGGGACACCTCGACCGGGCACGCGGTCGCCTTCGCCCGGGCGGTCGAGGACGCCCTCGGGGTGCGCCCGCCCGCCGAGGTGGACCGGGCGCGCGTGCTCCTGGTCGAGCTGGAGCGGATCTACAACCACGTGGCCGACCTCGGCGCGCTGGCCAACGACGTGGGCTTCGGCATCGCCAACGCCCACGCCCAGCGGCTGCGCGAGCAGGCGTTGCGGCTCAACGCGAGGGTGACTGGCCACCGGTTGCTGCGCGGGGCGACCGGGCCCGGCTGGGCCCGGCTGCTGGCCCTGCCCGATCCGGTCGAGCTGGGCCGGCTGGCCGCCGAGGCTGGCGAGCTGGCCGAGATCTGCCTGCGCAACTCCATCGTGCGCGACCGCTTCGCCGGCACCGCGGTGCTGGGGACCCAACAGGCCGGCGAGCTGGGCTGCCTCGGGCCGGTGGCGCGGGCCAGCGGGGTGCGCGGCGACGCCCGCTGGGACCACCCGAGCGTGGCGCTTCCCGGGGGTCCGGTCGTGCACTCGGGCGGCGACGTACTGGCCCGTTTCCTGGTGCGCCGCGACGAGCTGGCCTTCTCGGCCGAGCTGGTCGCCGGGCTGTGCCGGGACGGGTTGCCGCTGGCGGCGGGTGCGGCACTCGGCAGGGCCGCCGGGACGACGGCCGGTGCCGCGGCCGGTGCGGCGGCAGGTGCCGCGGCCGGTGCGGCGGCAGGCGCGGAGGGGGCTCAGCCGCGCGCCGGGGTCGGCATCGTGGAGGGCTGGCGCGGCACGATCGTGCACCGGGTCGAGCTGGCGGACGGGCTGCTGCGCCGGGTCAAGGTGGTCGACCCGTCCTGGTTCAACTGGCCGGCCCTGCCGGTGGCGCTGAGCGGGGCGATCGTGCCGGACTTCCCGCTGGTGAACAAGAGCTTCAACCTCTCCTACGCCGGCAACGACCTGTAGCGCGTGCGGGCGCAGGCGCGTCTCGAGGAGCTCGGCGCCGGCACAAGACGTCAGTACGACGATAATGACCGCGAGTGAGTACGCCGTGCCGGCCCTGCCGCCCTGCAGCCTCTTGGCCGGTCGCTGCGTGAGTGCGCCCTACTGTGCGATGAAGGCCCCATCGACAGCCATGGTGTGCCCCGTCACGAACGAGGCCCGGTCCGAGCAGAGCCAGACAGCGGCTTCGGCGATCTCCGCGGGCTGCCCAAAGCGACCCAGGGGCGTCCCGGCCAAGAGGGCAGGTGTCATCTCGGGGTGGGCCGCGACGAGACGATCGACCATCGGTGTCTGGATCACGCCGGGGCAGACCGAGTTCACCCGGATACCCGCCTGGGCGTACTCAAGTGCCGCCACCTTCGTGATGCCGTTCACGCCGAACTTCGACGCGCTGTACGCGGGAAGGCCCCGGAAGCCGACGAGTCCCGCGACGGACGCCGTGTTCACGATGGCGCCGCCACCGCCGGCGAGCATCCGCGGGATCTCGTACTTCATGCAGAGCCAGACCCCCTTGAGGTTGATCCCGAGCACCCGGTCCCAGTCCGCCTCCGGGTAGTCGGCGGTCGGCGTCAGCGGACCCTCGATACCCGCGTTGTTGTGCGCGCAGTCGAGCCTGCCGTAGGTGTCCACGGCAACTGCCACTGCGGCCTCTACCTGGGCGGCCTTGGAGACGTCGCACTCGAAATACGTCGCCTCCCCGCCGCTGTTCCTGATCATCGTGGCGGTCTCTTCACCGCCGTCGACCATGACGTCGACCACGACGACCTTCGCGCCCTCCCTCGCGAACGCCTGAGCCGATGCCCGACCGATACCGGAGCTGGCTCCGGTGACGAGCGCTACCTTGCCTTCGACGAGACCCATGACCCATCTCCTTGCGGGTCGGTGGCGGCCACAACGGGTCGTCTCTGGGGAAGCGAGCGCTGAGGCTCGCACGCTGTCCACGTTACGCGCCCAGGCGGGAGGGTGCGCGACGGATTCGTAGGTTCCGGCGCCTGGTGGTCTTGTCGGGAGCGGCGGTTCCGATGTGACCGTGGAGTTTTCGCAGGTTGTGGTTTGCGGGTCAGGTCCTTCGGGATCCGGCCGCGCGGCGCAGACTCGAGGACCTCATCGTGACCGAGCCGACCGGCAGCGATCAGGACCTGCGTGCCGTCCTGCTCGGTGAGTTTCACTGCGTCTTCCAGGTTCGCCTCCGAGCAGTACCCGGCGTCGGCCAGGGCCTGGTTCGGGGCCCGCCCGGTGTTGCGGCGGGCCTGCTCCATCATCGGGGTGAGGGTCTGGCGGTCGGCGGCACAGTTGTTCAAGTCGGTCGCGATGATCACCTGATGATCAGCGTCGGCGACAGTCTGGGCGTTGAAGCACTGCGCGAACGACCCGCCTGCGGTCTTCATGATGCGCGAGTCCGGATCGGTGAAGTTGCGTTGCGCCTTCGGTCTCGGGACCGCCCGCGCTGCTGTCGCGGCGGCCCGCTCAGCGATGGTGTCCTCGGCCTGACCCGCGGTTCATGTGCCGATCTCGCTCGGGTGGGCGACGTGGATCGGGGAGACTGCTCCGCGTGCGTGTGCCCGTGCGCGTGCGCGTCCGCGCCCGCGTGCCCGTGTTCCTAGTCATGAACGATTCCAAGGTCAGTGGTCGTAGGCGAGCAGGGATCGCTTGACGGGTGCGCCGATGTCGTCGTTGTGCCAGATGGCGGCGGTCGGGGCGAGGATGCGCCGCAGGACCCGCACGGTGACTTC
>JAJZTN010000129.1 GCA_021848885.1 Actinomycetes bacterium
GTGCAGACCATCGCGGTGTCCACTCCGGCCTTCGCGAGCGAGTACGCCGGGGCCCACCGCTACCTCGGCTGAGGCATCGCCGCACCCGCCGGGGCCGCCGGGGCCCACCGCTACCTCGGCTGAGGCATCGCCGCACCCGCCCGGGCCGCCGGGGCCCACCGCTACCTCGGCTGAGGTATCACCGCGCCCGCCGGGGTCGCCGGGGCCCACCCCTTGGACCGTCTCGGGGTCCCCGCGCCCACCCCTTGTGCCCGCCTCACGGGTCCCTCGGGCCGTCTCGGGGTCCCGGGGCGCGCCCCTTTCGCCCCTTTCGCCCCTTTCGCCCCAAAGGATCTGCGCTGGCCCGCCTTGCACCGGCCCGCCTCACCATGATCATGAAGGTTTCCGAGTGCTATAGCCCTAGGAAGTCTTCATGATCATGGCGCTGGCTCGTTTTTGACCCCAGCTCGCCGATCCCGCGAGCATCACCCACGAACGAGTCGCCCCTCGGTGGCTCCAGCCGCCGCCCCACCCAGCCCGGCGGCCCCACCAGTCCCACCCAGCCCGACCGTCCCACCAGTCCTACCCGGCCCGGCGGCCCAGCCCGGCGTCCCGTCCCACCCAGCCCTGCGTCCCGTCCCACCCCACCCGGTGGCCCAGCCCTGCGTCCCGTCCCACCCCACCCGGTGGCCCAGCCCTGCGTCCCGTCCCACCCGGCCGCCGCAGATGGTGGGACAGTGGCCAGACGAGGTCCGACTGCGTCGACGGAGGCAGCGATGTCCAGGGATTCGGCCCGGGCCTCGCGGTCATTCGCGGCCGGGCGGTCATTCGCAGCCTGGCGATCATTCGCGGCCTGGGCTGTGGTCGGGGCGGCGTACATGCTCGGCATGCTCGCGCTGCTCAGCATCGGCGTATTCATCCTGGCTGCGGCAGTGGTCCTGACGATCGTGCTGCTGCGCCGCGGGGGGAGCGAACGGAGCGGGATGGCCGGGGCAATCAGTGGCGCTGCTGCTCCACTGTGGTACGTCGCCTGGCTCAACCGCGAAGGTCCCGGCACAGTGTGCCGGGCGATTGCGGGCGGCCAGGAATGCCGCGAGCAGCTGCGCCCGCTGCCCTTCTTCGTCGTCGGCGTCGTGCTCGCGCTGGCTGGGCTCATGATGTTCGCGCTCGCGCGCCGGAGGGCCCGGCAGGGGTAGGTCCACCCGGCGGGGCTGTCACTGGGGATGCCCCGGCGGGGCTGTCACTGGGGATGCCCCGGCGGGGCTGTCACTGGGGATGCCCGCTCGGGGCCGGGTCAGCGGCGTCGGCCGGCGCGGCGCACCTCGCGCAGCGCGAACGCCTGCCAGCCACGCATGCTCCGCGGCACTGGACGGCTGGTCTCCCGGCCGGTCCGGGGAGGTCGGGAGACCCTGCCCCGAGCGACCAGCCATATGGTCAGTACGACGAGAACCGTCAGTGCGACACCGACCAGTGCGGCGACGAGGTCGGCGGCAACGGCGACAGCGGTGCCGAGCACTCGGCAAGCCTGTCACCAGGCACCCGATCCCACCAGTGCGGCGAGCCACCGGCGGCGGGCCGCTCGTGCCCGGGCATGCTGCGAACCCGCGGCATGGGGCGGAACACGAGACCGGAGCCCTGCTGCGGACCCGCGGCTCAGAGCGGCAGGCGAGACCGGAGCCCTGCTGCGGACCCGTGGCTCAGAGCGGCAGACCGAGCGTGCCCGGCGTCGAATCCTCACCTCGGGCCGACCTGACCGCTCGGGCGGCTTCACCCGTTCGGGGGACCCAGAACGTCCGGTTTGGTGCCGATATCTGATGGGTGGGAGCGATCCGTTCCCTCAAGATTGCCGAACGCCCCAGGGAGCCAGGTATGCCCCGACGCGGAACCACGCGTCCCCACCTGATCGTCGGCACCCCGCTGGCGCGAGTCACACTTGCCGCAACGCTCGTGCTAGCCGCCAGCAGCGCTGCGGGCCTCGCCGCGCCCGCCGCCCGACCCGCCGCAAACGCCGCCACCACGCCCGCCGTCGCCGCCAGCACCGCGCCCACCGCCGCTGCAAACGCCACCACGCCCGCCGCCGCCGTCGCCGCCAGCGCCGCGGGCCTCGCCGCAAGTGCCGCAAACGCCGCGCCCGCCGCGGTCACCGACTCCACGACCGCGCTGCCGACCCTGCAGCGGGTCGGCGGTGCCACCCGGTACGACACCGACGCCCAGCTGCTGGCCCGCTACCCCACCGGCGTGGCGCAGCTGTTCGTGGCCACCGGCGCGACCTTCCCCGACGCCCTCGCCGCAGCCGCCGCGGCGGGCCGCACCGACCCGGTCGCCCTCGTCGCCGGCGGCGCCATCCCCGACGCGGTGCTCGCCCAGGTGCAAAGGCTGCAGCCTGGCCGGATCGTCCTCGTCGGCGGCCCGGCGGTGCTTCCCGACTCCGTGGGCGCCACCCTCGCCGGCTACGCCAGCGGTGGCTGGACCCGGCTGGCCGGCAGCACCCGCTACGGCACCGCCGCCGCGGTGTCGGCCGCCACCTTCGCCCCCGGGGTACCGGTCGCCTACATCGCCACCGGGCTGGACTTCCCCGACGCCCTGACCGGCTCGGCACTCGGCGCGCGGCTCGGCGGGCCGGTGCTGCTCACCGGGCCGACGAGCCTGCCGACCGCGACCGCGGCTGAGCTGGCCCGGCTGCACCCGGCCAAGATCGTCGTACTCGGCTCCTCCGGGGTGGTCTCGGACGCCGTGCTGGCCCAGCTGTCGAGCTTCTCGGGCACGGTCCAGCGGGCCGGGGGTGCAAGCCGCTACGCGACCAACCTCGACGCGATCGGCTCGATCAGCCCCGTCGCCACCCTGGTGGTCGCCACCGGTAGCAACTTCCCCGATGCGCTGGCCGGCGGGGCGATGGCCGCCCGACTCGACGGTGCCCTGCTTCTCGTCGGATCGACACTGACCTCGGCCCAGATCGGCTGGCTGCAGTCCACCAGGCCCGGCGCCGTGCTCGTGGTCGGCGGCACCGGTGCGGTGCCGTCCACCACGGCCACCACGATCGACCAGGCAGCCGGCGGGTTGAGCCCGACATCGACCGGAGCACCACCGGCGGGCAGCACCACCTCCTCCGGGCCCATCGCGGTCGCCGACCCGACGAGCAACCTGTCCGACCAGTCCGTGCTCTCGGCGTGCTGGTCGGCACCGGGCAGCAGCAGCTGCCTGCAGGCCGAGGTCGCCGCGCTGAACTCCGGGCGCTCCAGCGAGGGCCTGCCGGCGTTCGCGCTGCCGTCGAACTGGTCCGGCCTCACTCCGGCCCAGCAGCTTCTCGTCGCGACCAACGCCGAGCGCACCGTGCGCAACCTGCCACCGATCGCCGGGCTGGTCTCGGACCTGCAGACCGCGGCCAACACCGGTGCGACCAACAACGACGACCCGCGGCTTTCCAGCATGACCGCCAACGGGCACGCGCTCTACGGCTGGGCCTCGAACTGGGCGTGGACCCCCGGCGGGCCGCTGCTGAGCGTGTTCGAGTGGATGTACAACGACGGCTACGGCTCGGGCAACATCGCCTGCACCTCGCCGACCGACCCCGGCTGCTGGGGGCACCGGCACAACATCCTGGCGTTCCAGACCCCCACGCCCGGCGTGACGCTGGTGTTCGGCGCGGCCGAGGCCACGACGTCCTACTCCGGCTACCAGGCATTGTCGGACGCGACGATCCTGGCCGCGATGGACACCTCCGGCGGCCAGCCCAGCTACGTCTGGAAGCCCTGACCGCCAGAGACGTCGTACGCCGGACCGGGTCTGCGCGCCTTCGCCCGCACCGGCGGTGAGGCGCCCGCGCCAGGGCCTGACGCCCTACGCCGGCCGGGACGTCGTACGCCGGCTGGGTCTGCGGGTATCAGCCCGTGCCGGCGCCGCGGGACGGGCACGGCGGGGCGTAGGGCACGTCCGGTGCGAAGCGAACCCACTGCTGCGCGGTGATGGCCGGCCCGGACGTCGTGCACACCGCCCGGGTCACGCTCGTCGGGTCGGTGTCGAACAACCGCACCGCCCGGTCGGCCCCTGCGGTGGCCAGAGTGTGCCCACCGGAGGCGAAGGCGACCGCGAAGAGCGCCCCCTCCGGGCCGGCCAGCCGGGCTCGCCAGAGCGGGCGGCGCGGCGAGTGGACGTCCCACAGCCACACCGTGCCACCCCCGCTGACTCCGGCGAGCAGAGTCCCGTCCGGGCTGAACGCCACGGCGTAGACGAAGCTGCCCGGTCCCTGCAGCGGCGGGCCGAACGCGACCGGGTGGGCACGCACGCTCAGGTCCCACAACCACACGGTGTGGTCGTCCCCACCCGCGGCCAGGATCCGCCCGTCGGGGCTGAACGCGACGCCGTAGACGTAGCTGGTCGGGCCGGCCAACGGCTTGCCCAACAAGACGGGGTGTGCCGGGACCCTCAGGCTCCACAGCCACACCTTCTCGTCCACGCTCCCCGCGGCCAGGGTGCTCCCGTCGGGGCTGAAGGCCACGGAGTTGACGTAGCCGCCAGGGCCGCGCAGGTCCGCCACCAGGCTCGGGTGGGCCGGGTCAGCGACGTCCCACAGCCACACCGTGGAGTCGTCGCTGCCGGCCGCCAGCAGGTGCGAGCTCTTGCTCAGCGCGACCGACTCGATGAGCGCCTTCGGACCGGTCAGCGTCGCCAGCAGCCGCGGGGCCTCGGGTGTGGCGATGCTCCACAGATAGACCGCACCGTCGGCTGCCCCGGTCGCGAGGACCCGCCCGTCGGCGGAGATCGCGACCGTGCCCGACAGCTTGGCGTGCCCTCGGGGGGCGGCGATGGGCGGCCCGACCGGGCCGCTGCCCACCCCCTCGTGCACCCGCCAGAGCCGGATCGTGCTGCCCGCCGCGGCCAGCAACGAGCCGTTGGGGGAATAGGCCAGCGAGAAGATGCTCGACCCGGCACCACCCAGCAGTGGGCCGGGCACCCGCCAGAGCCGCGCCAGTCCGTCGGTGTCGGTGCTCACGATCACCCCGGACCGAGCCCGGAAGGCCACGCCGGTGACCGGGCCGGGGTGCGGAAGGGTGTCGAGCACACCCCGGGTGCGCATGTCCCACACCCAGACCTGGTTGTCCGAGCTTCCCGCGGCCAGCAGTCGACCGTCGGAGGAGAAGGACAGCGAGTTCACCCAGTTCCTCGGGCCGGCCAGCCCCGACCCGGAGGGCACCGGGTGACGCGGGTCGGTGACGTCCCACAGCCGCACCGCGCCGTCCGCGGTGCCGGCGGCCAGCAGGGAACCCGCCGGGGAGAAGGCCAGCGCGTAGACGACCCTGGCCCGCGTCTCCAGCGGGGCGCCAAGCGGGGTCAGCGTGCCCGAGCCGACCGCGAGCAGGTGCACCTTGCCGTCCGCCCCGGCGGCGGCGATGACGCGCCCGTCCGGGCTGAAGGCGACCGTCTGCACCGCGGCGTTGGCCACCCGGGCGCTGGCCACCGGTTCCGGTGAGCCGCTTCCCGGCGCCCACGCATACACCCGCCCGTCCGCGCTGGCCCCCGCCAGCAACCGCCCGTCGGGGCTATAGGTCAGGCTGTAGACGGTGCTGCCCGCACCGGTCAGCGCCGGGCGCGGGGTCGGGTGTGCCGGGTCGGTGAGCGACCACAGGTGCACGAGGTGGTCCGCGCCGCTGGCCGCCAACAGGTTGGCCCCGCTCAGCGCGACGGTGAAGACCGTGCCTTCAGGCCCGGTCAGCACGCCGAGCAAGCTCGGTGTGCTGGGGTCATCCAGACGATAAAGCCGAACCCGCGAGTCGGTGCCCCCGGTGGCCATGAGCCGCCCGTCAGTGCTGAGCGCGACCGCCTGCAGCACCCCGCTGGCGCCGGCGACCGGCGTGACAAGCGGCTCGCCCGAGGTGCTCAGCAGGCTGGAGCGGGCCTCTGGGGTCGGGGAGACCTTGTACGCCGCCAGAGCCAGCTGGCGGGCCAGCGCGAGGTTGGTCCCCCGCAGCCGGTCGGCGTTCATCGCCAGCTCACGGGAGACGGCAAGGTCTCGCTGGGAGGCGACGGCCCGGGCCTGCTGGTAGGAGAACACCGCCAGCCCGCTGACCAGCAGCAGCAGCGCTGACAGCGCCACCGTCAGCGTCCGCAGCCGGCCAGCCCGGCGCCGCTCGGCCTCGCGCAGGGCGGCGGCATGGCTGATGCTGGCCCGCAGGAACTCCCGCTCCAGCGGGGTCAGCAGGCTGGCGTGCGCCGGGTCCTTGGCCCACTCCTCGGCCGACTCCAGCGGGACACCGCGGTGCAGCAGGTGCGGGTCGCGGTCGTGGTCACGCCACAGCCCCGCCGAGTCGGTGAGCAGTCGGCGCACCCGCAGGCCGTCCTGGTCGGCGGCAACCCAGGTGCGAAGTCGAGGCCAGGCCCACACCAGCGCCTCATGGGCGATCTCCACGGTCTGCGCATCGGTGGTGACCAGCCGAGCGTCGAGGAAGCGCTCGAGCAGGTCGGCCGAGGACGGCGTCAGGCTGCCCTCGATCTCCTCCCGCGGCACCTGACGGCGGGCCACGGGTGCGCCGTCGACGACGTGCACGAGCCGGAGCAGCAGCTGGCGGGTCAGCTTCTGGGAAACCGGGTCCAGCCCCGAGTAGACCGACTCGGCGGTGCGGGCAACCGCACCATCGATGCCGCCGATCGCCTGGTAGTCCACGACCGTGAGGCGCCGCTGCGAGCCGCGCTCCCAGGTGGCCAGCAGGGCGTGGGAGAGCAGCGGCAGCGCACCGGGCTCGTGCGCGCTGGCCTCGGTGCCGGAGCGCGGGGCCAGGTCGCGCAGCAGCACGTCGACGAGCCCGTCCTCGACGTCGATACCGGCCCGCTGCGCGGGCTCGGTGATGACCCGGCGCAGCTCCTCGAGGTTCATCGGGCCCACGACGACCTGGTTGTGGGCCAGCGCCGGCAGCAGCACGCTCGAGCGCACCGCCTCGGCGTAGAAGTCGGCGCGCAGCGCGAGGACCACCCGGACCGGACCGTGACGGCCCGGCAGGCTCACCGCGAGGGTCACCGGGTCGGCCGCGAGGGTCACCGGGTCGGCCGCGAGGGTCACCGGGTCGGCCGCGGGGGTCACCGGGTCGGCCGCGGGGTCCGCCACCCTGGCCAGCTGGACCAGCGCGCGAAGGAACTCGGCGCGTTCCCCGGCCCCGCCGACCGTGAAGAGCTCCTCGAACGGGTCGACGATCACCAGCAGGCCGCTGTCGGGTCCGGCCTGCTCACCCGCCCCCGCCAGCGCCGACTCCAGCGCCGCCATCGGTCGGGTGCCAGGGCCGAGCAGTGCGACCCGCCAGCCCCGGGAGCGCAGCGCTGGCAGCAGCCCGGCGCGCACCAGCGAGGACTTGCCGGACCCCGAGGGACCGACCACCACCACCGGGGCCTGCACCTTGGGGCGCAGCACCCGAGCGACGAGGGAGTCGACCAGCTGCTCTCGACCGAAGAACCAC
>JAJZTN010000007.1 GCA_021848885.1 Actinomycetes bacterium
CGCGCACAGCTCGTCGGTCTGCTTCAGCCGTCGGCGGGCGAATCGCTTCTGCGACCAACCGCCGGCGGCGGTGCGACCCTGCACGTGCCGGGTGCCGACCCGGGCCTCGGCAAGGACGCCGGACTGGACCACGCCCGCCGCGAACCCACCGCGTCGCACCAGCAGCAGGCCGACCCGGCGCGGCCGGGCGAGGTGGTCGAGCAGGGCCGCCAACGGGTCGAGCGGCCCGGGCCGCAGCGGGCCAAACGGCACCGTGAGCTCGGCCTGCAGCCCGTCACCGGCGCGCACCTGGACGAGGTGGGCATCCGCGCTGAGCGTGGCGGTCAGCCCGCTGTGCGCCTGCCCCAACCGGTCCAGCCAGCCGGGCATCCGGGCCGCCGGGACCTCCACCCGCCGTGGCGAGGTCGTGTCGGCGGGAGGGACCCGACCGGGGGTCGGGTCGGCCTCAGACGTTGAATCCGAGGGCACGCAGCTGCTCGCGTCCCTCGTCGGTGATCTTGTCGGGCCCCCATGGCGGCATCCAGACCCAGTTGATCCGGAAGTCCTTGACGATGCCCTCCAACGCCATCTGGGTCTGGTCCTCGATGACGTCGGTGAGCGGGCAGGCCGCGGAGGTCAGCGTCATGTCCAGCGTGACGACGTTGTCCGGGCTCACCGTGATGCCGTAGACGAGCCCGAGGTCGACGACGTTGATGCCCAGCTCGGGGTCAACAACATCGCGCATCGCCTCCTCGATGTCGTCCTGGGTCAGCGTCGACGTCTCGGTCATGACAGCTCCTCCTGTGCCGTGCCGTTCACCTGGGCCGTGACGCGCACCCCGCTGGGTCCTACGCCGCCCGCCCGGGCGCCTTCGGTCCCGGCTGCCTGCGCGAGAGCGTCCTTGAAGGCCATCCAGCCCAACAGCGCGCACTTCACCCTGGCCGGGTAGCGGGCCACTCCGGCAAAGGCGACCGCGTCCTCGAGCCTGTCCTCGAGTCCGTCCTCGTCGGGGCTGTGCTGGCCACGCGACTGCATGAGGGTGAGGAACTCCTCCCCCAGCGCCAGGGCCTCGGTCAGGCTGCGTCCGATGACCAGGTCGGTCATGACCGACGTCGAGGCCTGGCTTATCGAGCAGCCCTCTCCGACGTAGGAGACGTCGGCGACCGTGGTCTGTGCCCCATCCCCGTCCAGGTGCACCCGCAGGGTGATCTCGTCTCCGCAGGTCGGGTTGACGTGGTGCACCTCAGCCTCGAAGGGCTCGCGCAACCCACGGTGGTGCGGGTGACGGTAGTGGTCGAGGATGATCTCCTGGTAGAGCGCGTCGACGTCCATCATCACCGCCGGAAGTAGCCGAGCACCCGGTGCAGGCCGGCGACGAGCGCGTCGACCTCGGCCGTGGTGCTGTAGAGGTAGAACGAGGCCCGCGTGGTGGCCGGCACGCCGAAGCGCTGGCACACCGGTCGGGCACAGTGGTGCCCGACCCGCACCGCCACCCCCAACGAGTCGAGCACCTGCCCGACGTCATGCGGGTGGATGCCCTCGACGGTGAAGGAGACCGCCCCACCCCGGTCCACCGGTTGGGAGGGGCCGATGATGCGCAGCGTGGGCACCTCGCTCAGCAGCTCCAGCGCGTACGCCGTGACAGCCTGCTCGTGGGCTGCGACATTGGCCATGCCCAGCGTGGACAGGTACTCGACCGCGGCGCGCAGCCCGACCGCCTCGGCGATGGGCGGGGTGCCGGCCTCGAACCGGTGCGGCAGGTCGGCGTAAGTGGCCGAGTCCATGCTGACCGACTCGATCATCTCGCCTCCGCCGAGGAACGGCGGCAGCTCGCTCAGCACTTCCTCGCGCATCCACAGCACCCCGATGCCGGTCGGGCCGCACATCTTGTGCCCGGTGAAGGCCACCGCGTCCACTCCCAGCGCGCCGACGTCGACCGGCAGCTGCGGCACCGACTGGCTGGCGTCCAGAATGACCAGCGCACCGACCTCGTGGGCCCGCTCCCGCACCGCCTGGACCGGGTTGAGCGTGCCGAGGATGTTGGACACGTGCACGAACGAGACGACCTTCGTGCGCGCGGTGATCACCCGGTCCAGGTCGGCAAGGTCCAGCCGACCGTCGTCGGTTATGCCCATCCAGCGCAGCCGCGCCCCGGTCCGCTGCGCCAGCAGCTGCCAGGGCACGAGGTTGGAGTGGTGCTCCATCTCGGTGATGACGATCTCGTCGCCTGGACCCACCCGGTGGCGCGGTTCCGCCCAGGCCAGCACGTTGGCGACCAGGTTGATCGCCTCGGTGGAGTTCTTGGTGAACACCACCTCGCGCCGGCTGGGCGCCCCGATGAAGCCGGCCACGCTGTCCCGGGCCCCTTCGTAGGCCGCGGTGGCCTCCTCGGCCAGCACGTGCACACCACGGTGCACGTTCGCGTTGTGGTGTTCGTAGTAGTCCGTCATGGCGTCCAGGACGGACCGGGGCTTCTGCGACGTCGCCGCGCTGTCCAGGTAGACCAACGGACGGTCCCCGTGCACCACCCGGTCCAGGGCCGGGAAGTCCTTGCGGACCGCCTCCACGTCCAGACCCGTTGCGCTCACGCCGTCGCGCCCGCCGTCACGTAGCCCTCGTAGCCGCTCTGCTCGAGCCGCTCGGCCAGCTCGGGGCCACCCTCCTCGACGATGCGACCGTCGATGAAAACGTGCACGAAGTCGGGGGTGACGTAGCGCAGGATGCGGGTGTAGTGGGTGATCAGCAGCACGCCGATCTCGCCGCCGGCCCGCACCTGGTTGACCCCCTCGGAGACGACGCGCAGGGCGTCGACGTCCAGCCCCGAGTCGGTCTCGTCCAGGATCGCGATCCTGGGCTTGAGCAGCTGCAGTTGAAGGATCTCGTGACGCTTCTTCTCCCCGCCGGAGAAGCCGGCGTTGACGTCACGCTCGGCGAAGGCCGGGTCTATGGAAAGACCGATCATCGCCTCCTTGACCTCCTTGACCCAGGCACGCAGCTTGGGTGCCTCGCCGCGCACCGCTGTGGCCGCCGTGCGCAGGAAGTTCGACACCGACACACCGGGAACCTCGACGGGGTACTGCATCGCCAGGAAGAGGCCGGCCCTGGCCCGCTGGTCAACGCTCATCGCCAGCAGGTCGGCGCCGTCGAGGGTGACCGACCCGGCGGTGATGGTGTACTTCGGGTGCCCGGCCAGGGAGTAGGCCAGCGTCGACTTGCCCGAGCCGTTCGGGCCCATGATCGCGTGGGTCTCGCCTGGTCGGACGGTCAGGTCGACCCCGCGAAGGATCTCCTTCGGGCCCGACTCGGTGTCGACCGAGACGTGCAGGTCGCGGATCTGGAGCGTGCTCACGGGTTCAGCTCTCCTTGGCGCTGCTGGACGCGGCGGTCGCGTCGAGTGGGCAGGTGACGTCGATGAGGATGTCCTCGCCGTCGACCCTTATGGGATACACCGGCACCGGCTCGGTGGCCGGCAGGCCGGTCGGTCGACCGGAGCGCAGGTCGAAGCGTGACCCGTGCAGCCAGCACTCGATGGTGCTGCCCTCGATCTCGCCCTCGGACAGCGAGACGTTGGCGTGCGAGCAGGTGTCGCCGATGGCGTAGTACTCCCCGTCGCTGCGGACCACAGCCACCGCGACACCGTCGACCTCGACCTGCACCGCGCCGGGCACCGGCACGTCCGACACGGAGCAGACCCGCACGAAGCTCATGCCCCGGCTCCCTCGAGCTCGGCCTCCACGGCCCGGTGCAGGCGCTCGGTCAGGCTGGGGACGCCCACCTGGTTGATCAGCTCCGCGAAGAAACCACGCACCACGAGTCGGCGTGCCTCGGCCTCCGGGATGCCCCGCGCCTGCAGGTAGAAGAGCTGCTCGTCGTCGAAACGGCCCGTCGCGCTGGCGTGCCCGGCGCCGGTGATCTCGCCGGTCTCGATCTCCAGGTTGGGCACCGAGTCGGCCCGGGCTCCCTCGGACAGCACCAGGTTGCGGTTGGACTCGTAGGTGTCGGTGCCCTCGGCGTTGGCTCGGATGAGCACGTCGCCGACCCACACCGTCCGGGCGTCCTTGCCCTGCAAGGCACCCTTGTAGGTGACCCTGCTGCGGCAGGAGGGCACGGCATGGTCGACGAAGAGGCGGTGCTCGAAATGCTGGCCTGCGTCGGCGAAGTACATGCCGAGCAGCTCGGCCTGCGCGCCGGGACCGGCGAAGGTGACCGACGGGGTGATCCGGACCAGGTCGCCACCGAGGCTGACCACGACATGGCGCAGCCGGGCGTCGTGGTCCAGGCGGGCATGGTGCGCGCTGGCGTGCACGCCCTCATCGGTCCAGGACTGCAACGACACCAGCGTCAGCTCCGCGCCGGGGCCGACCAGGATCTCGACGTTGTCGGCGTAGGTGGCCGTGCCGGTGTGGTCGAGCACCACGACCGCCCGGGCGTGGGCACCGACCTCGACCAGGAGATGACCGAAGGCCAGGCCACCGCCGCCCTCACCGCGCAGGCTGACCAGCACCGGGTCCGCGACGCTGAGACCGGCCGGCACGCTCAGCACGGTGGCCCGTTCGAAACCCGACCAGGCTGCCGCGGCCACCCGGTCACCGGGTACGCCGGCCCGGCCCAGCCGAGCGTCGCCGCGCTCGAGCTGCTCGACCGTGACTGGGCCGGCCTGACCGACCTCGACGAGGACCTTGCCGACCGGCATGGTGCCCCCGTCAGCGCCCTGCCCACCGGGCTGCCACTCCGGCAGGCCTGCCAGCCTGTCCAGCGGGGTGAATCGCCACTCCTCCTCGCGGCCGCTGGGCACCGGGAAGTCGGCCAGGTCGAAGGAGGTCCGCCGGGACGCCCGGCTCTGCTCGGGCACCACGGGGGGGCCACCGTGCGAGTGCGGACGCGACTCGACGCTGCCCGCCCCGCTCGGTGCGGGCAGCGTCGAGTGCTCGGGGCTGAGCTGCCCGGCGGTCGGCTGCGTCACTGGATCGTGCTCCTCGGTGTCGGCGTGGGTGGTCAACGGGGCGGGGCCGGTGGGTCAGCCGACCGCACCCTCCATCTGCAGCTCGATGAGCCGGTTGAGCTCCAGGGCGTACTCCATGGGCAGCTCGCGAGCGATCGGCTCGACGAACCCGCGCACGATCATGGCCATCGCCTCCTCCTCGCTCAGGCCGCGGCTCATCAGGTAGAAGAGCTGGTCCTCGCTGACCTTCGACACCGTCGCCTCGTGCCCCATCGCCACGTCGTCCTCGCGGATGTCGACGTAGGGGTAGGTGTCCGAGCGGCTGATCTGGTCCACCAGCAACGCGTCGCAGCGGACCGTGCTGCGCGAGTGGTGCGCGCCCTCCTGCACCTGGACCAGCCCGCGGTAGGAGGTCCGCCCGCCCCCGCGTGCCACGGACTTGCTCACGATCGTGGAGGAGGTGTGCGGTGCGGCGTGCACCATCTTGGCCCCGGCGTCCTGGTGCTGGCCCTGGCCGGCGAAGGCGATCGAGAGGGTCTCGCCCTTGGCGTGCTCCCCCATGAGCCACACCGCGGGGTACTTCATGGTCACCTTGGAGCCGATGTTGCCGTCGATCCACTCCATCGTCGCCCCGGCGTGTGCCACCGCCCGTTTGGTGACCAGGTTGTAGACGTTGTTCGACCAGTTCTGGATGGTCGTGTAGCGGACCCGGGCGTTGGCCTTGACGATGATCTCCACGACCGCGCTGTGCAGGGAGTCGGAGGAGTAGATCGGCGCCGTACAGCCCTCGACGTAGTGCACGTAGGAGCCCTCGTCGGCGATGATCAGGGTCCGCTCGAACTGGCCCATGTTCTCGGTGTTGATCCGGAAGTAGGCCTGCAGCGGGATGTCGACGTGCACCCCCGGGGGCACGTAGATGAACGACCCACCGGACCACACGGCGCTGTTGAGCGCGGCGAACTTGTTGTCCCCGATCGGGATGACCGATCCGAAGTACTCCTTGAAGACCTCCGGGTGCTCCCGCAGACCGGTGTCGGTGTCGAGGAAGATCACGCCCTGGGCCTCGAGGTCCTCGCGGATCTTGTGGTAGACGACCTCGGACTCGTACTGCGCGGCCACCCCGGCGATCAGCCGGCGCTTCTCCGCCTCGGGTATGCCCAGGCGGTCGTAGGTGCGCTTGATGTCCTCGGGCAGCTCGTCCCAGCTGCTCGCCTGCTTCTCGGTCGAGCGGACGAAGTACTTGATGTTGTCGAAGTCGATCCCGCTCAGGTCCGAGCCCCAGGTGGGCATCGGCTTGCGCTCGAAGAGCCGAAGACCCTTCAGCCGCAGCGCCAGCATCCACTCCGGCTCGCCCTTGCGGCCCGAGATGTCACGCACCACGGCCTCGGACAGACCCCGCTGCGCGACCGCGCCGGCCACGTCGGAGTCGGCCCAGCCGTAGGAGTAGCGGCCCAGGCCGTCGAGCTCGGGGTGTAGCCGGGATTCGGTGGTGCTGGTCATGGCCTCAGACCTTCCGGGGTGTCGACGGTCACGGGAGAACGTGTCGAGGGAGAACGGACTGCTGCGCGGGGCTGGGCTGGCCGGCACCGCTCGGGGCTGGGACGAAGGTGGTGCAGACCCCGTCGCCGTGCGCGATGGTGGCCAGCCGCTGCACGTGGGTGCCGAGCAACCGGGACAGCATCTCGGTCTCGGCCTCGCACAGCTGCGGGAACTGCACGGCCACATGCGCGACCGGGCAGTGGTGCTGGCACAGCTGCTCGCCGTGCCCGGAGGGGGCCCCTTGGGTGGAGGCGGCGTAGCCGTCGGCGGACAGCGCCTGCGCCAGCACCCTGGCGCGCTGGGCCGGCGGTGCGGCGGCCACGGTGGCCGCGTGGCGCACCTCCAGCTCGGCGACCTGTGCGCGGGCGAACTCCAGCACGGCCTGGTCACCGGCCGTGCTGGCCAGGAAGCGCAGCGCGCTGGCGGCCAGGTCGTCGTACGCGTGATGGAAACCGGAGCGGCCGAAGTCGGTGAGGGCGAAGAGCTTGGCCGGTCGGCCGCGGCCACGGACCCGGACGCGACGTGGCTGGCGCACCTCGGCGGCGCCCTCGGCGACGAGCACGTCGAGGTGGCGGCGCACGGCCGCGGCAGTGAGCTCGAGCTGGCTCGCCAGGGTCGCGGCGGTGGCGGGGCCGTGCTCCAACAAGGCACGCATCACCCGGTCCCGGGTGCGGTCCTCGACCGCGGTGGCCTGCACGAATTCCACAACGACAGTGTGGCGTAAATGCCGGGGAGGCTCAACTCCTGGTCAGGTCGACGGCACCGCTGCGCCCCAGGGCCGGATCAGCGGTGCGCCCTGCCTACACTCGCAGCGTGCCAGCCCCCGCCGTCGAGGTCATCGACCTCGTCAAGCGCTACGGCGACCTGGTCGCGGTCGACGGGTTGAGCTTCGAGGTGCCCGCCGCCACGGTGACCGCCGTGCTGGGCCCCAACGGGGCCGGCAAGACCTCCACGGTCGAGTGCTGCGAGGGCTACCGTCGCCCGGATCGGGGAAGCGTGCGGGTGCTCGGTCTGGACCCGCGCCGGGACGGTCACCGGCTGCGCCCGCGGGTTGGGGTGATGCTGCAGCAGGGCGGCATCTATCCCACGGTCCGCGCCGTGGAGATGCTCCGCCACGTCGCGGGCCTGCACGCGCACCCCCTCGACGTGGACATGCTGGTGGAACGGCTCGGGCTGGGCGCCACCGGACGCACGCCGTTCCGTCGACTCTCCGGCGGGCAGCAGCAACGCCTCAGTCTCGCCCTTGCCGTGGTCGGTCGCCCCGAGCTGGTCTTTCTCGACGAGCCGACAGCGGGGCTGGACCCTCAGGCCCGACGGGCCACGTGGGACCTGATCGCCCAGCTGCGCACCGACGGGGTCACCGTCGTGCTGACCACGCACTACTTGGAGGAGGCCGAGCGGCTGGCCGACCGGGTCCTCGTGGTGGATCACGGCAGGGTCATCGCCGCGGGGTCCCCCGCCGAGCTGACCCACAGGGAGGGCCAGGGCGCGCTGCGCTTCCGCGCCCCGGCCGGGCTGGACCTGGCGTCCTTGCGGGCGGCACTGCCCGATGCCGTCACCGTCGCCGAGTCGAGCTCGGGTGGCTACGAGGTCCGCGGCGCGTTGGACCCCCACCTGGTCGCCGCCGTCACCACCTGGTGCGCCACGCACGGCGTGATGCCGGAGGGCCTCACCTTGGCCCGGCGCAGCCTTGAGGACGTCTTCCTCGAGCTCACCGGACGGGAGCTGCGATGAGCCGCACCGACCCCGTCCCCGACCACCCCTTCGCCCCGCGCCCCGGCGCCGCGGGAGTGCCCCAGATGCTGGCCCGCCAGACCAGCCTCGAGCTGCGGCTGCTGTTGCGCAACGGCGAGCAGCTGCTCATCACCCTGGTCATCCCGATCCTCGTCCTGGTCGGGGTCTCCCTGGTGCACGCGGTGGATGTGGGCTCGGGTCGGCGCATCGACGTGGTCACCCCAGGGGTCTTCTCCCTGGCGGTGCTGTCCACCGCGTTCACCTCACTGGCGATAGCCACCGGGTTCGAACGCCGCTACGGGGTGCTCAAGCGGCTCGGTGCCACCCCGTTGCCGCGCTGGGGGCTCATAGCGGCCAAGAGCGCGACAGTGCTCGTGGTCGAGCTGGGGCAGCTGCTCGTGCTGGCCGGTGTCGCGTCGTCCCTGGGATGGTCGCCGCGCGGGAGCTGGCTGGAGCTGGTGCCGCTGCTGCTGGTGGGCACGGCCGCCTTCAGCGGGCTGGGACTGCTGATGGCCGGGACGCTGCGCGCCGAGGCGACCCTGGCCGCGGCGAACCTTGTCTGGCTGCTGCTGCTGGCCGGAGGCGGCATCATCGTCCCGCTGTCCCGGCTTCCCGCCGGGGTGGCTGCCGGACTCTCCGTGCTGCCCTCGGCGGCACTCACCGAGGGGATGCGGGCGGTGCTGCAGCACGGTTCGGGACTGCCCGCCGGCCCGCTGGTGGTTCTCGCGGTCTGGGCACTGCTCGGGGTCGGCACGGCATCTGTCGCGTTCCGCTGGGAGTGAGGAGACCCGCTGTGCCGGCACCCGCGGACCCACCCCCCGCCGAGCTGCCCAGCCGCGGGGTGCGCCGGGTCGCGGTCGCATCGCTGGTGGCCAACATCGGGATCGTCCTCACCGGTGGAGCCGTGCGGCTGACCGCCAGCGGCCTGGGCTGCCCGACCTTCCCACGCTGCACCGCCACCTCGCTCGTGCCGACCCCCGCCCACGGGCTGCACGGGATCATCGAGTTCGGCAACCGTCTGCTCACCTTCGCACTGGTCGCCGTGGCCGTGCTGGCCGTCGTGGTGATCCGCCGCGCGCGCCCGCGCCGGGTCGACCTGTCGCGGCTGGCCTGGCTGCTGCTGGCCGGCATCCCGGCCCAGGCGCTGCTGGGCGGGATCACCGTGCTGACCAAGCTCAACCCTTGGGTGGTGATGGGTCACTTCCTGTGCTCCATGCTGCTCATCGGGCTGGCCACCGTGCTGGTGCACCGCAGCCGCGAACCCGACGGGCCAGCCCGGCCGGTGGCGGGTCCGTTGCTGCGCGGGCATGCCGTGGCGGTCGTGGCCGTCACCGTGGCCGTGGTCTACGCCGGCACCGTCGTGACCGGGACCGGCCCGCACGCCGGAGATGCCGTGGCCCCCCGCACCGGGCTGGACCTGCTCGAGGTCACCCAGCTGCACGTCGACCTGGTGTGGCTTCTCATCGGCCTGAGCGTGGGCCTGCTCGTGCTGAGCCACGCGCTGCACGCCCCGCCGCAGATGGTGCGGGCTGTGCGGGTCGTGCTGGCCGTGGAGGCGCTGCAGGCCGTCATCGGCTACACCCAGTACTTCACCGGTCTGCCGATCGGTCTGGTGGACCTGCACATGCTCGGAGCGTCGCTGCTTGTTGCCGCGGTGGTGGACGCCTTGCTGTGCACCCGCACCCGTCTTCCCCTCGGTGCCGAGACCGGCCCAGCCGTGGCACACGTGGCCGCAACCGGGTGAGGGGACCGGGGCCGGGCTCAGCCGTCTGCTGAGCCGCTGGACGAGCTCACCACGAAGTTCGGGTTGCCAGCCCGGCAGGTCACCGAGACGGTCTCGACGTTCTTGTCGTGCCGGAAGGTCACGCTGGCCACCTGGTTGCTCGCGCTGCCCTGCTGAGCCGGTCCGGCACTCCACTCCGGGGCCGGCGACCAGGTGAGCAGCCGGGGCCAGCCAGGTGCGCAGTCAGCGACCACGGTGCCACCCTCGGTCACCCGACTCGAGGTCGAGCCCGAGGAGCCACCGCTGGAGGAGGCCGTCTGCGTGGGTTGCTGCGCCGTGGAGGAAGGAGACCCGCCCTGCGTGCGATCGGTCTGGCGGGGTGTTCCCGACAGCCCACCCGGTGGCGGCGCACTGCCCTGCCCGGCCGGGCCGGAGGCCTCCGGCTGGGTCGTCGGCGAGGACGGGCCGGGCACAGCCGAGCTGGCCCGGGAGCCGCCGGAGGTCCCCCCCAAGCCATCCGGGGCGCCCGCGGACAGGGCGACGCTGATCGTGGAAGGACCCGAGGGACCGGAAAGCCCGGCGCCGGCGAAGCGCACCGCCACCAGGCCGACGGTCGTGGCTGCCCCAACCACCACCAGCCACGACAGGCCCATCAGGAGCCCTCGTCTCATGCAGCCATCATGACAACTCACGCGATAAGGGGTGGCTAAGACCGACGCAAGGTCGGCCAGCCCGAGAGGGGAAACCTCGCGCAGGGCCGGCCGACCCGCCGAGCGACGCTGAGCCACCGGTGCCCATCAGTGCCGCCAGTGCCTGCCAGTGCCTGCCGGTGCCTGCCGGTGCCAGCGCTAGTGCCTGCCAGTGCCTGTCGGGGCCCGCCGGAGGCCGTCGGAGACCGCCGGCTGCGCTGGCACCGCCCGGGCGGCTAGCGTGCCGCCGTGCCCCACCTGCTGCTGGTCGAAGACGACGCGTCCATCCGCACCGCCCTGGTCCGTGCGCTGACCGGGCGGGGGCACGTGGTGTCAACCGCCGCGGATGGGCTGGCCGGTCTGTCTCTCGCCGTCGACCTGCGCCCGGACCTCATCGTGCTCGACCTGGGGCTGCCCGGTCTGGACGGCCGCTCGATGCTGAGCATGTTGCGCGCGGTCTCCGCCGTGCCAGTCATCGTGGCCACGGCTCGCGACGACGACGCGTCGCTGGTGGCGGCGCTGGACGCCGGGGCCGACGACTACGTCGTCAAACCTTTCAGCGCCGAGAGCCTGGACGCCCGCATCCGCGCCGTGCTGCGACGCACCGCCGGGGACATCCCGGCCCGGTCCCTCGTCGTCGGCGGCCTGGAGATCGACGTACGTGCCCGCGAGGTGCGCCTGGACGGCGTGGCGGTGGAGCTGTCCCCCAAGGAGTTCGACCTGCTGGCCTACCTGGCCGCGCGACCGGGTGAGGTGGTCACCAAGCGCGAGCTGCTCACCGAGGTGTGGCGGCTGCCCTACGGCGGTGCAGACAAGACCGTCGACGTGCACCTGTCCTGGTTGCGCCGCAAGCTCGGGGAGAGCGCCCACGAGCCGCGCTACCTGCTCACCGTTCGAGGAGTCGGAGTCAAGCTCGTCGAGCCCGCCGGATGAGGCGGCGACTGGTCTGGCTGGTCGCGGCCACCACATCGGTCGTGCTGCTGGCGTTCCTCATCCCGCTGGCCATCCTGGTGCGCACCATGGCCCGCAGCTCGGCGCTCAACGACGCGAGCCTGGTCACCCAGGCTCTCGTCCCCGTCGTCGGGCTCGGGTCCCCGGATGCGGTCCGGGCCTCGGTCGACCAGGCTGCCGGCAGCTCCGGGCTGCGAGTCACCGTCTTCCTGGCCGACGGCACCATCGTGGGGCAGCCGGAGCTGGCCAGCCCGGCGGTGCTGGCGGCGGCTGACTCAGGCCGGGCCTCGGTGCAACCCAGCGGCGCGGGCATGGTGGTGCTCCAGCCCGTCCTGGGCGGCAGCGCGGGGACCGCCGTGATCCAGGTGCGCGTCCCCGCCTCGCGCCTCGAGCGCGGGGTGGCACGGGCCTGGCTGGTGCTGGCGCTGCTGGCCCTCGGGCTGTTCGGCCTGGCCCTGCTGCTGGCCGACCGCATCGCCGTGACCCTGCTGCGCCCGCTGACCGCGTTGTCCCGGGCCGCCGAGCGGCTGGAGTCCGGGGAGCTCTCGGCCCGTGTCGTGGTGGGGGGCCCACCGGAGATCGGTGAGGTGGGGCACGCCCTGAACCGGCTGGCCGCGCGCATCGGGCAGCTGTTGGAGGACGAGCGCGAGTCGGTGGCCGACCTCTCGCACCGGCTGCGCACACCGGTCACCGCGCTGCGGCTGGACGCCGAGTCCCTGCGCGACCGGGACGAGGCACGCCGCATCGGCGCCGATGTCGACGCCCTGGAGCGCCACGTCGACGCCCTCATCCGCGAGGCCCGCCGCCCGGTCCGGGAGGGATTGGGCGGGGTGTGCGACGCGGTGGTCGTGGTGGAGGAGCGAGTGCGGTTCTGGTCGGCGCTGGCCGAGGAGCAGGACCGCCAGGTGCAGGTCGAGCTGGCCGGCGTGGCGCTGCCGGTGGCCGTCGGCGCGGAGGACCTGGCCGCGGCCCTGGACGCGGTGCTGGGCAACGTCATGGCGCACACACCGGAGCGCACCCCGTTCGCGGTGCGGGTCCTGCGCCGACCCACGGGCGGGGCGGTCATCGAGGTCGAGGATGACGGGCCGGGCTGGCCGGGACAGGCGGTGGTGCGGCGCGGGGAGAGTGGTGCGGGCTCGACCGGGCTGGGCCTGGACATCGTCGACCGCACCGCCCGGGCCGGGGGCGGGCGGCTGGAGCTGGGCAGCGGCGCCCGCGGTGGCGCCCTGGTCCGGATCGAGCTGGGCCCCCCGCCGGGCTGAGCCCACCACGTCAGCGCCCGACCGGGCCCGGGGCCGGGTCAGCGCGGCAGCAGCGAGTCGACCGCGACGGCGACGAAGAGCAGGGACAGGTAGGTGATCGACCAGTGGAACAGCCGCATCGTGCCCAGGGCGGCCCCGGTGAGCCCGGCCCGGGCCCGGCGGCGTAGTCGGTGCGCCTCGCTGAGGAAGACCACCCCGATGACCCCGGCGACCACCGGGTAGAACCACGTGGTGGCGGCCACCGGCCACAGCAGCAACGAGGTGGCCACCATGACCCAGCTGTAGGCCAGCACCCACCCGGCCACCGTCACCGGGTCGGTCTGCACCGGGAGCATCGGCACACCGGCGGCGGCGTAGTCCTCCCGGAACCGCATCGAGAGCGGCCAGTAGTGCGGTGGGGTCCAGAAGAAGATCACTAGGAAGAGCACCACCGGGGGCCAGCCCAGTCCGTCGCGCACCGCCGCCCACCCGATGAGCACCGGCATGCAGCCGGCGGCCCCGCCCCACACGATGTTCTGCGCCGTACGCCGTTTCAACCCGAGCGTGTAGACCCCGACGTAGAAGCCGATCGCGACCGCGGCCAGGGCCGCCGAGAGCAGGTTGACCAGGCTCGCCAGCCACACCACCGAGGCCACCGACAGCGCAAGGCCGAAGATCATCGCCGATCGTGGGGCCAGCGCGCCGGTGGCCAGCGGTCGGTTGGCGGTGCGGTGCATGACCGCGTCGATGTCACGGTCCACATAGCTGTTGAGCGCGTTGGCACCGCCGGCGGCCAGCGTGCCGCCACCGAGGGTGGCCAGCACGAGCCCCAGCGGCGGAAGACCCCCGGCGGCCAGCACCATGGTCGGCACCGTGGTGACCAGCAGCAGCTCGATGATGCGGGGCTTGGTCAGGGCCAGGTAGCCCGCGGCTGTTGCCCGCCATGTGCGCCCGGCCTCGGCGGCACCGGCCAGCCCGGCCTTGGCGGGCAGGCCCTGATCGACAGCCGTCACCCTCACCCCATGCTCGGCGGCGTCGTCGGGCATGCTGCGCGCCGACGTGGACCGGACAACTCTAGCCTCCGCCGCTCCCGCCCTCGGGGCCGCACGGGCGCCCGAGGAGGGGCCGAGGATGGCCACCCGGGCCGGTGACGCGCGCCACGGGTAGGCTCGCCGGAGGTCGCGTCAGCGGTGGCCGGGGCGCACCCGAGACCGAGCGGGGCGCCCGAGGAGACCGCGCCGGCCCGCGCTAGGCCCGTCGCACCGACGGCACGCGCGCACCGCGAGAGGAGATCGCACCGGTGACAGCCCAGGTCCAAACCGGCGAGCAGGGGTCCGCGCTGGAGTGGAGCGATCTTGACGACCGCGCGGTGGCCGTGACCCGGGCCCTTGCGATGGATGCCGTGCAGAAGGTGGGCAACGGCCACCCGGGCACGGCGATGAGCCTGGCGCCCGCGGCGTACCTGATCTTCCAGCGACTGCTGCGGCACGACCCGGCGGACCCGAAGTGGCTGGGCCGGGACCGCTTCGTGCTCTCCGCAGGCCACTCCAGCCTCACCCAGTACATCCAGCTCTACTTCGCCGGCCTGCTCGAGCTCGACGACCTCAAGGCGCTGCGCACCTGGGGCAGCCGCACCCCCGGCCACCCCGAGCATGGTCACACCGCCGGGATCGAGACCACCACCGGACCGCTGGGCCAGGGCGTGGCCAACGCGGTGGGGATGGCGATGGCCGCCCGCCGGGAGCGCGGGCTGCTCGACCCGGACGCCCCCGCGGGGCAGAGCGTCTTCGACCACACGATCTGGTGCATCGCCTCCGACGGGGACATCGAGGAGGGCGTCACCTCCGAGGCCAGCTCCCTGGCCGGCACCCAGCGGCTGGGTAACCTCGTGGTGCTCTACGACGACAACCACATCTCCATCGAGGACGACACCCGAATCGCGCTGACCGAGGACACCCTGGCCCGCTACGCCGCCTACGGCTGGGCGGTGCAGCGGGTGGACTGGACGGCCGGCGGGGGCTACCACGAGGACGTCGAGGCGCTGCACCAGGCGCTGGTGGCAGCCCGGGCCGAGACCTCGCGACCCTCCTTCATCGCGCTGCGCACGATCATCGCCTGGCCGGCCCCGACGCTGGCCAACACCGGCAAGGCGCACGGCTCGGCGCTGGGCGTCGAGGAGGTCGCCGCGACCAAGCGGCTGCTGGGCCTGGACCCTGCTGCCAGCTTCGCGGTACCCGACGACGTGCTCGCGCACGTGCGGCGGGTCCGCGAGCGTGGTGCGGCGCTGCGAGCCGAGTGGGACACCCGCTACGCCGCGTGGCGGGCCGGTGCCGGTGAGCGGGCCGCGCTGGCGGACCGGATGATCGCACGCGAGCTGCCGGCCGGGTGGGAGGACGTGCTGCCCAGCTTCCCGGCCGCAGAGGCCATGGCCACCCGCAAAGCCTCCGGCATCGTGATCAACGCCCTCGCCGGGGTCCTGCCGGAGCTGTGGGGCGGGTCCGCCGACCTGGCGGAGTCGAACAACACCACCATCGCCGAGGCCGAGTCGTTCCTGCCGCCCGAGAACTCCTCCAAGCACTTCCGCGGGGACTGGTTCGGACGCGTGCTGCACTTCGGAATCCGCGAGCACGCGATGGGCGCCATCCTCAACGGCATCGCGCTGCACGGGGGGACCAGGCCCTTCGGGGGCACGTTCCTCGTCTTCTCCGACTACATGCGCCCCGCGGTCCGGTTGGCCGCGCTCATGCGGCTGCCGGTCACCTACGTCTGGACGCACGACTCGATCGGCCTCGGCGAGGACGGGCCTACCCACCAACCGGTCGAGCACCTCGCGGCGTTGCGGGCAATCCCAGGGCTGGACGTCGTACGTCCGGCGGATGCCAACGAGACGGCAGCGGTGTGGCGGGCGATCCTCGCCCGCGGCGACCGGCCGGCCGGGTTGTGCCTGACCCGGCAGAACGTGCCGACCTTCGACCGCTCCCCCGGCTCGGGTTTCGCCCCGGCGGAGCTGGCGGCCCGCGGCGGCTACATCCTGCTCGACACCGCCGGGCAACCCGACGTCGTGCTGATCGGCACCGGCTCGGAGGTGAGCCTGGCGGTGACGGCCCGGGAGCTGCTGGCCGCCGAGGGCGTGGCTGCCCGGGTGGTGTCGATGCCGTGCCGGGAGTGGTTCGACGAGGGGCCGGCGGACTACCGCGAGCACGTCCTGCCGGCCGGGGTGCGCGCCCGCGTCTCGGTCGAGGCCGGGGTGGCGATGGGTTGGCGGGAGGTGGTGGGCGACGCCGGGCGTTGTGTCTCGCTGGAGCACTTCGGTGCCTCGGCGGACTACCAGACCCTCTATCGGGAGTTCGGCATCACGGCGGAGGCGGTGGCTGCGGCAGCCCGGGAGAGCATCGCGGCAGCCCGGGGCTGAAGGCGAGCCGCACCCGCCGGCCTGCAGCCCCAGCCGCCCGGGCACCGGGCACCGGGCACCATGGAGAGCACCCGAGGAGCACCCGAGGAGCACCCGACGAGCACCCGACGAGCACAGAGGACGAGCATGAGCACCCAGACCCTGGCCGAGCTGTCCCGGCTCGGCGTGTCCATCTGGCTGGACGACCTGAGCCGGGCACGTCTGAGCACCGGCAACCTGGCCGAGCTGGTGCGGGACTTCCACGTCACCGGTGTCACGACCAACCCGACGATCTTCCAGAAGGCCCTGGCCGATGGGCAGCACTACGCCGAGCAGGTCGCCGACCTGGCCCGGCGCGGGGTGGACCTGGGCGAGGCGGTCCGGGGGCTGACCGCCTTCGACGTACGGTGGGCGGCCGACGTGCTGCGGCCGGTCCACGACGCCACCGACGGGGTGGACGGGCTGGTCTCGATCGAGGTGGACCCGAGGCTGGCGCATGACACCGAGCGCACCCTCGCCGAGGCGCGCGCGCTGTGGTGGCTGGTGGACCGGCCGAACCTGCTGATCAAGATCCCGGCGACGCGGGAGGGGCTTCCCGCGATAACGGCCGCGCTGGCCGAGGGGATCAGCGTCAACGTGACGCTCATCTTCGCCCTGCAGCGCTACAGCGAGGTCATGGACGCGTTCATGTCCGGGCTGGAGCTGGCCGCCCGTGCCGGGCGCGACCTGAGCCGGATCGCCTCGGTGGCCTCGTTCTTCATCAGCCGGGTGGACACCGAGGTGGACAGCCGGCTGGACGCGATCGGTTCGGCGCAGGCGGCGGCGCTGCGCGGGACCGCCGGCATCGCCAACGCCCGGCTCGCCTTCGACCGCTACGAGACGATGACCAGTTCGTCACGCTG
This sequence comes from Actinomycetes bacterium, assembly GCA_021848885.1. GTDB lineage: Bacteria > Actinomycetota > Actinomycetes > JAJZTN01 > JAJZTN01 > JAJZTN01. The sequence continues at coordinate 17,092 of JAJZTN010000007.1, forward strand.
GCAGGCCCTGGCCGCAGCCGGGGCCCGTCCGCAGCGGCCGCTGTGGGCCTCCACCGGTGTGAAGGACCCCGCCTTCGACGACACCCGCTACGTCGTCGACCTCGTCGCGGCCGGCACGGTCAACACGATGCCCGAGTCGACGATGCGTGCCGTGGCTGACCACGCCCACCTGCGCGGGGACACCATCCGGGCCGGCATCGGCGAGGCCCGTTCCACCCTGGAGCGGCTGGGGGCGCTCGGCGTGGACTACGACGAGGTCGTCACGCTGCTGGAGAAGGAAGGCGTGGCGAAGTTCGACACCTCGTGGCGGGCGCTGCTGGAGGAGCTCGACGCCTCACTGCAGCAGGCCGGCGCGGAGGCCAGGAGGTGAGCGCCAGCCTCCGCCTACGCTTCGGCGGTGCCGCGGCCGAAGCCCTCGACCGGCACGTGCCCGGGCTCGTGCAGGCCAAGGTGGCTTCCGCGCTGGCCGCCGGCGACCCGACCTTGTGGGGCGAGCGGGCGCGGGCGGAGGCGAGCATCCGGCTGGGCTGGGTGCACCTTCCGCACAGCTCGCGTCCACTTCTCGCCACGGTCGAGACGCTGCGAGCCGAGCTGGTCGGTCAGGGCCTGGACCACGTGGTGCTGGCTGGCATGGGCGGCTCGTCGCTGGCCCCCGAGGTCATCGCCGCCACCGCCGGGGTGAGGCTGACCGTGCTGGACTCCACCGACCCGGACCAGGTGCGTGCGGCCCTGGCACAGAGGCTCGAGCGCACCGTCGTGGTGGTGTCCTCCAAGTCCGGTACGACGTTGGAGACCGACTCGCAGCGCCGGGCCTTCGAGGCAGCCTTCGTGGCGGCCGGCATCGACCCGGTCGGCCGGATCGTGGTGGTGACCGACCCCGGCTCGCCGCTGGAGGCATCCGCTCGCGACGCCGGGCACCGGGTCTTTACCGCGGACCCGAACGTGGGGGGCCGCTACTCGGCGCTGACCGCCTTCGGTCTGGTCCCCTCCGGGCTGGCCGGGGTGGACATCGGGGCGCTGCTGGATGAGGCCGAGGCGGCGATGGCCGGGCTGGCCGCCGACGATCCCGCCAATCCGGCCCTGCGCCTGGGGGCCGCACTGGCGGGCACCGACCCGCTGCGCGACAAGGTCGTGCTCGTCCCGGACGGCACTGCCGCGATCGGGCTGGGTGAGTGGATCGAGCAGCTCGTCGCCGAGTCCACCGGCAAGGACGGCACCGGTCTGCTGCCGGTGGTCCTGGCCTCCCCCGAGGACCCCGAGGCGGCCGGCGGTTCCGATCTGCTGGTGGTGCGATTGACGGGTGAGGGCCGCTCGGCCGCCCTCACCGGCCCGGCGGAGGTCAGCATGTCCGGGCCCCTGGGGGCTCTCATGCTGCTGTGGGAGCACGCGACGGCGGTTGCCGGTCGGCTGCTGGGCATCAACCCGTTCGACCAGCCGGACGTGGAGAGCGCCAAGGCCGCCGCCCGCGACCTGCTGGCCGCCCGGCCGCAGCCGGAGCCGGCCAGCTTCGTCGAGGACGGGGTTGCGGTGCGGGCGACGGCGGGCCTGCTCGACGGGGTCGTCGACCTCGCCGGTGCGGTGGCCGCGCTGCTGGGGCAGCTCAGCCCGGACGGCTACCTGGCGGTGATGGCCTATCTCGACCGCGTCGGGGAGGCGGGCCTGGCCGAGGTGCGGGCCGGTCTGGCCCGCCGCACCAACCGGCCGGTGACCTTCGGTTGGGGCCCGCGCTTCCTGCACTCCACCGGGCAGTACCACAAGGGCGGGCCGGCCAATGGCGTCTACCTGCAGATCACTGGGGTCGCTCGCCAGGATCTGGCGGTTCCGGGTCGTCCGTTCAGTTTCGGTGAGCTGATCGCCGCGCAGGCGTCGGGGGACGCCCAGGTGCTGGCCGGGCGCGGCCGCCCGGTGCTGCGGCTGCACGTCCTGGACAGGACCCGAGGGCTCGCGGCGCTGCGCAGGGTGCTCAGGTGAGCCCCGCGACATGGCACAACCCGCTGCGCGATGCGCGCGACAAGCGGCTGGCGCGCATCGCCGGGCCGTGCGCCCTCATCCTGTTCGGGGTCACCGGTGACCTGGCCCGCAAGAAGCTCATGCCGGCCGTCTACGACCTGGCTAACCGTGGCCTGCTCCCACCCGGTTTCGCCCTCGTCGGCTTCGCCCGCCGGGACTGGGCGGACGAGGACTTCGGCAAGGTGGTCTACGAGGCGGTGCGCGAGAACGCCCGTACGCCGTTCCGGGAGAGCGTGTGGGCCCAACTGGCCGCGGGCATCCGCTTCGTGCCCGGGGAGTTCGACGACGACGCTGCCTTCGACCAGCTCGCGCAGGTCATCTCCGAGCTGGACACGATGCGTGGTACCGGTGGAAACCACGCCTTCTACCTGTCCGTGCCGCCGAGGTTCTTCCCGATGGTGTGCCAGCAGCTGGCCCGCTCCGGGCTGTCCCAGCAGGCCCCCCATGCCTGGCGCCGGGTCGTCATCGAGAAGCCCTTCGGGCACGACCTGGCCAGTGCCCGGGCACTCAACTCGGTGGTCGAGGAGGTCTTCCCACACGACTCGGTCTTCCGGATCGACCACTACCTGGGCAAGGAGACGGTGCAGAACCTGCTGGCGCTGCGTTTCGCCAACCAGCTGTTCGAGCACATCTCGAACGCGAACTACGTCGACCATGTGCAGATCACCATGGCCGAGGACATCGGCATCGGGGGCCGGGCCGGCTACTACGACGGCATCGGTGCGGCCCGCGACGTCATCCAGAACCACCTGATCCAGCTGATGGCCCTGACCGCGATGGAGGAGCCGGTCTCCTTCGAGGCCCATGACCTGCGGGCGGAGAAGGAGAAGGTGCTCTCGGCCGTCCGGCTGCCCGAGGATCTCGGGCGCGCGTGCGCGCGCGGGCAGTACGTTGCCGGCTGGCAGGGTGGCCAGCTGGTCAAGGGCTACCGCGAGGAGGAGGGCATAAGCGATTCCTCCACCACGGAGACCTTCGCGGCCATCAAGCTGGGGGTCGACACCCGCCGTTGGGCCGGGGTGCCCTTCTACCTGCGCACCGGCAAGCGGCTGGGCCGACGGGTGACCGAGATCGCGGTGGTGTTCAAGCGGGCCCCGCACCTGCCGTTCGCCCGCACCGCCACCGAGGAGCTCGGCCAAAACGCCCTGGTGATCCGGGTGCAGCCCGACGAGGGGGTCACCATGCGGTTCGGCTCGAAGGTGCCCGGGACCGCGATGGAGGTCCGCGACGTCACGATGGACTTCGGCTACGGGCACTCCTTCACCGAGTCCTCCCCGGAGGCCTACGAGCGGCTGCTGCTCGACGTCCTGGTCGGGGACCCACCGCTGTTCCCTCGGCACCGGGAGGTCGAGCTGGCTTGGGAGATCCTTGACCCGGTCGAACGCTTCTGGGCCAGGCACGGCCGTCCGGACGACTATGTCGCAGGCACCTGGGGACCGGCCAGCGCTGACGCCATGATGGCCCGCGACGGGCGCAGCTGGAGGCGACCGTGATCATCGACCTGCCCTCCACCACCACCGCGGCTGTCAACAAGGCGCTCATCGACCTGCGGGAGAGCGGCGGGGCCATCGCGCTGGGTCGTGTCCTCACCCTGGTCGTCGTCGCTGACGAGGAGCATGCCGAGCCGGCGATCCAGGCGGCCAACGACGCCAGCCGCGAGCACCCCTGCCGGATCATCGTGCTGGTCCATGCCAGCGCACGCGGCGGGGCACGGCTGGACGCGCAGGTCCGGGTCGGTGGTGACGCCGGGGCCAGCGAGGTCATCGTGCTCCGGATGTTCGGCAAGCTGGTCGGGCACGGCGCCTCGGTGGCCGTTCCCTTCCTGCTCTCCGACGCCCCGGTGGTCGCCTACTGGCCCGGGGAGCCGCCGGCGGTCCCGGCCGAGGACCCGGTAGGGGCCATGGCCCAGCGACGCATAACCGACGTGGCCGAGTGCCGCACCCCGGTCGCCGCGCTGCGCGACCGGGGGATGTCCTACCGCCCGGGCGACACCGACCTGGCGTGGAGCCGCACGACGCTGTGGCGGGGCCTGCTGGCGGCCGCGCTGGACCAACCGCCGCACGAGCGGGTCACTGCGGTCAGGGTCGTCGGCGGCTCGGACAGCCCGAGCACCGACCTGCTGGCCGCCTGGCTGGGCCTGTCGCTGCGCTGCCCTGTCACGCGGGTCAAGGCTCGCGCGGGAGTCGGCATCCTCAGCGTGCGCCTGGTGCGCAGGTCCGGTCCGATCGACCTGGACCGCCCCGACGGTGCGACCGCGACGCTGAACGCCCCAGGCCAGCCGGAGCGGCGTATCGCGCTGCCGCGGCGCACCACCAGCGAGAGCCTGGCCGAGGAGCTGCGCCGGCTGGACCCGGACGAGGTCTATGCCCGGGTGCTCACCAAGGGGCTGGCCCGGCTGACCGGCCCGCGCCCGGGCGCGGCGGCAGCGGAGGGCTGAGACCGTGTCCGCCGCACCGACGGTGCTGGTGCACCGCGACCCTGAGCTGCTGGCCCGGGCGGCTGCCGCGCGCCTGGTGACCCGGCTCGTCGACGCCCAGGCCGCTCGCGGCCGGGCGAGCCTGGTGCTCACCGGCGGCGGTGTCGGGACGGGCGCTCTGGCGGCGCTGGCGGCCACGCCCGCCCGGGACGCGGTGGACTGGGCACAGGTGGAGGTGTGGTGGTCCGACGAGCGTTTCCTGCCGGGTGGGCACCCGGACCGCAACGAGACCGCGGCCCGTGCTGCACTGCTGGACCATGTCGGGGTGGACCCCGCGAGGGTGCACCCGATGCCCGCCAGTGACGGGCCCGACGGCGCGGACGTGGACGCGGCGGCCCACCGCTACGCGGACCTGCTGCGTGCGGCCTCCCAGCCCGAGGACCACGGGGCGGTGCCCCGCTTCGACATCCTGCTGCTCGGCATGGGCGCGGACGGGCATGTCGCATCCCTGTTCCCCGAGCACGCGGCCACCTACGACGAACGCTCGGTTGTCGCCGTGCGCGGTGCCCCGAAGCCACCACCGACCCGGCTCAGCCTGACCCTGCCGGCACTGTGCGCGGCCGAGGAGGTGTGGCTGCTCGTCGCCGGTGCGGAGAAGGCCGCGGCGGTGCGGCTGGCCCTGGGTGGGGCCGGCCCGCGTCAGGTGCCGGCCGCAGGGGTCGGCGGGCGCCGCGCCACGTTGTGGCTGCTGGATCGTGCCGCGGCGAGTCAGGTCGCAGGTTTGGGGCGGATCGCCTCACCGTGACCGGCTCGCCCCCTGCCGGGTCGTGCCGGTGCCGGGTCGTGCCGGTGCCGGGTCGTGCCGGTGCCGGGTCCGGTGGCGCGCCCGGGGCGGGCCGGTGCCGGGTCCGGTGGCGCGCCCGGGGCGGGCCTGAGGTCAGTACGGCCGACCCGTCCTGCGCAGCTTCTCCAACGCCTCCTCGAGGATCGCGGCGCCGTCGGCGTCGCTGCGCCTCTCCTTCACGTAGGCAAGATGGGTCTTGTAGGGCTCGTTGCGCGGCGGGGCCGGTGGGTTCTCCTCGTCCCGCCCGGCCGGCAAACCGCAGCGGGGGCAGTCCCACTCCTCGGGCACCTGCATCCCCGGCTCCTCGGAGAAGCTGGGCCGCGTCTCATGCCCGTTGGCGCACCAGTAGGAGACGTGGAAGCGCGGCGCGGCGTCGCCGCGCTCGGCCTCCCCCATCGGCCCGGCGCCCACCCGGCTGCCCCTGATCGCACTACCACTAGCCACGGGTCGGTCTCCTCACGCTCAGTCGATCCTCGGCTCGGGCCGGTCAGCTCTTCATCAGCAGGCCGAGCGCGATGACGCACGCCGCCCACAGCAGCCCGGTGATGATGGTCAGCCGGTCGAGGTTCTTCTCCACCACCGAGGAACCGCCGAGGCTGGAGGTCACCCCTCCTCCGAACATGTCCGAGAGCCCGCCGCCCTTGCCCTTGTGCAGCAGCACCAGCACGACCATGAGCACGCTGGTGAGGACGAGGATGGCCGAGACGACGTACTCGAGGATGGACACGGTGACGGGCTCTCCGGATCGGGTCGGCCGAGGGTGCGGGCAGGCGGGATGCGATCAGCTTCCGCCGCACCCCTGACCCCCGGGTGCAGGGACGCTGAGGTCAAGGATAGGTCAGGGGCGGCTAGTCCTCGGCCACGACCTGGTCGGCGAAGCGGCAGATGGCGGTGAACTCCTCCGCGTCGATGCTCGCCCCGCCCACCAACGCCCCGTCGATATCAGGCTGGGCCATGATCCCCGCGACATTGCTGTCCTTGACCGAGCCGCCGTAGAGCACCCGCGCGGCGGCAGCCAGCTCCGCGGAGTAGGTCTGGCGCAGGCGGGTCCGGATGGCCGCGCACACCTCCTGGGCGTCAGCGGGTGTGGCGACCTCACCGGTGCCGATCGCCCAGACCGGCTCGTAGGCGATGACGACCTCGCTGGCGGCCTCGGCCGGCACCCCGGCCAGGGCAGCGTCGAGCTGGGCCAGGGTGTGCTCGACGTGGCGGCCCTCCTGCCGCACCGCCAGACCCTCCCCCACGCACAGGATCGGTGCGAGCCGGTGGCGCAGCGCCGCGGCGAGCTTGGCGGCCACGACGGTGTCGTCCTCGGCGTGGTACTGGCGGCGTTCGCTGTGTCCCACCACGACGTAGCTGCAGCCCAGCCGGGCCAGCATCGCCCCGGACACCTCACCGGTGAAGGCCCCGGCGTCATGCACCGAGAGGTCCTGGGCGCCGTAGCGGATGTCCAGACGGTCACCGTCGACCAAGGTCTGGATGGAGCGCAGGTCGGTGAAAGGCGGCAGTACCGCCACCTCGACCTTGGTGTAGTCGTGACGGCGGTCCTTCAGCGCCCAGCCCAGCTTCTGCACCAGGCTAATGGCCTCCAGGTGGTTGAGGTTCATCTTCCAGTTGCCCGCCATGAGCGGGACCCGCACCGTCGTCATGGCTCAGTCCTCCAGCACCGACAGGCCCGGCAGCGTGGCGCCCTCGAGATACTCCAGGCTGGCCCCGCCACCGGTTGAGATGTGCCCGAAGGCGCCCTCGGAGAAGCCCAGACGGCGTACGGCGGCGGCCGAGTCCCCGCCCCCGACAACGGTCAGCCCGTCGACCTCGGTCAGGGCCTGGGCCACCGCTCGGGTGCCCTCGGCGAACTCGGGGATCTCGAAGACCCCCATCGGGCCGTTCCAGAAGACCGTGCGAGCCGAGCGGATCTGCTCGGCGAAGGCCGCCGCCGAGGCCGGACCGATATCCACCCCGATCGCCTCTGCGGGGATGGCGTCGGTGGCCACGACGTGGTGGGTCGCGCCGGGGCGCACCGAGTCGGTGACCACCACGTCGGTGGGCAGGACGATGTCCACGCCGCGCCGGTCGGCCTCGGCGAGGTAGCCACGCACCGTCTCCACCCGGTCTGCCTCCAGCAGGCTGCGCCCCACCTGATGCCCGGTGGCTGCCAGGAAGGTGAACACCATGCCACCGCCGACGAGGATCCGGTCGGCCTTGCCGAGCAGGTTGGCGATGACCCCGAGCTTGTCGGAGACCTTCGCGCCACCGAGCACGACCGCGAAGGGGCGGGCCGGGTCGACGGTGAGGCGGCGCAGCACCGCCACCTCGGCGAGCACCAGACCACCGGCGGCATGCGGCAGCCTGGCGGCCACGTCGTAGACGCTGGCGTGCTTGCGGTGCACCGCGCCGAAACCGTCGGAGACGAAGGCGTCGGCCATGCCGGCGAGGGTGTCGGCGAGCTGGGCGCGCTCGGCGTCGTCCTTGCTCGTCTCCGCCGGGTTGAACCGGACGTTCTCCAGCACGGCGACCCCGCCCGGGGCCAGGCCCGCCACCGTCGCCTGGGCATGCGGGCCCACGGTGTCGGTGGCGAAGGCGACCGGCGCGCCGAGCAGCTCGCCGAGCCGGGTGGCCACCGGGGCCAGCGAGAAGGCCGGGTCGGGGGCACCCTTGGGACGGCCCAGGTGTGCGATCACCACGACGCGGGCCCCGGCCGCGCGCAACCGCTCGATCGTGGGCAGCGAGGCACGGATGCGGCCCTCGTCGGTTATCACCGTGCCCTCCAGCGGCACGTTGAGGTCACAGCGGACCAGCACGCGCTTGCCGTGCAGGTCGCCGAGGTCATCGATGGTCAGCACAGGGCCTCCGCGTTCGTCCTCTGGTGGCGGCCCGGACCTAGACGCTGCCACCGACCAGCGCGACGAGGTCGACGAGCCGGTTGGAGTAGCCCCACTCGTTGTCGTACCAGCCGACGACCTTGACCTGGTCACCGATCACCTTGGTCAGGCCCGCGTCGAAGATGCACGAGGCCGGGTCGGTGACGATGTCGGAGGACACGATCGGGTCCTCGGTGTAGCGCAGGATGCCCGCGAGCGGCCCCTCGGCCGCGGCCTTCACCGCGGCGTTGACCTCCGCGGCGGAGGTCTGCCGGGCGACCGTGACGGTCAGGTCGGTCGCCGACCCCGTGGGGATGGGCACCCGCAGCGCGAAGCCGTCCAGCTTGCCCTTCAGCTGAGGCAGGACCAGGCCGATCGCCTTGGCCGCCCCGGTGCTGGTCGGCACGATGTTCAGCGCGGCCGCGCGGGCCCGACGCAGGTCCGAGTGCGGGCCGTCCTGCAGGTTCTGGTCCTGCGTGTAGGCGTGGATGGTCGTCATCAGGCCACGCTGGATGCCGAAGCTGTCGTCGATCACCTTGGCCATGGGGGCCAGGCAGTTGGTGGTGCACGAGGCGTTGGAGATGATCGTGTGCCTGTCCGGGTCGTAGTCGCCGTCGTTGACGCCGAGAACGACCGTGACGTCCTCGTTCTTCGCCGGTGCGGAGATGATGACCTTCTTGGCCCCGCCGGCCACGTGCACCTTCGCCTGGGTCGCATCAGTGAAGCGCCCGGTGGACTCGATGACGACCTCGGCCCCCAGCTCACCCCACGGCAGCTGGGCCGGGTCGCGCTCCTCGAGCGCCTTGAAGGTCATCCCGCCGACCGTTATGGAGTCCTCGCGGTAGGACACCTCCTGCCCCAGCCGGCCGAGGATGGAGTCGTACTTGAGCAGATGGGCCAGGGTCTTGTTGTCGGTCAGGTCATTGACCCCGACGAGCTCGATGTCTGCCTCGCGGGCCAGGGCGGCGCGCAGGAAGTTGCGGCCGATCCGGCCGAATCCGTTGATGCCAACGCGGATGGTCACAGAGGTGTCCCTCCTGGGAGTCCCGGCACCTGCCGGGCGTCGTGTCGTCCGTCTGATGGACCCCGCGGGCGGCGGCGCCGTTGCCGCGCACTGGTGTCGGTCCACACTGACCCTAGGGGATGCCTCCTGCTCGCCCACCAGCGACCCATGTCCTGGGCGGGTGAGCGTCGGGTCAGCGCGGCCCGCGTGAGCGCTCAGCCGTCGCCGAGCATGTCCGGGGTGAGGTTGGCGTCGGTGCCGGGAAGGCCCAGCTCGGTGGCCCGCTTGTCGGCCATCGCCAGCAGACGACGGATCCGCCCGGCCACGGCGTCCTTGGTCAGCGGCGGGTCGGAGAGCTGGCCCAGCTCCTCCAGGCTGGCCTGGCCATGCTCGACCCGCAGCGTGCCGGCGCTGCGCAGGTGGTCGGGCACGTCCGACCCGAGCAGCTCCAGGGCACGCTGCACCCGGGCGCCGGCCGCGACCGCGGCTCGGGCCGAGCGGCGCAGGTTGGCGTCATCGAAGTTGGCCAAGCGGTTCGCGGTGGCCCGCACCTCGCGGCGCATCCGGCGCTCCTCCCACGCCATCACGCTTTCGTGCGCGCCCAGGCGGGTCAGGATCTCCCCGATCGCGTCGCCGTCCCTGACCACGACGCGATCCACCCCGCGCACCTCTCGGGCCTTCGCCGATATGCCCAACCGGCGGGCCGCACCGACCAGGGCCAGCGCTGCCTCGGGGCCCGGGCAGGTGACCTCGAGGGCGGCCGATCGACCCGGTTCGGTGAGCGAGCCGTGTGCGAGGAAGGCGCCGCGCCAAGCCGACTCGGCGTCGCAGCTGGCTCCGGTGACCACCTGGGACGGAAGCCCTCGCACCGGACGGCCACGCCCGTCGATGAGACCGGTCTGGCGGGCCAGGGCCTCCCCGTCACGGGCGATGCGGACGAGGTAGCGGTTGCCGCGGCGCAGCCCGCCGGGGGCGATGACCGCAAGGTCGGAGGAGTGCCCGAAGACCTCGGCGATGTCGCGTCGAAGCCGCCGCGCGGTCGCGCCCGCGTCCAGCTCCGCCTCGATGACGATGCGCCCAGCCACGATGTGCAGCCCTCCGGCGAAGCGGAGCATCGAGGACACCTCGGCCTTGCGGCAGCAGGGCTTGGTGACCACCAGGCGGGACAGCTCGTCCTTCACGGCTGAGGTCATGGCCATGGGTCAGATCCTCCCAGGGGGTCGAGGGTGGGCGAACGCCTCCGCGAAGGCGTGCGCGAGTCGGGTGGGGTCGTGCCGGGTGGCGTCATCGCGGCGGGCGACCTCGCGCACGAGCAGCTCGGCGCCGAGCGCGGCGGCCAGCTCGCCCAGCGAACCCGCGTCGCGGGCCTGACCGGTGTCGGCGATGACGACGTCGATCCGCAGGGCCGGTGCGTGCTTGGCGAGCACCTGCAGGTGCTGTTCCGGGGAGAACCCCGCGGTCTCCCCGATCTGCGGCACCAGGTTGAGCACCACCGCCCGGCGCGCGCTGGTCTCGACCAGTGCGGCGGCCAGGTCGGGGACCAGCAGGTGCGGGATGACCGAGGTGAACCAGGAGCCTGGCCCCAGCACGACCCAGTCGGCATAGCGCACCGAGGTCAGCGCCTCCGGGCAGGCCGGAGGTTGGTCGGGCACCAGCCGCAGACCGCTCACCCGACCCCGGGTGGTCGCGATCGCGACCTGGCCGGACACCTGGGTGGTCTCCCCAGGCCGCTTCGGGTCTGCGCCGACGACGCTGGCCTGCAGGTCCAGGGGCACCGAGCACATCGGCAGCACCCGGCCATGCGCTCGTAGCAGCCGCCCGACCAGGTCCAGCGCCGCGACGGTGTCACCGAGCAGGTCCCACAGCGCGACGATGAGCAGGTTGCCGACCGAGTGCCCGTGCAGGTCCCCGTCGCCGGAGAAGCGGTGCTGCACCACGTCGCTCCAGGTTCGACCCCACTCGTCGTCCCCGCACAAGGCGGCCAGAGCCATCCGCAGGTCCCCCGGCGGGAGCACGCCCAGCTCGCGGCGCAGCCTCCCGCTGGAGCCTCCGTCGTCGGCGACCGTCACGACCGCCGTCAACCGGTCGGTGACCCGGCGCAGCGCACTCAGCGAGGCCGCCAGGCCGTGCCCGCCGCCGAGGGCGACGACGGCCGGGCCGGTGCGCGGGACAGCGGCAGGGGCGTTGCTGGCCGGGCTGCTCACTCGCGCCCCAGGTCGCGGTGCACGACCACCACGTCCACCTCGTCGGCCATGAGGGCCTCGGCAACCGCCTCCGCCATGGCCACGGAGCGGTGCTTGCCACCAGTGCAACCCAGCGCGATGGTCGCGTAGCGCTTGCCCTCCCGCCGGTAGCCGTCGGTGACCACCTGGAGCAGCTCGTGGTAGAGCCCGAGGAACCGAGCCGAGCCGGGCTGGGAGAGCACGTAGTGGCGCACCGCCGGGTCCATCCCCGTCTGTGGACGCAGCTCCGGCACCCAGTGCGGGTTGGGCAGGAAGCGCATGTCGGCGACCAGGTCGGCGTCGACCGGCAGACCGTACTTGAACCCGAAGGACATCACCGTCACCCGCAGCCTGGGCTCCGGCTCGGCGTGGAAGGCGTTGACCATCTTCTCGGCCAGCTGGTGCACGTTGAGGTCGCTCGTCTCGATGACGATGTCGGCCTCCCCGCGCAGGTCGCGCAGCATCTCCCGCTCCCGGGTTATCCCGTCGATCACGCGACCCTCGCCCTGCAACGGGTGTGGTCGGCGCACCGCCTCGAATCGGCGCACCAGCACCTCGTCGCTGGCCTCCAGGAAGAGGATCTGGGGCTCGTCGCCGTCTCGGGCGAGATCCTCCAGCGCGTCGGTCAGCTCGGTGAAGAACGAGCCGCTACGTACGTCGACCACCGCTGCGATGCGTGGCACGGCACCCTGGGTCCGGCCACCGAGATCGGCCAGCCGGGGAAGCAGCTCCGGCGGCAAGTTGTCTACGACGTACCAGCCAAGGTCCTCCAGGACGTTAGCCGCTGTGGTGCGCCCGGCCCCGGACATGCCGGTCACGATGAGCAGCTCGGGTGCGTGCGAGGCCGGCGCCCGGCGAGCGGGACTGGTCACGAGGACTCCGTGCGGTCGGGTTCGGATGACGTTACGCCACCGTCTGGCCCGCACGGCGCCTCGGCGAGGATCTCACCGGTACCGAGGTCGACCGCGGGGGTCTCGCAGGTGTCAGCTCGCAGCACCGCCGCGATGCGGCCGGCCATCGTCGGGCCGACCCCGGGCACCTCGGCGAGCTCGTCCAGGCTGGCCTGTCGGGCCCGACTGATGGAGCCGAAGTGCCTGCGCAGGGCTGCCTGGCGAGCCGGTCCCAGCCCTGGCACATCCTCTAGCGTGCTGCGGGTCGCCGCCCTGCCGCGGCGTTGCCGGTGGTAGGTGATGGCGAACCTGTGCGCCTCGTCGCGGACCCGCTGAAGCAGGTAGAGCCCCTCGCTCGTCCGGGGCAGCACGACCGGATGCTCCTGCCCGGCCAGCCAGAGCTCCTCCAGCCGCTTGGCCAGGCCGACCACCGCGACGCCGGTGACACCGAGGTCGCGCAGGGCGGCGCTGGCCGCACCGACCTGCGGGCGACCGCCGTCAACCACGACGAGGCCGGGCGGGTAGGCGAAACGGCCCCGGCTGCCGCCACCCCGGCCGGGCTCCGCCGGGGTCTGGTCTGGGGCAGGCTCGCCCGTCTGCCGGCGGAACCGGCGCGAGAGCACCTCCCGCATCGCCGCGGTGTCGTCATGGCCGAAGTCGCCACGGACCTGGAACCTGCGGTAGTCCGCCCGGCGCGCAAGGCCGTCCTCGAACACCACCATCGAGGCCACCACGTGCTCGCCCTGCAGGTGGGAGATGTCGAAGCACTCGATCCGCAGCGGCGCCTCGGGCAGCCCGAGAGCGTCCTGGATCTGCGCCAGCGCCGCGCTGCGGCTGCTCAGGTCCCCGCTGCGGCGGGCCTTGTGCAGGGTCAGGGACTGCTCGGCGTTCCTGGTCACTGTTTGCAGCAGCGACCTCTTGTCGCCGCGCTGCGGGACCCGCACGCTGACGCGGGATCCGCGCAGTCCGGACAACCAGGCCTGCACGGCCTGAAGGTCGGCCGGGGGCTGGGGCAGCAGAACCTGCCGGGGCACCGAGTCCGACCAGCTGCCGTCCCGGTCGCCGTAGAGCTGCTGGAGGAAGCGCTCGAGCAGCTCAGGCGTGCTGACCTCCTCCACCTTCTCGACCACCCAGCCACGTTGCCCACGGACCCGCCCGTCACGGACGTGGAAGACCTGCACGGCGGCCTCCAACACGTCCTCGGCCAGGCCCACGACGTCGGCGTCGGTGCCGTCGCCGAGAACGACCGCGTTGCGCTCGATGGCCCGCTCGAGCGCTTTGATGTCGTCGCGGAGCCGGGCCGCGCGCTCGAAGTCCAGCGCGGCGGCGGCCTGGCGCATCGACCGCTCGAGCCGGCGCAGGTAGGTGCCGGTCTGCCCGGCCATGAAGTCGCAGAAGTCCTCGACGATGCCACGGTGCTCCTGCGCCGACACCCTTCCGACGCAGGGTGCGGAGCACTTCCCGATGTCACCGAGCAGGCAGGGCCGGCCGGAGCGGGCGGCCCTGCGGAACACCCCGGTCGAGCAGGTGCGGGCCGGGAACACCCGCAGCAGCAGATCCAGGGTGTCCCGGATCGCCCAGGCGTGCGCGTAGGGACCGAAGTAGCGGGTGCCCTTGCGCTTGGCCCCGCGCATGACCTGCAGCCGCGGGAACTCCTCCGCGAGAGTCACGGCGAGGAACGGGTAGCTCTTGTCGTCGCGGTAGCGCACGTTGAACCGGGGCTCGAACTCCTTGATCCAGGAGTACTCCAGCTGCAGGGCCTCGACCTCAGTGGCCACCACCGTCCAGTCGAGGGAGGCGGCGGTGGTCAGCATCGTCTGGGTGCGCGGGTGCAGCCCGGCCAGGTCGGCGAAGTACGACGAGAGCCGCTGGCGCAGGCTCTTGGCCTTGCCGACGTAGATGACCCGTCCGTGCTCGTCGCGGAACCGGTACACCCCCGGTGTGTCGGGGATCGTGCCGGGCGCTGGACGGTAGGTGGACGGGTCGGGCACGTCGACACCCTACGTGCGGGTGGCGACCGGGACGGGTCAGCGGGCCCGACCGGTTGCCCGACCCGCTGCCCGACCCGCTGCCCGACCGGTTGCCCGACCCGCTGCTGTCACGGCGGTGTGGTCGAGGACATGGCGCAGGAACTGGCCGGTGTAGCTGCCCTTGTGCGCTGCGACGGACTCCGGTGTGCCCTCGGCGACCACCCGCCCGCCTCCTGAGCCACCCTCCGGGCCGAGGTCGATGACCCAGTCCGCCGTCTTGATCACGTCGAGGTTGTGCTCGATGACGATGACGGTGTTGCCCTTGTCCACCAGGCCGTTGAGCACCGCGAGCAGCTTGGAGATGTCCTCGAAGTGCAGCCCGGTCGTGGGCTCGTCGAGCACGTAGACGGTGCGACCGGTCGAGCGGCGCTGCAGCTCGGAGGCCAGCTTGACCCTCTGCGCCTCACCGCCGGAGAGCGTCGGGGCGGGCTGGCCGAGCCGCACATAGCCGAGCCCGACATCGTGCAGCGTGGACAGGTGCCGGGCGATGCCGGGCACCGCCGCGAAGAACTCCGAGGCCTGCTCGATCGGCATGTCGAGGACCTCGGCGATCGTGCGTCCCTTGTAGTGCACCTCGAGGGTCTCGCGGTTGTACCGGGCGCCGTGGCAGAGCTCGCAGGGGACGTAGACGTCGGGCAGGAAGTTCATCTCGATCTTGATGGTGCCGTCACCCGAGCATGACTCGCAGCGGCCCCCCTTGACGTTGAAGGAGAACCGGCCGGGCCGGTAGCCGCGCACCTTGGCCTCTGTGGTCTCGGCGAAGAGCCGCCGGACGTGGTCGAAGACCCCGGTGTAGGTGGCCGGGTTGGAGCGCGGGGTGCGTCCGATCGGGCTCTGGTCGACGTGCACGACCTTGTCCAGGGCCTCCAGGCCGCTCACCGTACGGTGGCGGCCGGGAACCTGGCGGGCCCCGTTGAGCCGGTTGGCCAGCGCCTTGTACACGATGTCGTTGACCAAGGTCGACTTGCCCGAGCCGGACACCCCGGTGACCGCGACGAAACAGCCCACGGGGAAGGACACGTCGATCCCGGCGAGGTTGTGCTCGCTGGCGCCGAGCACGCGCAGCTGCCGGTCCGGTTGCGCTGGCCGGCGCACCGCCGGCACCGGGATGGCGGCCCGACCGGACAGGTAGGCCCCTGTGATCGAGTCGGGGTGGGCCAGCAGCTCGGGCACCGGGCCGGACACGACGATCTGCCCACCGTGCTCACCGGCCCCCGGCCCGATGTCGACGACCCAGTCGGCCGCGCGGATGGTGTCCTCGTCATGCTCGACGACGATGAGGGTGTTGCCCAGGTCGCGCAGCCGCACGAGCGTCTCGACGAGCCGGTGGTTGTCGCGCTGGTGCAGCCCGATCGAGGGTTCGTCGAGGACGTAGAGCACCCCGACCAGCCCGGAGCCGATCTGGGTGGCCAGCCGGATCCGCTGCGCCTCACCTCCCGACAGAGTGCCCGAGGGTCGGTCAAGGCTGAGGTAGTCCAGCCCGACGTCGAGCAGGAAGCCGAGCCGGGCATGGATCTCCTTGACCACGCGCTCAGCGATGACCCGCTCCCGGTCGCTGAGGGCAACACCACGGAGGAACTCGTCGCACTCCCGGATCGGCAGCCGGGTCACCTCAGCGATGGAGCGCCCGCCGATGGTGATGGCCAGCACCTCCGGCTTGAGCCGCGCCCCGCCGCAGGTCGGGCACGCCACCTCGCGCATGTACCCCTCGAAGCGCTCCCGGCTCCACTCCGAGTCGGTCTCGGAGTGCCGGCGGGTCACGAAGGGGATGGCGCCCTCGAAACCGGTGAAGTAGGTCCGCTCCCGCCCGAAGCGGTTCCGGTAGCGGACGTGCACCTGGTAGTCCAGCCCGTGCAGCACCGCGTCACGGGCGCGCTTCGGCAGCTCCCGCCACGGGGTGTCCAGGGAGAACTTCAGGTCGTCGGCCACGGCCTGCAGCAGCCGCAGGAAGTAGTCCGCCGACTGGCCCCCGCCCCACGGTGCCACCGCTCCGGCACGCAGCGACAGCTCGTCGTTGGGGACCAGCAGGTCCGGGTCGACCTCCAGGCGGGTGCCCAGCCCGGTGCACTCAGGGCAGGCGCCGTACGGGGAATTGAAGGAGAACGAGCGCGGCTCGACCTCCTCCAGCGACAGCGGGTGCTCGTTGGGGCAGGCCAGGTGCTCGGAGAAGCGCCGGGACCTCGTCGGGGCGTCCTCGGCCTGGTCCACCAGGTCGATGACCACCAGCCCACCGGCCAGGCCCAGGGCGGTCTCCACCGAGTCGGTCAGCCGCTGCTTGGCGCTGGGCTTGACGACGAGACGGTCCACGACCGCCTCGATGGTGTGCTTCTCCTGCTTCTTCAGCTTCGGCGGCTCGGCCAGCGAGACGGTGTCACCGTCCACCCGCACCCGGGAGAAGCCCTTGCTCTGCAGCTCGGAGAAGAGCTCGGCGTACTCCCCTTTGCGGCCGCGCACGATGGGGGCGAGGACCTGGAACCGGGTCCCCTCGGGCATCGCCAGCACCTGGTCGACGATCTGCTGCGGGGTCTGCCGGCTGACGGGCTCGCCACAGCTCGGGCAGTGCGGCCGGCCGACGCGGGCGAAGAGCAGCCGCAGGTAGTCATAGACCTCGGTGATCGTCCCCACGGTGGAGCGCGGGTTGCGCGATGTCGACTTCTGGTCGATCGAGACCGCCGGGGACAGGCCCTCGATGAAGTCGACGTCGGGCTTGTCCATCTGCCCCAGGAACTGCCGGGCGTAGGCGGACAGCGACTCGACGTAGCGCCGTTGGCCCTCGGCGAAGATCGTGTCGAAGGCGAGCGAGGACTTGCCCGACCCGGACAGGCCGGTGAAGACGATGAGCGCGTCGCGCGGCAGGTCAAGCGAGACGTCCTTGAGGTTGTGCTCGCGGGCGCCACGCACGATGAGGCGGTCGGCCACGGGGTCCCTCTCGGGTCGTGCAGCGGGGGCTCGACCATGCTAGGTGGCCCGGCCGACATGCTCAGCCCGAGGCCGCGCGCCTGGGTAGGGTCACGCACGGGCGCAGACAACGGAGGGTGCCATGACCGCTTTCGCCGACGACCCGGCGCTGGCTGAGGTCACCGCGTCCACCGATCGGATGCTGAGCACGCTGCGCGGGCTCAGCGACGAGGAGGCCGGGCACGCCTCCCGCTGCCCCGGGTGGACGCGCGGGCACGTGGCGACCCATGTGGCGCGCAACGCCGACGCGCTGGTCAACCTGCTCAGCTGGGCTGCGACCGGGGTGCCCACGCCGATGTATCCCAGCCCCGAGGCGCGCAACGCCGCCATCGAGGCGGGGGCAGCGCGACGCGCCTGCGACCTGGAGGCCGACGTGGAAGCCTCGGCAGAGCGCTTCCTGGCAGCCTGCGCCGAGCTGCCCGAGACGGCGCTGGAGGCCACCGTGCGGACCGGCGGCGGGCGCGAGCTGCGGGCCCGCGAGATCCCGTGGCTGCGGCTGCGCGAGGTGGAGATCCACCACGTGGACCTCGACGCCGGGTACGACTTCTCCGCGACACCGGCCTGGGTGCTCGTTCGGATCCTCGAG
>JAJZTN010000130.1 GCA_021848885.1 Actinomycetes bacterium
CGGGAGCGGCCCGGCGGGAGCGGCCCGGCGGGAGCCGCCCCGCGGACCACGCTGCACCTTCGCGCGATTCCGCGGCACAGGCGGCACAGGCGGCACAGGCGGCACAGGCGGCACAGGCGGCACAGTCAGTCAGGCCACACGCCCGGGGGGCCAAGGTGGCACAAGGGTCCCGTTCCGGAACTCCCGTTGGGGAACAGGAATGTCTGAGAAGTGCCTGAGAGTGCTGGCGCACCGGGGGCTGCCCGGAACACGGTGTAGCCGGAAGACGTTCTCGCCATACAGATACCCGACCGTGCTTCCGGACCCCAGGAGGTCGGCGGGCCCGCCGACGACAAGGAGGCGTACCGATGAGCGAGCGAGTACTGCGAGGCACTCGCCTCGGTGCGGCGAGCTACGAGACCGACGACACGGTTGAGGTCGCCGAGCGGCGATGGATCCCCTACGACTGCCCGAACGGCCACCACTTCAGCCTCCCGCTCTCGGTCGAGGCGCAGTTCCCCTTGGTGTGGGAGTGCCGCTTCTGCGGTGCCGAGGCGCTGCGGGTCGACGCGGACCGACCCGAACCCAAGCGGGTCAAGCCGGCCCGCACGCACTGGGACATGTTGCTCGAGCGGCGCAGCATCGCCGACCTCGAGGAGGTGCTGGCCGAGCGGCTGGCCGTCCTTCGAGCCCGCGGTGGTGTCGAGGCTGCCGGAGGGCCCGGGCCGACCCGTCGCAAGAGCGCCTAACCGCTCAACGAGCAACGAGCAACTATCGGCTTTGAGGCGCCCAACCACCGCAAGAGCGCCCAACCACCGCTCAACGAGCGCCTAACCGCCCAACCACCGCAAGAGCGCCCAACCGCCGCAAGAGCGCCTATCGGCGTACGAGCAGCGAGCGTCGACCCGCTGGACCGACGCGGCGGCTCACCCCGACTGGCCCGTCACCGAGCATCCCGCGGGCTTCGCGGCTCGCGGGACGCGTTCTGCCGGGCCCACCGGCCGAGCTGATCCGCCCGGTGGCGCAGCCCCCAGACCGTGACCCGGGTGACGGCCTCGCGCACGATGGCGCCGTTCATCTTGCTCACCCCGTGCTCACGCTCGACGAAGGTGATCGGGACCTCGACGACCCGCAGCCCGCGCCGCAGGGCGCGCCAGAGCAGGTCGACCTGGAAGCAGTAGCCCTGGCTGGCCACGTCGTGCAGGTCCAGCTTGAGCAGCGTCTCGCGCCGGAAGGCCCGGAACCCGCCGGTCACGTCACGCACCGGCACGCCAAGGGCCAGACGGGCATAGGCTGTCCCGCCGCGGGAGATGAGCTTGCGTCCGGTCGGCCAGTTCAGCACCGCCCCGCCGGGCACCCACCTGGACCCGAGCACCAGGTCGGCGTTGGCCAGTGCATCGAGCAGCCGAGGCAGGTCCTCGGGCCGGTGCGAGCCGTCAGCGTCCATCTCCACGAGCACGTCGAAGCCGTGCTCGATCCCCCAGCCGAACCCCGCCAGGTACGCCGGACCCAGGCCCGCCTTGCGCGGACGGTGCAGCACGTGCACCTGCCCGTCGGTCTCGGCGAGCTGATCGGCGAGCTGCCCGGTGCCGTCGGGCGAGCCGTCGTCGACCACCAGCACGTGGGCCCCGCCGACCTGGGTGCGCAGCCGGCCCACAACTGCCGCCAGGTTCTCCCGCTCGTTGTAGGTCGGCATCACGACCAGCACACCCTCGGGCGGCACCGGTGCTGCCTGGTGGTTCTGGTTCACCCTCGCCGCCACCCCTCCCGCCTCCCAACGCCGCGCCTCCCGGCGCCGCGCCGCTCGCGCATCCACCGCGTGCCGGCCAGCACCACACCGAGGCAGCCCAAGGCGCTCAGCAGCGCCTCCGGCCAGCCGCCCAGCCTGTCCGCGACCGTCAGCTCACTGCGCAGTGGCACCCGGGCCTCCAGCACCTGCTGGGTGAAGATCTTCGACCGGGTCAGCACCGTACCGTCCGGGGAGATGATCGCGCTTATCCCCACCGTCGAGGCGGCAAGCACCGTGCGGGCATGTTCGACCGCACGCAGCCGAGCGACGGCCAGCTGCTGGGCCGACTCCGCTGAACGCCCGAAGGTGGCCGAGTTGGTCTGCACCGCGATGATCGTGCCGCCAGCCAGCACGGCACTGCGCACAAGGCCGTCGTAGAGCACCTCGAAGCAGATGACCGGAGCCACTGCGGCTGGGCCCATCCGCAGCGCGGTGACCCCGTGGCCAGGGGCGAAGTCCCGCCGCACCAGGTCGACCTTCGGGCTGAGCAGCCGGAAGAAGCCGCGCATCGGGATGTACTCCCCGAACGGCGCCGGGTGTCGCTTGACGTAACGCTGGGTCGGCCCCCGGCCGGGTTGCCAGACGATGGCGGTGTTGGACAGGTAGGGCCCGGGCCCGTCGACGACCGCCCCCACCAGAACCGGCGCCCCGATCGCGTCGGTCACCGCCGAGATCTGCCCGGCTGCGACCGGGTCGGCGAAGGGGTCGATGTCGGAGGAGTTCTCCGGCCAGACCACCAGCGCGGGTTGCGCCGCAGCACCGGCGCGCACCTTGGCCGCAAGCTGCTGGGTGGCCTGCAGGTGGTCCTCCAGCACCGCCGCGCGTTGGGCGTTGAAGTCCAGGCCGAGCCGGGGCACGTTGCCCTGCACGACGGCGACCTCGACCTTCGGGCCTGCGGTGGGCCGCGGAACCAGCGCGCCGAGCAGGCTCACGGCGACGGCGAGCAGCGCCGCCCCCCAGCGCGCTGGTCCGCTGGAACGCCTTCGGTTCGGGGATCGGCGGACCAGCGCGCTGGCCAGCAGCGCCCCGGCCAGCGCCACGACGAAGGACACCAGCGGCACGCCCCCCAGGGCGGCCAGGCCAAGCGTGGGGGCGTTGTCCTGGGCGAAGGCCAGCGCACCCCAGGGGAAGCCTCCGAAGGGCACCCGGGCGCGCAGCCCCTCGACGCCCACCCACGCCGCGGCGAACCACAGCGAGCCGGCAGGCAGGCGCAGCAGGCTCGGCGCGAAGGCCCCGAGCAGGGCCAGAAAGCCGGCCTCGGCGGTGGACAGCGCCACCCACGGCGCGGCACCCACATAGGTGCCCGACCAGTGCAGCAGCGGCAGGAAGAAGGCCAGACCGCACACCAGGCCGAGCAGCGCGCCGACCCGGGCCCGCACCCCGCGCAGCGACAGCACGAACAGCGCGACACCGGCCGAGGCGGCCGGCCACAACCCGGCCGGCGGGAACGCCAGGTTGAGGGCGAGCCCACCAGCCACAGCGGCCAGCAGCCGGGCCGGCAGCACGGCGGCACCCAGTACGACGGTCGGGGTCCGGGCGGGTGCTGTGCTGGTCAGGGTCTGCACAGGTCACGCCCTGGTGTGCTCACCTGGTGCTCACCGCACCGCCGCCAGCGGCAGGTCCCGCTCGGCGGCCCACCGCTCCCACTCATCGGCTGGCCGGGTTGCCAGCACAGCGGCCAGCTGCGCCCGGTCCGGGCTGGCAACGCCGAGCCCGGAGAGGAGCCGGCGGGCGAAGTGCTCCTCCAGGGCCGCCACGGCCACCCAACGGCCGTCGCCGGCCGGGTAGAGGTCATAAAGCGGCCACCCACCACCGAGAGCCCCACCTGGGGCGCTCACCCCGTGTCGCAGGGGGTCGGCCAGGCGGGCCACAGCCTCGGCCAGCGAAACCTCGGTGAACGAGCCGGTGCCGGTGCGGGACCGGCGCAGCAGACCGGTCAGCACCGCCGCTACCGCCTCGGCCGCGCCCGCCAGGTCGGCCAGCAGGGTGCGGGGCAGCTCCGGCGGGCTGAGCAGGCCCGCCTCGGCGACATAGGTCAGGTCGTGCCCGGCCCGTTCGGCCCCGGCCCCACCCTCCCCCACGATGCCGACCATGACGAGGCGGGGATGCCGGCCCGACACCGCCGTCGGCGCCAGCCCGAGCCGGGCCAGCGCCGAGGGCCGGCTGGAGACGAGCAGCACGTCGCTGCTGGCCAGCAGCGACTCGACCCGTTCGCGGCCCTGGGCCGACTTCAGGTCGGCCTGCTCCACCGTCATCCCGGCATGCAGATCGGCGTACCAGGACGGGCAGGCCAGGGCCAGGGGGTCCCCGCCGGGTGGCTGCACGGTGTGCACATCGGCACCCAGGGTGGCCAGCCGGGCCGCCGCGACCGGCCCGGGAACGTTGATCGCCAGGGTGAGCACCGACACGCCGGTGAGCGCGGCGTCGGCTACGGGCATGGGGACCTACTCCGTGGGCGGGGCGAGGTGTGCCTGCCTACCGTACGTCCCTGCAGGGCGCACCGAGGCCGCCCCCCGCGGGCGGGAGGCGGCCTCGCCGCAATGACTGGCCGGCTCTCGGGCAGGACCCGGTGCGCCCTTCGGACCGACCGTGGCCCGCTGGCGGCGGACCGACGGCCGTTGTCTACTGGGCGCCCGGGCCCTTCCCGGGTCTCACCCCCCGGCGAGCTTGCCTGCGTCGCACGCCCTGCGCACCGGACCTGGCAGCCGAGCGACGGCGCGCGCGCATCGCTCCTGGTCCGGCTGGGACGTGGTGGGCGCAGGGGAACTCGCCCGGTCGTCCAGTGGTGGACTGGCAGGAAACGTACCGTCCCTGCGGTCGCTGTCAACCGGGCGCTGACCTGCGGCGATACACGAATCCGCAGGTCAGCGGCCACCTGCTGGTCGCCAAGTTTTTACCTTCCGGTGCGTGTCGCCCCGGCGTGTCGGACCGGTGTGCCGGGTGGTGCGCCGGCTCAGGCCCGCAGCGGTCCGGGCACCACGACGGTTCCGATCGCGGTGGTCACCACGATGGGCTCATCAAGTGCCCGAGCCGAGGACGCCGACACCTCGGGCCTGCCGCGTGCGAGGACCCGTGCCTGCAGGTCCAGGGTCCGCGAGCGTACGCCGACCCGGGTCAGCACGGCCTCGACCTCGACGACGTCCCCGGCGCGCAGCGGGGCCAGGAAACGCACCTCGGAGTATCCGGCGAGCAACCCCTCGTCACCGTCGGTGCGGATGCACAGCTCGGTGGCGACGTCACCGAACAGCCCGAGGCTGTAGGCCCCGTCCACCAGGTTCCCCGCGTAGTGGGCGTGCGAGTAGGGCACGTAGCGACGGTGCACGACCCGCGTGCCCAGCCGCGGGTCGGCCGGGGTGCCCGGCGGGAGCGTCTCGCCGCCTCGGGTGGGGTCGGTGCCGCTCAGGTGATCGTCGCTGCTCATGCGCTCCTCCGGCTCTTCTGCTCGGCTGACCCGGCTGACCCGGCTCGCCCTGCTCGCTCGGCTGACCCGGCTCGCCCTGCTCGCTCGGCTGACCCGGCTCGCCCTGCTCGCTCGGCTGACCCGGCTCGCCCGGCCGGCCCGGCCAGGGCGTGCACCAGGTAGCTGGCCACTTCCCGCGGCGTCGTGCCACGGCCGAAGATCCGGTCCACGCCCAGCTCGGCAGCCATCGACTCGTCGAAACGAGGCCCGCCCACGACGAGCAGCGGAACGTGGCCGGCCGGGTAGGCCTCGCGGAAAGCCGCGGACATCTCGGTGGTGTTGCGCAGGTGCGCCTCGCGCTGGGAGACCACCTGGGAGACCAGCACGGCGTCGGCGTTCTCGACCCGGGCTCGGGCCACCAGCTCGGGCACCGGCACCTGCGCACCGAGGTTCACCACCGTGATCTCCTTGTAGTACTCCAGGCCCTTCTCACCGGCGAAGCCCTTGATGTTGAGGATGGCGTCGATGCCGACGGTGTGCGCGTCGGTGCCGATGCAGGCGCCGAGCACCACCAGCGGGCGGCGCAGCCGTTCCCGGATGACGGCGTTGACCTCCTTGGCCGACAGCAACGGGAACTCCCGTTCGACGACCTCGACCTGGGAGAGGTCCACGAGGTGGTGCACGCGGCCGTAGACGACGAAGAAGGTGAAGGTGTCCCCGATCGGCTTGGCATGTACCACCATCGCCGGGTCAAGGCCCATCTTGTGGGCGAGCTGGAGCGCCGCTCCCTCGGCCCGCTTGTCCAGACCGACCGGCAGGGTGAAGGACAGCTGGACCATGCCGTCACCGGTGGTGTCGCCGTAGGGGCGCACGACCGTGGCGCCGGGTGTCGGGGTCATCTCCCCGGCTCCTTCCCCTCGAGGATCTCGGTCACCGGGTTGTAGTAGTCCCCGGCCTTTGCTACGACGCCGTCCAGGCCCCGCCCGGCGTTTGCCGGGCGGCGCATCAGCCCGAAGGTCCCCTCGGCGATTGCCTGGAGCAGCCCGTCGGTGACGATGCGCTCGAGCAGCTCGACGGCCTCGGCGAGCACCCGGTGGGCCCGGGTGGCGATCAACCCGTCGGGGGCCGGGACGAAGTCCTCGTGCAGGCTGCCGGCGGCGTTGAGCACGTAGCGGACGTTGCGAAGGGCGAGGTCCCGGTCGGACAGGAAAGGCGTCAGGACAGCCTCGGTCATCATGCCGACCAGCAGGATGCCCTGCCCGGTCAGCGCACCGGCCAGGTTGAAGAAGCCGTCCAGCAGGTAGCCTCGGAAGATGTCCCCGGTCATGTGCCGGGTCGGAGGCATCCACTTCAGCGGGGCGGCTGGGAACAGGGTCCGGGCCAGCAGCGCGTGCGCCAGCTCCAGCCGGAAGGAGTCGGGCAGGTCCGGGTTGATCTCGAAGGCGTGCCCCAGCCCCAGCTGCCAGTCGGCCAGCCCGGCCTCCTTGGCGAACGCCTCGTTGAGCAGCTGGCTGACCGTGACGGTGTGCGCTGCCTCGAGGGCGTCGGCGGTGGTGAGGTAGTTGTCCTCGCCGGTGTTGATGATGATCCCGGCGCGGGCGTGGACCTGCCGGGAGAATCGCTGGTCGACGAAGGTGCGGATCGGGTTGATGTCGCGGAAGAGGATCCCGTACATCGAGTCGTTGAGCATCATGTCCAGCCGTTCGAGGCCGGCCAGCACCGCGATCTCGGGCATGCACAGCCCTGAGGCGTAGTTCGTCAGGCGCACGTAGCGGCCCAGCTGCCGGCTCGTGGTGTCCAGTGCGGCGCGCATGAGCCGGAAGTTCTCCTGGGTGGCGTAGGTGCCCGCGTAGCCCTCCCGGGTGGCACCCTCGGGCACGAAGTCCAGCAGCGACTGCCCGGTGGAGCGGATCACCGCAATGACGTCGGCCCCCTCCCGCGCGGCGGCCTGGGCCTGCGGGATGTCCTCGTAGATGTCTCCGGTGGCCACGATGAGATAGATCCAGGGGGTGCGTGGGGCGTCCCCGATCCGGGCGATCAGCCGTGCCCGCTCGGTCCGTCGGGCGTCGATGCGCCGCACCCCGGCTGCCGCGGCTTGGCGGGCCGCCCGCCGGGCCCGGACCTGCTCCGTCCCGGTGGGCAGCCGGAAGCTCACCGAGCCGGCGGCGGCCT
>JAJZTN010000131.1 GCA_021848885.1 Actinomycetes bacterium
GTGGCCACCTCGACCAGGACGTGGCCACCATGCCGCTGCCGGCCGAGGTAGCGGCCCGCGTCGTTGCCGCCAACGCCGCCTTCCTCGACGGGGCGCGCCAGCGCGGGGTCCCCGTGGTGCACGTCGTCACGGGCTACCGCAGCCCCGCGGAGATCGCCACCAACCCGTGGTGGGCCGCCGTCGCGGGAACCGGGGAGAGCCGCGCCAACGTGCTGCGCCACCAGCTGCCCGCCAGTCCCGGGCTCGAGCTCATGCCGCAGGTGTACGACGCCTCACGTGACCTTGTGGTCAACGGGAAGAAGCGTTACGACTGCTTCGTCGGAACCGATCTCGACCATGCCCTGCGCGCGCTCGGCGCGGACACCCTGCTGCTGACCGGTGTCAACACCAACAGCTGCGTGCTCGCGACCGCGGTCTCTGGCAACGTGCGCGACTATGCGGTCGTCGTGGTGCGCGAGGCGGTGCAGACGATGGACCCTGAGCTGCACGAGCAGGCCCTGAACATCATCGGCAAGGCCTTCGGCTGGGTGATGGGCGCCGACGAGGTGCTGGCCGCGCTGTGAGAGCCGTCGACGTGCACGCGCACGTGGTCCCCCCGGACCTCGTCGCGGCTATCCGGGCCGGTGACGGCCCCGACGGGATCAGGCTGGACACCACCGGCGCTCAGCCATGGGTGGTGCACCGGCAGGGCTACCGCTACCCCCTCCCGGAGCACTTCCACGACATCAGCGCCCGGCTGAGGCACATGGACTCCACCGGGGTCAGCGAGGCCGTGCTGTCCGCGGCACCCCCACTGTTCCTCTACTGGGCCGAGCGTGGCGAGGCCCTCGACGCGGCGCGCGCGGTCAACGACGGGATCGCGAGGATGGTCCGCGACGGCGACGGCCGGTTCTCGGGCCTGGCCACCCTGCCGTTGCAGGACCCAGACGCGGCGGTCGCGGAGCTGCACCGGGCAGTCAGCCAGCTCGGCCTGCGCGGCGCCGAGGTCGGTCCGCACGCGGAGGGTGTGCCCCTCGACGACGTGCGGCTGCGCCCGGTGCTGGCCGCCGCGCAAGGGCTGGGGGTCCCGCTGCTCGTGCACCCCTACTACGTCGGGGCCGTCCCCGAGCTGGCCGACTACTACCTGACCAACCTGCTGGGCAACCCCTGGCAGACAGCCGTGTGCGCGGCGCGACTGGTGCTGTCCGGCACCTTGGACGAGCTGGGCGGTCTAGACCTCGTTCTCGTCCACGGGGGCGGCCACCTGCCCTACCAGATCGGACGACTCGACCACGGCCACCGGGTCCGCCCCGAGGCGCAGGGCTGCCGTCAGACCCCCTCGTCGTACCTGCGGCGGTTCCACTACGACACCCTCACCCACAGTCCGCGCGCGCTGCGCTGGCTGGTCGACCTCGTGGGTGCCGACCGGGTCGTCTTCGGCACCGACACGCCGTTCGACATGGGCGGCGGGGCGCTCGTCGAGCAGCTCGGCCAACCGCCAGACACCCCGGACCTCGACGACCACCAGCTCGAGCTCGTGGCCCACCGCAACGCCGACCGCCTCTTCGGCACCCCAGGAGACCCCGCTCATGGTTGACCAGCTGCTGCTGCACATCGACGGCAGGAACGTGCCCGCCGCTGACGGGGGCACCTTCACCGTTGCCAGTCCGACCACGGGTGAGGTGCTGTTCGAGGTCTCCCACGCCACCCCTGCGGATGTCGACGTGGCGGTCGCGGCAGCCCGCGCCGCCTACCTCGACCGGCGCTGGTGGGGCATCCCGGCCCGAGACCGGGCCCGCGTCCTCAACCGCGCGGCGGCGATCCTCGCCGACCGAGTGGACGACCTGGCCCGCGAGGAGACCCGCCAGATCGGTCGCACGCTGCGCGAGATGCGTGCCCAGCTGCGCCGGCTGCCGGAGTGGCTGGAGTACTTCGGCGCGCTGGCCGCGACGTGGGAGGGCACCGTCCCGGACTTTGGTCCCAACCACCTCAACGTTGTCCGTCGGGTGCCTCTGGGTGTGGCCGGGCTCATCACCCCGTGGAACCACCCGCTGCTCATCACGATGAAGAAGGTCGCCGCGGCGCTGGGCGCGGGCAACTCGATCGTCGTGAAGCCCTCCGAGCTCGGCCCGGCCGTGCCGCTGGCTCTCGCCGGGATCCTGGAGGAGGCCGGCGTGCCCGCCGGGGTGGTGAACGTCGTACCCGGGCTGGGGCCGACCACCGGGCGGGCGCTGTCCGAGCATCGCGGCCTGGACAAGCTCGACATCACCGGGGGCACCGAGACCGGCCGGGTCGTCGCGGCCAACGCCGGACGCAACCTCGTGCCGGTGACCGCCGAGCTGGGTGGGAAGGCGCCGGTCATCGTCTTCGACGACGCCCCTGTCGAGGCCGCCGTGGCCGGAGCGCTGTTCGCGTCGTTCATCGCCACCGGCCAGACCTGCGTGCAGGGGGCCAGGCTGCTGGTGCAGCGCACGATCCATGACGAGGTGGTCCAGGCTCTGGTGGCGAGGACCCGGGCGCTGCGGTTGGGCGACCCGCTGGACCCGCAGACCCAGATCGGCCCGCTCGTATCGCAGGCGCAGCGCGCCAAGGTCGTCGAGGCGGTCGGCCGAGCCCAGGCTCAGGGCGCCACCGTGCTCTGCGGCGGACGGGTCCCCGAGGATCCCGGGCTGTCCCACGGCTGGTTCTACGAGCCGACCGTCATCGGGGGCATAACCCCCGACCACGACCTGTGGCACGAGGAGGTTTTCGGGCCCGTCGTCGTCGTGGCCCCGTTCGACGACGAGGGCGACGCGGTGGCCAAGGCCAACGACTGCCCCTACGGGCTGGCCGCGTCGGTGTGGGGTGCCGACACCGGCCGGTGCCTTCGCACCGCCCAGGCGCTGGACGTGGGCATCGTGTGGGTCAACGACCACCATCGGGTGGACCCGGCCTCGCCATGGGGTGGGACGAAGGAGAGCGGGCTGGGCACCGAGAACGGGGTGGACTCCTTCCGCGGCTACACCCGGCCGCACAGCATCATCGTCAGCACCGCGGCGCAGCCCTTCGACTGGTTCGCCAGCACCCAGGAGCTGCGCTACTCCTGACCGGGGACCCCGGTCGACGTCACGATCCCCCGAGAACGGCTCACGAGAGGTTGACTTTCCCGATGACAGACGCCGACCTCGTCATCGCCGGTGGCACGGTTGTCACCGCGGCAGGACGCCGACGGGCCAACGTCGTCGTGGCTGCCGGCCGGATCGCCCATGTGGGACCTCAGCTGCCCAGCGCCCGCGAGGTGGTCGATGCCGCGGGTCTGTTCGTGCTGCCCGGCGGGGTCGACACCCACGTGCACCTCATGGACCCGGGCAGCCCGGAGCGGGAGGACTTCCCGTCGGGAACCGCGGCAGCCGCCGCCTCCGGCGTGACGACGATCATCGAGCACACCCACGGCCATCCGGTGCGCACCGTCGCGGACCTGATGGACAAGAGGGACTACCTGCGGGACCGTTCGGCCGTCGACTTCGGGCTGGCCGCGCACGCCTGGCCCGGCCAGCAGGGCGCGCTCGCCCCGCTGTGGGAGGCGGGGGTCTCCTTCTTCAAGCTGTTCACCTGCACCACCCACGGCGTGCCCGGGCACGACGCGGCGGCATTGCTTGCTCACCTGGAGGCCAGCGCGCTCGTCGACGCGGTCACTCTCATGCACTGCGAGGACGAGTCACTCACCTCCGAGGCCGAGGCGCTGCTGCGCCGCGAGGGTCGCCTCGACGGTGGAGTCGTGCCGCAGTGGCGCAACCGGGACGCCGAGGTTGTCGCGGCCGCTGTCGCCGCGCTGCTGGTCCGGCGCAGCGGCGCCCGCGCCACCCTCGCTCACGTCAGCCACC
Source organism: Actinomycetes bacterium (assembly GCA_021848885.1). Lineage (GTDB taxonomy): Bacteria > Actinomycetota > Actinomycetes > JAJZTN01 > JAJZTN01 > JAJZTN01. The sequence goes on from JAJZTN010000131.1 coordinate 3,843, forward strand.
CGGAGGTGGCCTCCTACGCCGCGAGAGAACGCGCCAGCGGGGCCCGCCTCGCCGCTGAGGCCTGCCCGCAGTACTTCCTGCTGCGCGAGGAGGAGGTGCTCGACCTGGGTGCGCTGCGCAAGTTCACCCCACCGGCCCGGGCTCGCACCGACGCCGACGAGGCCGAGATGTGGCAGCTGCTCCGATCCGGGGTGCTCACCCACATGTCGAGTGACCACGCCCCCTCCACCTTGGCCCAGAAGGCCGACGGCGACATATGGGACGTCCACTTCGGCCTGCCCGGCCTCGACTCCACGATGTCGCTGCTTCTCGACGCGGTCGCGCGCGGCCAGCTGAGCCTCGAGGACGTGGCCCGGGTGTACGCCGAGAACCCAGCCCGCCAGTACGGCCTGTCCCCGGTCAAGGGCCGGATCGCGGCCGGCGCAGACGCCGACATCCTCCTCGTCGACATGAGTGCCCAACGCACCCTGGCCAACGAGGACGTGCTGTCGAAGGCGAGGTGGACGCCGTACCACGGGCGTGCCGTGCGAGGCGCGGTGGTGCGCACCTATCTGCGCGGCCAGCTCATCGCCGAGCAGGGTCGGGCGCTTCGCGGGGACAGCGGTCGGTTCCTTCCCGGGGCGGGCTCCCCCGAGCGGGTCAGGCACGCCGCCGGCTGAGCGGCGGGCACGTCACGACGTCGGGCTGACCGTCACGTCGACCTCGATCCCGCCCCGGACGCTGGCGGTGACGACGCAGAAGTCTTCGAAGAGATCAAGGCAGCGCCCCATCCGCGCCCGGTCCTGCTCGGCGACCTCCAGCTCGATGTGCACGCTGAGGGCACCGACCCGCAACCGGCCCGCGTCGTTGCGGACCAGGGTGCCGGTGACGGTGGTCCGGGCCCCGCTGACCGGGATGTGCGCGCGAGCCAGGCAGAACAGGGCGCTGGCGCTGAGGCAGTGCCCGACCGCTGCGGCAAGCAGCCGCGAGGCGTTCGGCCCGGCCCCGGCACCGAGTGGCTCGGGCTCGTCGATGACCAGCGGCGGCACGCCCGGTATGCCGACGTCGGCGCTGAACCGGTAGTCCTGCTCCCGGTCCAGCACGACGGTGAAGGTCTGGCCGTCCTTCTCGACAGGGCCGGCCGGGCGCGCCGCCGACTCGCTCACGCCGACTCGCTCACGCCGACTCGCTCACGCCGACTCGCTACTCACGCCGACTCGCTACTCACGCCGAGACGGCCTCGGCCAGCCTGGGCCGCAGCACGGCGAGCAGGTCCCCGGCGTCGATGATCAGGTGGTCCACGCCACCGAAGCGCAGCTCGGTGCCCGTGTAGGTGGGGTAGAGCACGAGGTCACCGACGGCGAGCTTGCCGTCGCTCTCGACGTCGCCGCCGATGGCCAGGACCTCCCCCCGCTGCGGCTTCTCCTTCGCGGTGTCTGGAAGGACCAGACCGCTGGGGGTGACGCTGGCCTCCTCGACCACGCGGACCAGGACACGGTTGCCCAGCGGGCGCACTTCCTCGTTCATCGTTGGGGTTCCTCCGGTGTGTGACCGCCGTAGGGCGGTGTGGTGTGACTGACGGGGTTGGTCTGGTTTCGGGCCGGTCCGGATCAGGCCGGGTCCACGGGCTCGGCGGCCCGAGCGCGGGGCAGCAGCTGCGTCTGATGGCTCAACGTGCGCCCAGGCCGAGCAACCGGTCGATCGTCGGTTTGTCGAAGCCCACGATCGGGCGCCCGTCGATCTCGATCACCGGCACACCGGTCTGGCCGGTGCGCCTGACCAGGTCACGGGCCGCGGCCGCGTCGCGGGAGACGTCAACCTCACGGAAGGTGACCCGCTGCTGACGCAGGTAGTCCTTGGCGCGGCGGCACCACGAGCACGTCGGGGTGGTGAAGACGATCACCCGGTGCCGCCGCTGGGTGCTGGGCTGGCTCATCGTGGAACTCCCCTCGCCCGGGGGCGCCGGGCCAGACGTGGAGCACGGCCGAGCCTGGCTGCCACGATGCCGTGGATGATCTCGCAGGCATCCAGGATGGCCGGCTCGGCGATGCGGTAGTAGACAGTGGTGCCCTCCCGGCGCACCTTGACCAGGCCGGTGCGGCGCAGCACACCGAGGTGCTGGCTGGCGTTGGCCAGCCGGATCTCGGTCCGGTTGGCCAGCTCGCCCACGGAGCACTCCCCGCCGCGCAGCACGTCGAGGATCATCAGCCGTTTCGGGTCGGTGAGCACCTTGCAGATCTCGGCGTGCAGGCCATAGCCGCTGGCCATCCGGTCGCGCGTCGTGGAGTCCGCCGCCCCGTCGCGGGTGGTGGCGGCGGGCTCCACGGCGCGCGTGGACGACCGCGCAGCGGTCTGCGACACCGGCGTGGACATACCCGGGAGGGTATCTGCTTATCGCATAGTCGCGCAATTTCGCAACTACCGGTTTCCGTCGTCGGGTGGGGTCCTCGCCGCGGTGAGCTCGTCGTCGCCGGCGCGGCCGTCGTCGTGGGCGCGGTGGTGCGCCGGGTCGGCCCAGCCGTCACCGACCCAGCCGTCCTCGTCGACCCGGCCGTCACCGGCCCAGCCGTCCTCACCGGCCCAGCCGGCCCAGCCGTCCTCACCGGCCCAGCCGGCCCAGCCGTCACCGACCCAGCCGGCCTCGTCGACCCGGCCGTCCTCACCGGCCCAGCCGGCCCAGCCGTCACCGACCCAGCCGGCCTCGTCGACCCGGCCGTCACCGGCCCAGCCGGCCCAGGCCTCCTCGCCGTCCCGGTCCTCGTCGGCCCAGGCCTCCTCGCCGTCCCGGTCCTCGTCCTCGTCCTCGTCCCAGTCGTGGTCGGGGTCGGGGTCCTGTTCGGGGGGTGGGGGCAGGGTGGGGTCGGGGGGCAGGGGGGTGGCGGGGTCGATCTGGGCGTGGGCTACCTGGTAGGTGTGCCCGGTGGGGCTGGTCCATTCCAGGCCACTGGGGTGGATGCGCAGGCTCCACCCGGGGCTGTGTTTGAGCCTGTGGTGGCGCCGGCACAGAGCCACGAGGTTGCCCGCGGCGGTGGGGCCGCGGGGGTGGGGGACCACGTGGTCGATGTCGCAGCGGCGGGCCGGGTGACGGCAGCCGGGGAAGCGGCAGGTCAGGTCCCGGGCGTAGATCAGCTCGGCCAGGGCCGGGGGTGGGGTGTAGCTGGGGGCCGAGGCGGTGGCGTCGAGGAGACGACCGGTGGGGGTGAGCAGGGCCTGCAGGCTTCCCCGCACGGCGTCGGTGACCAGCAGGGTCGCCCCGGTGCGCGCGGGGGCCGGGCGCGGGCCCCGACCCGGGCGGGCACCCCCACCCCCGCCGGGCCCCCCACCCCCACCGGGCCCCCCACCGGGCCCCCCACCGGGCGCGCCGCCGGGCCCCCCGCCGGGCCCCCCGCCGGGCGTGCCGCCGCCGGGCGTGCCGCCGGGGTGGTTCCCGCCGGGGGTGATGGTGCGGCAGATCTGGCGGGTCAGC
>JAJZTN010000132.1 GCA_021848885.1 Actinomycetes bacterium
AGCAGCTCGGCCTCCAGGTCCCGCACCCGAAGCTGCAACCGCCGCATCTCGTCGACGAGTCGGAGGTCGGGACCTCCGACATGCCCGAGCAGGGCCTTGGCCATAGGGGTCCTCCAGCATTCGAACGTTGCGCGCAACGGTGGCGAGGGAGGATCGCGGCACCCCTGGGCAGCTGCCGACCTGGGCAGCCGAGCCGTGAGGGCCGGACCCATCCAAGGGTCGCACCCGTTGCCGAAGAGGTCAACTGCGTCTCGAATCGGTCTCGACACGGTCACGACGGTCGGGCCAGGTGGCGCACGCCTGGCGGGTCGGCCGAGGTGAGGCAGCACCCCGCACGTGGTCGGGGGGCTGCCTCACCAGCGTGGGACCCTCGGTGCCGGCTGGCATCCAGGACAGCTGAACGCCGAGCGGTTCATGAACGTGTCTCGACGCACCGGGCGTGCGCAACGCTGGCATGGCCGCCCAGCCCGGCCGTAGACGGCCAAGGCCCGGTCGAAGTAGCCGCTTGCGCCGTTGACGTTGACGTAGAGGGAGTCGAAGGAGGTGCCCCCTGCCGCCAGCGCCTCGGTGAACACCTCGAGCACCGCCGCGAAGAGCCGCTCGAGCTCGCTACGACGCATGCCCTCGGTCCGGCGGGCACCGTGCAGCCGGGCCCGCCACAGGGCTTCGTCGGCGTAGATGTTGCCGATGCCGGAGACAAGGGTCTGGTCCAGCAGCGCGCGCTTGAGCCCGCTGTGCCGGGCCCGCAGCCGCGCGATGACCCAGGGAAGGTCGAAGTCCGGCTCGAGCGGGTCCGGGGCGATATGGGCGAGGGTGCGCGGCAACCGAGACTGACGGCCGACCGGACCCGGCGGCCGAAGGAGGTCGATGACCTCATCCACTGCGAGGCCACCGAAGGTGCGCTGGTCGACGAAGCGCAGCTGCGGCCCGGCATCGGCGAAGCTGATCCGGACCCGCAGGTGGGTCTGATCCGGGTCGGCCGCGTCGCTGACCAGTAGCTGCCCGCTCATCCCCAGGTGCGCCAGCAGCGCCTCCCCCGCGATCGCCTCGGGTCGGTCGGGGTGCCCGCCACCGTGGTTCGGCGGCGCGTCGGGACCGGCACCGGGCGCCGTCTGGCCCAGCGGCAGCCACAGGTACTTGCCGCGCCGGTGCGCGGCCTGCACGATCTGCCCGCGCAGCCGAGCTCGCAGGTCGGCCGTGCCCGCACGGTGGCGGCGCACGGCCCGCGGATGCAACACCTCGACGTCGTCGATACCCCGCCCGACGACCCACTGCTGCAGGCCGCGGCGGACGACCTCGACCTCAGGAAGCTCGGGCACGGGACCGGCCTGCAGTGGCCGCGCCGCGGTGACGGGTCGCGCCTTGGCAACTGGTCACGCCGCGGCGACGGGCCACGCGGGTGATGGCCCGGGCTGCCCGGCAGGGCCCGCGCTGGTCGCTCACGGTCGAGCGGCTCAGGCCCGGTCGCCGTCGAGTCCGTCGTAGGACATCGAGCGACCGTCGACGTCCTTGATGCCGAACTCGGTGCGGATGCTCTCCCAGGCGCTGGCCGCCGCCTGCTGCTCGGCCTCCTTCTTGCTCCGCCCGCTGCCCTCGCCGTAGTCGCGCCCGCCCACCCGGGCCAGCGCGGTGAAGGTCTTCTCGTGGTCGGGGCCGTCCTCGTCCACGACGTACTCCGGCACCCCCAGACCGACCATGGCGGTGAGCTCCTGCAGGCTGGTCTTCCAGTCCAGGCCCGCCCCCAGCGTGGCCGACTCGGCGATCAGCGGGTCGAGCAGACGGTGCACCAGAGCCGTCGCCGCCGGCAGTCCGCGGGAGAGGTAGACCGCCCCGATGACGGCCTCGAGGGTGTCCGCCAGGATCGAGAGCTTGTCCCGCCCGCCAGTGGTCTCCTCGCCGCGGCCGAGCCGGATGAACCGTCCGAGCTCCAGCCCGCGGGCCACCTCCGCCAGGGCACGCATGTTGACCACCGCGGCGCGCAGCTTGGCCAGCTGCCCCTCGGGCAGGTCCGGGTGCTCCCGGAAGAGCGTGTCGGTGACAACGAGCCCGAGCACCGAGTCGCCGAGGAACTCCAGGCGCTCGTTGGTGGGCAGCCCGCCGTTCTCGTACGCGTAGGACCGGTGGGTCAGGGCCCGGCGCAGCAGGTCGGGGTCGACGTCGAGCGCCAGCTCGACGGCCACAGCTTCCACCGACGCCACCGATGCCACCTTGTCACCGGTGCCGGGGTCCTCAGCGCTGCTCACCGGCTCAAACGGAAAGAACCTGGCGACGCTTGTAGGTGCCGCAGGTGGGGCATGCGGTGTGGGGCAGCTTCGGCTCACGGCACTGGTCGCAGGTCGCCAGCGTGATCGGCGCCGCCTTCCACTGGCTGCGGCGGGCCCGGGTGTTGCTGCGCGACATCTTCCGCTTCGGGACGGCCACGATCAGCTCTCTTCCTCGTCGTCGGTCAATCGTTGTCCACAAGTCCGTGCAACGCCGCCCACCGGGGGTCGACGTCCTCGTGCTGGTGGTTAGGGTCCTGCGCCAGTCTGCGCCCGCACACCGAGCACAAACCAGGGCAGTCAGCCCGGCACACCGGTTGTCGCGGCAGTGCCAGCACCACCGCGTCACGCACGCTCGGCTCGAGCTCGATGTGGTCGCCCACGAGCTCGGGCAGCTCGTCCTCCTCCTTGCCGCCCTGGCGGCCGCCCGGATAGAGGAAAAGCTCCTGCAGCGGCACGTCCAGGTGGACCTGCACCACCTCCAGGCAGCGCACGCACTCCCCGGTCGCCGTCGCCAGCACCCGGCCGGAGACGAGCACACCCTCCTGCACCGCCTCGAGGCGGACGTCCACCGCGAGATCGGAGCCCTCGGGCACCCCAAGCACGTCAATGCCGAGCCCGGCCGGAGCGGGAGCCGCACGGTGCACCTCGCGCATCGACCCCGGACGCCGGCCCAGCTCGCGAGTGTCGATCACCAGCGGGGACGTGGGGTCGAGACGGCGGTGCTGACTCCTGCTCTGTTCAGACATGACGTGTGGTGACCTTGGACGTGACCGCCGGCCAGGGTAGCCGACCGCTGCGCGCCCGCACAAAGCGGCGAGCTGGTGGCCGCTGCCTCGCTCAAGCCCCGTGCTCGGCTCCGGCGACCTGCTCGCCCAGGTCCGGTGCGTCGGCCAGGCTGCCCAGCTCGTCCAGCTCGTGGCGCCCGTGCAGCTTCTCGCGGCCGCGGCGCACCGTGCTGAGCGTCTTCTCCAAGACCACCTCGAAGTTGGCCAACCGGGTGTCGACGTAGTCGTCGACCTCGCGGCGCATCCGTGCCGACTCGGCCTCGACCTCGGCCTGCATCGCGTCGGCCTGTCGGCGTGCCTCGATCCACACCTCGGTCTCGCTCACCAGCCGTGCCTGCTCCTGGTGGGCCGCGGCGAGGATCCGCTCGGCCGCGGCGCGCCCCTCGGCGACCACCGCCTCGCGGTCAGCCAGCAGCAGGTCGGCGTGCTGAAGCTCCTCGGGCAGCAGCTGACGCAGCTCGTCCAGCAGCGCGAGCAGCTCACCACGGTTGAGCACGCACGAGGAGGACAACGGCATGGACCGGGCGTTCTCCACGATCGCGGTGAGCTCGTCGAGCTTGTCGTGCACGTCCACGGCGACGGGGACCTCCTCGGTGCGGGCCAGCGGATGGGGCAGGGCTACCGAAGCGGGTCGGCGGGATCGGCCCCGAGGCGGGAGCGAAGCCTGGCCAGCACGGCGTCGGGAACCATCCCCGCCACGTCACCACCCAGCTTGGCCACTTCCTTGACGAGACTAGACGACAGATAGGCGTGCCCCGGATGGGTCGGCACGAACACCGTCTCCAGCCCGCTCAGCCGCCGGTTCATCTGCGCCATCGCCAACTCGTAGTCGAAGTCACCTGCGGCACGCAGGCCCTTGAGCACCACCGGGATGTCCCTGGCCCGGCAGAAGTCGACGAGCAGTCCCTCGAAGGGGACGACCTCGACCCCGGCAAGGGTTGCCAGGGCCTCACGCAGCATGTCCACCCGCTCGCCAAGGTCGAACATCCCGTTCTTGCCGAGGTTGACCCCCACCGCGACGACCACCTCGTCATAGAGCGCGTGGGCGCGGGAGATGACATCGAGGTGGCCGTTGGTGACCGGGTCGAACGAGCCGGGGCAGACGCAACGACGGGTGATGCTCACGGGACCTCCTCGGCCGGTGCACGATCCTGGCGTCCCGGCCCGGCCTGCGGATCCGCACCGGACTCGACATGGCCGGCGTGACCGTACCAAAGCCCGTACCACAGCGTCGTCTCGCCGTAGCGGCGCTGCCGTACGCCGGTGAAACCGCTCGGCCAGGCCCAGACGTCCCGGCTCGGTCGCTCCACCACGGTGAGCGCGCCCTCGCTGAGCCAGCCGGCCTCGGCCAGCCCGAGCAGAACCCGGGCGATCTCCTCAACGGCCGTTGCGTACGGCGGGTCAGCCAGCACGAGGTCGTAGCCGGCGCCGGCCTCGGGCCCGCGTGCCCGTCCGGGCAACGTCTCAACCCCGGCCCGCAGCACCTGCGCCCCGGACAGCCCGAGTGTCACGGCGTTGTCCGCGGCAAGCCGAGCCACGGTGGGATCGGACTCCACCAGCAGGGCGCACGCCGCGCCGCGCGAGAGCGCCTCCAGCCCGAGCGCACCCGAGCCGGCGTAGAGATCGAGCACCCGGGCCCCGCACACCTCGCCCCGCAGCGACGCCACCGTGGCGAACAGACCCTCCCGGGCGCGCTCGGTCGTGGGCCGGGTCCGCATGCCGGTCGGGGTGCGCAGCCTGCGCCCACCGGCAACCCCGGCGATGATGCGTGTCACGTCGGCATCGTGCCCGCTCAGGTCCGGTCCAGGTAGACGACCTTGTCATCGCCCAGCTCGGCGCGCACGGCGGCACGCAAGGCGGGGTGGGCGGCCAGCGATGGGTCCTCGGCGACCAGAGCGGTGGCCTCGGTCCTGGCCGCGAGGATGATCTCCTCGTCGTCGAGCACGCGCAGCAGCCGCAGGCTGGAGTGCCGACCGGACTGGGCCGAACCCAGCACATCGCCCTCGCGGCGCTGCTGCAGGTCCACCCTGGCGAGCTCGAAGCCATCTGCGGTGGCCGCCACCGCCTCCAGCCGCTCCCGGGCGCCGGTGCCCGGCTCGGCGTCGGTGACCAGCAAGGTCACTGACGGCGCCTGGCCGCGACCGACCCGGCCGCGCAGCTGGTGCAGCTGAGACACCCCGAACCGGTCGGCGGCCACGACCACCATGACACTGGCGTTGGGCACGTCGACGCCGACCTCGATGACCGTCGTGGAGACCAGCACGTCGACCTCGCCGCGGACCAGCCGGGACATCACGTCGTCCTTGGCCTCGGCGCTCATCCGGCCGTGCAGAGCGGCCAGCCGCAGCCCGGCGAGAGGACCCTCGGCGAGGTAGGGCAGCAGCTCGGTGACCGTCGCGGGCAGCCCGTCGGCCAGCCGGGTGCCATCGCCTGTCGGATCGGCGACAGGGATGTCGGCGAGGCCCTCGGCACGACCGGCCTCCTCCTCGTCCAGACCCCGCCGGCTGACCCCGGCAATCTCCCCGATGCGGGGGCAGACCACGAAACCCTGATGACCGGCCTCGACCTCCTCGCGAAGCCTGGCCCAGACCCGCGCGAGGTAGTGCGGCTTGTCCCGCACCGGCACGACGTGGGTAGCCACCGGCGCCCGCCCCGCCGGAAGCTCGGTCAGCGTCGAGACCTCCAGGTCGCCAAAGACCGTCATCGCCACGGTCCGCGGGATGGGCGTGGCGGTCATCACCAGCAGGTGCGGCGGGCGGTCTGCCTTGTCGCGCAACGAGTCGCGCTGCTCGACGCCGAAGCGGTGCTGCTCGTCGACGACGACGAGGCCGAGCTCGGCGAAGCCGACCTTGGCCTCGAGCAGCGCATGGGTGCCCACGACGATGCCCGCAGCACCGGAGGCGGCCTCGGCCAGCACGGCCCGGCGTGCGGCGCTGGCCTGCCCGCCGGTGAGCAGCACCACCCGGGTGGCCCGCTCGGGTGCCCCCAGCTCACCGGCCCGCCCGAGCGGGCCGAGAAGGGCACGCAGTGAGCGCAGGTGCTGAGCCGCGAGCACCTCGGTGGGGGCCAGCAGCGCCGCCTGGCCACCGGAGTCGACCGTGGCGAGCATGGCCCGCGCGGCAACGACGGTCTTGCCGGAGCCCACCTCGCCCTGCAGCAGCCGGTGCATGGGGTGGCTGCCCGCCATGTCCGTGAGGATCTCGGCGCTGACCGCCTGCTGCCCAGCGGTGAGCCGGAAGGGCAGTGCGGCGTCGAACGCGGCGAGCAGACCGTCGGGACGAGCCGGACGCGGCACCGCCGCCAGGGCGCCCAGCTCGGCCCGGCGACGAGCCAAGGCGACCTGCAGGAGGAAGGCCTCCTGCCAGCGCAGCCGATGCTGGCCGCGAGCGACATCGGCAAGGTCGGCCGGCCGGTGCACCCAGCGCAGCGCCTGCAGCAGGTCAGGCAGACCATGCTTGTCCCGCACCGGTGCGGGGATCGGGTCGGGCAGCTGGCTCAGGGTGTCCAGCACCGTGCGCACACACCGGGCCAGCGTCCAGGAGGACACCGTCGCGCAGGCCGGGTAGACCGGGATGACCTCGTTGGCCCATGCCTGTGCCTCATCAACGGCGACCAGCGGGTCGGCGAGCAGCTCATAGTCCGGGTGGGCGAGCTGGCGAACCCCGCGGAAGTGCCCGACCTTGCCGGAGAAGAGCCCGCGGCGGCCGCGGACCAGCTGCTTCTCCCGCCACCGCTGGTTGAAGAAGGCCAGGGTGAGTCGACCCCGCCCGTCGGTGACCACCACCTCGAGCAGCCAGCCGCGCCGGGAGCTCATCCGACGGGACTGGACCTCGGCGATCTCGGCCAGCACGGTGACGAACTCACCCTCGGCGAGGGACGCCAGGTCGGTGAGCTCGCCACGGCGGGCATAGCGGCGAGGAAGGTGCATGAGAAGGTCCCCGACCGTCTCCAAGCCCATGTCCTCGACCAGCGCAGTGGCCGAGCGGCCGCCAATCAGCCCGACCAGCGGCTCGGCCATCCCGGTCGGGGCGCGTCGGCGAGCTCCTACCACCACCGGCCACCACCTCCATCGTGCCGCCACGCGG